>JBBRYY010000074.1:0-13918 GCA_038237245.1 Gemmatimonadales bacterium | reverse complement strand
CAGAATCGGCGGCGTCGATCGAGGCACGCGCGCGTGCCATCTCGAGTGAGGCGCGGTCGGTGCCGCCGTTCGAGGCGGCATTCGCGTAGATGCTCTTTGCCTGGTCGAGTGAACTGTTCTGCGCACTCGCGCGACCCGCAAACAGTCCCACGAGCACGAACGCCGACACTCTCATGATCAGACGGCCCGACATAACACCTCGATGTAGATCTCTGGGGAACGAAAGCGGTCTCACCAGCGCCGAAGCTGGGGAATCTCGCATCTTACGCCAGATAAGTCACCCTGAGCCCCGGTGCGAGCCGCCAGAGCTCGGCCCCATTCCGCGACGCAACTCCTCGTCTGATTGCGCTCGATCGGAGTGCACCAGGAACGAACGTACGAATTTGTACTCTCAAAAATGTAGCCATTGGCTCTTCGCGGGTATATGGCTGTTCCTCTATTGCGAAGGTGGCCCACGATCGGTAGAAATGAAGGGCGTCAGTGAGTCATCGCGCGCGGACGTCCAGTCCTCGCCGCGATGACCCGGCGTCCGCAATCGAGGTCACCATGGAAGTCAACTCCGACAATCAACCTCCCGTCGACCAATTCCTCGGCGACAGCTCACATGTCAGCACGCAGCACCGCCTGCGTTCGAACCTGCAATTGGTCTTCCAGAATGCAGGTTCGCAGTTGGCTGATGTCGCGCCTGGCGCGACCCTCGATCTTCGCGCCGCGTTGAGCCAGGTCTGCGCTGACGCACGCCATTCGGGGATGCGCGCCGAGCAGCTGCTGGTGCTGATCAAGGACGTGTGGTCGGAGCTCCCCGTGGGGATCGCGCGCGTGCCGTCGGCGCACGGCGACGAGCGCCTGAATTATGTCATCACGACGTGCGTCGACGAGTACTATGCACACGTCGCCGGCGAGCGCGAGGGCACGCCATAACGCTCGTGGAGCTCACGTGATCGCCGGCGCAGCAGTCCCGGTGATCATCAACGCCGGCGCCGGAAATCCTCACGTCGACAAGCGCGTCACCGAGCTCACCGAGCTCTTTGCTGCGCGCGAACTGCCCGTCGACGTCCGCCTCGCGAAAAGCGGCGACGAGCTCGATGCGCTCATGCATAATGCCGCGGCCGCACGCCCGCGCCTGCTGATCGCCGCCGGCGGCGACGGCACCATCAGCACCGCCGCCGCCGCCCTCGCGGACTCTCCGACCGTGCTCGGCGTGCTTCCCTTCGGCACCCTCAATCACTTCGCGAAGGATCTCCACATCCCGCTCGAGCTTGAGGAGGCGGTGGGTACGATCCTCGACGGCTACTCGATCGCCGTTGATGTCGGCGAGGTGAATGGCCACGTCTTCATCAACAACTCCAGCCTCGGCCTCTACCCCGACATGGTGCGCGATCGCGAGCGCCAGCAAACGCGTCTCGGCCGCGGAAAGTGGCGCTCCCTCGTGTTGGCATCGATCGCCGCCTTCCGTCGCTATCCGTTCATGACGGTGCGCATCGATCTCGAGGGGCAAAAGCGCGTGCACGTGACCCCGATCGTCTTCGTCGGCAATAACGAGTACGTCATGGAGGGGTTCGACATCGGCGCACGCGAGTGCATCGATGGCGGGAAGTTCAGCATTTACATCGTGAAGAAGCAGGGGCGCGCGGCGCTCGTGCGACTCTCGCTTCAGGCGCTCATCGGTCGCCTCCGACAAGCGCGCGACTTCGAAGCGCTGGAGGCGGCGGAATTCGTAATCGAGACACGCCACAGTCGAATTCTCGTGGCGACCGACGGGGAGGTGCAGGCGATGTCGACGCCGCTCCACTTTCGCCTGAGGCCGAAGAGTCTGCGCGTAATCGTCCCACGCGTGCCGGTCTAGCGGCGCGCGCACAAAGAGATGGGGGCAATCAGCCGAAGCTGACTGCCCCCATGTTTTCTATCGCGATCGGTCGATTAGCCAACTACACTACCGGCGAACCATCCCGGCACGTCTCCGGCGGACCACTGCAAAGCTCGTTTCCGGTTCCACCGTTGTTACCGCAAATGGTGAAGCCATCCGTGGTCCCATTGAAACCGACCTGCGTCAACTCACGGAACGTTCCGAACCGTTCCACCTTCGGCTTCTGGTACACCGTGCCTCCATGTCGAAGGTATTGCCAGACTGCTTGTCCGGCTGAAGTCGGGGCCGTCTTGGCCACCATCATCACTTTTGTCTGCGAGGATAATGCCATACCCAGCACCCAAAATGCAAGCGTTATTTCTGGGTTGCTCAGCTCGCCTCGCGCATCATAAATCCTAGCGCAGTGCCATCGCGACCGCAAGCACGATAGCACCCGCACCGGTCAAGGCGACCACCGCAATCATTTTCCAAGCGCCGCGGATCCACTCGTCGTACCGAACTCCCGCGGCCGCGAGTATCGCCATGAGGGCGCCATTGGTCGGCGTAATCAGCTCGCAGATCCCTGCACCGTACTGATAGGCGAGCACCGCAACCTGCCGCGACATATGGAGGAGATCGGCGACGGGGGCGAAAACGGGCATCGTGAGCACCGCCTGCCCGCTGACGCTCGGCACCGGCACATGAATGGCCGCCTGGGCCAACATCATGCCGATGGCAGCTACGGCCACCGGAAGGCCGGCGAGCGGGGTCGCGAGCCCGTTCACCACGGTGTCGATGATGAGCCCCTGTTCCATCACCACCGAGATCGAGCGAGCGAAGCCGACGAGCAGCGCCGCATACGCCATCGATCGAAAACCGTCGACGAAGGCATCGGCCGTCCCGCCGACTCCAAGCCCGCCGACGACTCCGACCGCGCACCCCATCGCGAAGAAGAGCGCTGCCTCCTGATTGAAATCCCAGTGAAGCTGCGCCACACCGTACACGAAGACGGCGAAGGTAACGGCGACGATCGCGAGCACTCCCTTCGCGCGGGCGCCGAACTCACGTGATTCGGTGTGCCCTTTCTCATTAACGACGACGACTCGAGTGTGGCGCGCGTGCCGCATCGTGCCGAGGATCCAGAGCAACAGCGCGAGCGCGAGAAAGATGATTCGGTAGCTCCCGCCTGAAAGCTGCGGCACCTCGGACACCTTCTGCGCGATGAGCACCTGAAACGGATTCACGGGGCTGAACGACGATCCGATCGCTGCCGCACCGACACTCATCTCCGCCGCGGTCAACGCATCGAACCCGAGTCGCTGGGTGAGCATGAGGAGGGCGGGGATGAGCGCGATGATCTCTTCCTGCATGTTCTCGAACGCGCCGCCGGCGGCGAACGCGATGCAGACGATCGGAACGGCGACGATGCCGCGATCGCCGAGCCGACGCACGAGCCAGTCGATGCCATCGTGGAGCGCGCCGGTTTTGTCCACGACGCCGAACGCGCCGCCCACCAGAAAGATGAAGGTGATGACTGCGGCGCCGGCGATGATCCCGTCGGGAATCGCGACTATGGCCTCGAACGGGCCGATCGGCTGCGCGTCGACGCGATGATACGTCCCCGCGACGACGACCTTCCGCTGCGTAACGGGGTCGTCGCGGCGGTCGAACTCTCCTGCGGGGAGCACGTGCGTCAGGGCGGCGGCGATAGCGACGCCGCCGACGAGCAGCGTGAGTGGGTGCGGGAGCCTCACGACTTGCTCAGTGCATCACTTCGCCGCCCTCACCGCCCCCGCCTGCTCCAGCGCGCGCAGATACTCGGCGACGAGCGCCACATCGACGGGGCCGTACTCCGCGCTTACCGCGTCGCGGATGTCGCGCGCACTTCGCTTGCCGTCGACGAAGTTGAGTACCTCGTAGGCGTATTCGTCTCCGTTGCCACGCAGCCCTTCATAGGCGAGCAGCTTGGGGGGTGCCTTTCCCTTCGTGTGGTCTTCGAGATAGTCGTAGCCGAATACCACCATCGGGCCGCTCACCGCCGCGTTGCGTGCGAAGACGAGCGCCGCGTCGCCGCTCGCGCTCTCCGGCCCGGATGGTGCGCCGGTGATGGACTCGAGCCGCTGGAAGTACGCCGCCGCGCCCTGTTTCACGCTGTCGGGGATCGCCGCGAAGGACGCGATCGACTCGAAGCCGGCGCGCTCCTGCGTCAGGAAATTCCGCGTCAACGACGCGGCCTCCACCGGCGCGAGCGACGCACGGCGGTCGAGCATTAGCGCGAGCCTCCGGAGCGAGGCGCTCTCCATCGACGCCCACAGCGCGGGCACATCCGATGACTTCAGATTCGCGAGGTACAACGCGCTCGCCGCGCCGATGAACGCTGCGCGCTGCAGCTTCGTCGCATCGATGTTCGCGGGGAGATCGAAGTTCGTGTGGATGTAGCGGTCCGGCCAGTCATTCATGTAGATGGCCGGAATCTTCCACGACGCTTCCTGGTAGATCTCGTGGTCGCTCCCCATCGAGAACTCCGCGAGATCGCCGAGCTGCGGCTCCTTCCCTCCTTCGCCCGAGACCATCGGATACTTCCCGCCCGTTCCTTCGGCGTACATCTGTGACTCGATGTTCATGAAGCTGCCGAAACGCTGCCCCACATCGCTCACGAAGGACGGCAGGCTCGCCGGTCCGCGTCCGACGTGAAAGATCGACTTCGTCACCTGGCCGCCGCCCACCATGTCCATGTGGATCACGGCCTTGAAGCGCGCACGCATCGCGGGCTCCGACGCGAAGAGCGCAAGCGTGCACTCGACTTCGCACGGCCACACGAAGCGAATGCTGCGCGACGGACGCGCGATCTTCCCGTCCGCGACGAGCCTCGAGATCGTGCGCGCCACCTCGAGTATCGTGGCGCACCCGCTCGCATTGTCGTTCGCGCCGGGCCGCTGATGATCGAGGTGGCAGCTCAGCACGATCTCCTCGCCCTTCCTGTCGCTTCCCGGGATCAGCGCGGTCACCGGATTGTACGTCGCCGCGTGGCGTGAGGCCTTCACGATGGCGTGCAGCATCACGTGCTCGCCTTTTGCCAGCCGCGCCTGATAGCTGCGGTACTGCCTGAGCGAGAGCATGAAGGCGAACGCGTGACGCGTCTCGAACGAATCGAGATGCCCCCAACGAATCGCATTGACATCCTCGCGCGACCAAGCGTTGGCCTGGTTCTGCGCGGCGCTCACGACCCCCTTTGCGCCGTACTTGTCGTACGCGAGCGGGACGACATCGCCGGGCGCCTCCGATGTGAGCACGAGCTTCCCGCGCACGTTCTTTCCCGCGTAATCCTTGTCCGACGTTCCGGCGCCGACATCCACGAGCTCGCCCGTGACATCCGCACTGTCGCTGTCCTCGGCGAGGATCACCGGCTCATCCTCGAAGCTGGCGACGCGGAGCAGCGGCGTGACCCGCGCGCCGTCGACGCGTACCTCCCACAGCTCCGCGAACTCGGGATCCCATCCGAGTCGCGCCATCTGCGTGCCGTACATCGTGTGTCCGTCGGCCGGGAATTCGTGGACGGTCACCTCCTCGAGTCCGTAGCTCTTCGCCTGCGCCGCGACGAAATCCGCCGCCGTGCGAAAGCCCTTCGACGCGCGCATGCGATGCTGCCGCGTGATGAACTCGAGGTTGCGCTTCGCGGACGCGCCGGAGAGCTCGCTGGCGAGTGCGGCGACGGTGGGCTCGGGGAGCAGCGGCACGATGGAGGTGCGCTGCGCGCCGGCGGCGAACGGGACGGCGCACAAAAGGAGCGCGGTGAGCGGAAGTCGGATGCGCATGGAGTGGTCTTGGGAGGCGGGCGGGGGAATCGAGTGAGTCTGCCCCCCCGCGCGGACCGCTGTCAAGCCGCCTCGTTCCCGTGGCCAGTATGATGTGCCCGTCACGATGGGCCGCAGAGATTTTCGAATCATGTAAACCAAATGATGTGCCGCTGCATCCAATTCGGTGAACGGTGGGGATCGCCCACTCGCCCGACTCTCAAATGCACCGCGCGGGACAACCATGCCGAACACGTCAGCCGATCTCACTCCGAGTGCACCACGGCGCCGCACCCGGCGCGGATCCACCGCGCTCGGCGTCATGCTCCTCTCGCTGGGTGTCGGTTCCGCGACCGCACTCTTCGGCTTCGTGGATTCGGTTCTGCCACACTCCGCACCGATCGCCGCGTGCGAGACGCTGAGCGAGTTGCGCGGCGGAGCGCCGAGCTTCGCGATGGCTCAAATCCCCACTGGCGCCGAGCTGAAGGTCCGCGTCTCCGACGTCTCCGAGGCGGGGGTCGACAACGCCACCGATGCGATCGTCTCGATCCCCGACCTGGCCGACGGGCTCGGCGAGCGTGCGATGCTAGCGAGCCTCGGGATCGCTGCGCTCGCGCTATTGCTCGCCTGCACGCGCTTCGCCTCGAGGTTGATCGCCTCCACGAGCACGGCGGCTCTTGCCGCGGGAACCACTCTCGGTGCGCTCGCGCTCGCGATGCTCTCCGCCCACGAGCTCGATCTCCCCGCGATGGGCCCACGCGCAATCGCCTTCGCCTTCTGCATCTCGCTGCTCACGGTCCACTTCGCCGGTAACCCTGAGCCGAGGGCGATCGCGCGTGGGGCAGGGCATAAGGGCGCGCCTGAACACATACGCTGACCATTGAAATACGGACAACAACGGAGTGAACTGACACTGACGGGAACCACGACTGCGACGTGAACTTTGCGTTTTTGTCCGTTGCCGTCTTCCGTTTTTGTCCGTAGCTCGATTGTTGATGCGTGTGTTCCAGCGGGGCAGTTGTAGTCCCGCCGCCAAGTAAGGAGGGATGTGTCGCGCTCATGGGCGGCGGGCGGTATGTTGTGCGATCACTCGCACACGCCACGGAGCTCGATGTCTCTTCGCACCGTCCTCGCCGTCACGCTGCTCGCCGCGTCCGCGCGTGCACAGGCGCCCGCGCTCAATCCGATCTTCACCTATCAGGAAGTGATGATCCCCGTGCGCGACGGCGCGCATTTGCAAACCGTGATCCTCACGCCGGTCGATGCGAACGGGCCGCTCCCGATTCTCTTTCGTCGCACGCCCTACGGTGTGCCCGAGCACGCGCCCACCGAGATCGCGCCGAACATCAAGGAGCTCGCCGCCGACGGATACATCTTTGTCATCCAGAACCTGCGCGGTCGCTTCAAGTCCGAAGGCGTCTTCCTCCTCTCCGAAGCAGCCAACCTCGCGGACTCGACCTCCACGAACGAAACCACCGACGCGTACGACAGCATCGACTGGCTCGTCAAGCACGTCGCCAACAACAGCGGCAAGGTCGGCATGTACGGCGTCTCGTACGACGGGCTCACCACCGCGATGGCGCTCCTTCATCCGCATCCCGCGCTCAAGGCGATCAGCGAGCAGGCGACGCCGGTCGACCAGTGGATGAACGACGACACCCATCGCTACGGCGCGCTGCGGGAGAGCTACGCCTTCGAGTACTCGGTGCTCGAGCAGGCCGACAAGAACAAGAACACCGACTTCGCATTCGACGTCTACGACGACTACTCGTGGTACCTCGCGCTCGGGCCGCTCTCCAACATCAACACGAAGTACATGCACGGCTCGCTCCCGTTCTGGAACGATGTCGTCGCGCACCCCGACTACGATGAATTCTGGAAGAAGGAGGCATGGGTCAATCAGCTCCACGCCTCGACCGTTCCGAATCTCAACGTCGCCGGCTTTTGGGATCAGGAGGATCCATGGGGCCCGTGGCAGGTCTTCCGCCACGCAGCCGAGCACGATCCCGATCATACAAACTTCATGGTGGCAGGCCCGTGGTTCCACGGTCAGTGGCGCGCGCCCAAGGGCGACAGTCTCGGGCTCATGTCCAACGGCGGCCACGAGACCTCGCGCGAATTCCGTGAGACGATCGAGGCGCCGTTCTTCCGCTACTATCTCCACGGCGAAGGGACCAAGCCCGCATGGCGCGCGTCGACCTTCCAGTCGGGATCGAACAAGTGGCGCACGTACGCCGAGTGGCCGCCGAAGAAATCGAAGCCGACCAAGCTGTATCTCCATTCCGACGGAACACTCTCGTTCACGAGGCCGGCCGCCACCACGCGCCGCGCCTCGTATCGCGAGTATGTCTCCGATCCCGCGAATCCGGTTCCGTATCGCGCGCGCCCCATCTCGCCGACATACCCCGCCGGCGATTGGCGCGCGTGGGAGATCGCCGATCAGCGTTTCGTCGACCACCGTCCCGATGTGCTGAGCTACACCAGCGCGCCGCTCGAGCACGACCTCGTGATCACCGGCGAGGTCGCGGCCGATCTCTACGCGTCGACATCGGGGACCGATGCGGACTTCGTCGTCAAGCTGATCGATGTGTATCCGGAAAACGCGACGCCGAACGCGTGGGATGCCGACGCAGGTCCCAAACCCCTGCAGTACGCCCACTCCGTGAACGGCTACCAGCTGCCGGTCGCGATGGAGATTCGGCGCGGGCGCTACAACACGAGCTACGAGCATCCGCACGCGCTCGTCGCGAATGCACCCGTCGAATGGAAGATTCCGCTGCGCGACCGCGACTACGTCTTTCTCGCGGGGCACCGGCTGATGGTCCAGGTCCAGTCGACCTGGTTTCCGCTCATCGATCGGAATCCGCAGAAGTTCGTCCCGAGCATCTACAGGGCGACCGAAGCCGACTACTCGAAGGCGACGCAGCGCGTCTACTCATCTCCCGCGCTGCCATCGCACATCGTGCTTCCCGTCATGCCCTAGCTACTTCCCCATGGTGAGCACGACGCGGAAGCGCGCCTTGTTGGCCATCATGAGATCGTAGCCCTCCTGCGCGCGCTCGAGCGGCATCACCTGCGTCATCGGCTTTACGCCGGCGAGCGCGCTGAACTTCATCGTGTCCTCGGAGTCGATCGAGGATCCCGATGCCCATCCCGCGACGGACTTGCTCCCGCCGATGAGCGCGAGCGACGACACCGGGATCGGGTCGAACGCCGCGCCGACGATGAGCAGCTTGCCGCCGATGCCCAGCCCGGGGATCATCTCCGCCATCGCAGCGCCGCTCGTCACCGTCGTGAGAATGACCTTCGCACCGCCGAGCTTCGCGAGCGCCTCGCCCGCCTTGCCATCCGCGCTGTCGATGTACACATGAGCGCCGAGCTTCTTCGCGAGCGCTTCCTTGTCCGCGCCGCGGGCGATCGCGATCGTGCGGAAGCCCATCTTCACCGCGAACTGCACGCCGAGATGTCCGAGCCCGCCGATGCCTTGCACCGCCACCGTGTCTCCCGCGATCGCGCCGCTGTTGCGCAGCGAGTTGAACGTCGTCACGCCGGCGCACATGAGCGGCCCCGCGTCGATGTCCGATACTTCATCCGGGATGTGTGCGAGCGCTTCCTTCGGCACCAGGATGTACTCGGCGTATCCTCCGTCGAAGGAGATGCCCGAGATCAGCGGATTGTTGAGACAGGCGACGAAATTGCCGCGTCGACAGGAATCGCAGTAGCCGCAGCTCCCGCCGTACCAGCCGATGCCCACGCGGTCGCCCACTGTCCAGCCGAGCACCCCAGCGCCGAGCGACTCCACGACGCCGGCGGCCTCGTGTCCCGGAACGCGCGGGAAGGTGAGTCCCGGCCAATGCCCCTCGACCGTGAGCGAGTCGCTGTGGCAAATGCCGCAGGCATTCACTTGTACCAGTACCTGTCCCGCACCCGGAGTCGGAATCTCCTTCTCGACGAGCTCCAGCTTCCCGCCCGCCTTCGCCACCTGCATCGCACGCATCTTCGCCATCCCCGCTCCCGGTTCTCCGTTTTGGTGCTCGACGATACCACCAACGATTGTCGTCCTCGAATCGGCTGAACGCGCGACCGCTACCGAATGATCCCGGCCGCCGTGCGCTTAGCTTTTCGCGGATGGGAGAGCCGTTGAGCGACGAGAGCGCCGCGCGCGCGCGCACGCTCGTGCTGCGACATGGCTGGAACGCCACGGCGTACCAGATCCTCAACCCCGGCATCGCGCTCTGGTTCTCGGCGGGCGGCGACGCGGTGGTGGGCTTCGTGCGCCGCAACGGCGTGCGCGTCGTCGCCGGAGCGCCGGTGTGCGCCCCCGAGCGACTCGGCGAAGTCGTCGCCGAGTTCGCTGCCGACGCGCGCGCCGCGCGCGATCGCGTGTGCTACTTCGGCGCGGGCGACCGCCTCGAGTCGACGATCATCGCGCGCGGCCCCGGTCGCTCGCGTGGCACGGTAGGTCTCGGCGCGCAGCCGAGCTGGGATCCGCGCGCGTGGAGCGGCATCATCGCGCGACGGGCATCGCTGCGCGCGCAGCTCAATCGCGCGCGGAATAAGGGAGTCGTCGTCTCCCGGTGGAGCGCCGGGCACGCGCGGAAGAGCCCGGCGCTCGAAACGCTGCTGGAGGAGTGGCTGCAGACGCTCGGCCTCCCGCCGCTTCACTTCCTCATCGAGACGGACACCATCGCGCTCACGATCGACCGCCGTATCTTCGTCGCCGAGCGCGCGGGTGCAGCGGTGGCGTATCTCGTTGCGTCGCCGGTCCCCGCGCGGCACGGCTGGCTCATCGAGCAGATCGTGCGCGGAACCAATGCGCCAAATGGCACCTCGGAGCTGCTCGTCGACGCGGCAATGCATGCGCTCGCGGACGAAGGTGCGGAATACGTCACGCTCGGGCTCGCCCCGTTGTCTCGGCACGCGAAGTACGCGGAGCCAGGGGTTCCGGTGTGGCTGCGGCTCGTGCTGCGCTGGGTGCGCGCACACGGCCGGCGCTTCTACGACTTCGACGGCCTCGATCACTTCAAGTCGAAGTTCGCGCCGGAGCAGTGGGAAGAGATCATCGCGATCGACGATCGCGCACCTTTT
The DNA here is from genome assembly GCA_038237245.1 of Gemmatimonadales bacterium. Classification (GTDB taxonomy): domain Bacteria; phylum Gemmatimonadota; class Gemmatimonadetes; order Gemmatimonadales; family Gemmatimonadaceae; genus FEN-1250. The sequence continues at coordinate 3,190 of JBBRYY010000074.1, read as the reverse complement.
TCCATGCGAGCGCTGTGGGCGATCGCGGCCGCGTTCGGCGGCGGCTCGCCGGTAATGTTATTTGCTCGTACCATCGCGCGAGCCGCCGCACAGGAGATGCGATGGCTCGCGCGGCGGTGAGCTCGCAGCTCGTCAGCCGTGCTCCTTCTTCTGTGGCTCGTGCGGGCGGCCGTCCTTGCTCGTTTCCTTCCCCGGCTCCGGCGTTGCTCCCTCTTCCGGCTTCTGCTTCAGCTTGGCGATCTCCGCATTGCTCTTCTGCCCCTGCTGTCCTTCAATGTGATCGTGACCGCTGTGTGGGTCGTGGCGTTGCTTGGACATTCCGCACCTGTTCGAATTGAGGTTTGTAAGCCTTATTTGTACGCAAGAACCAGCCCGCACGAGCGTCGTCGCGGACGCAGCCTTCCTCGCAGCGCGAGAGTGGAGAGCACGATTATGAGTGGCGAACAGGAGCTCACGGGACCGGATCTCGAAGCTGGTGTGCCCGTTTCCACGATCCCCGATGGAGGGATGCTCGTCGGTCACGCGCAGGGGAAGGCGGTGCTTCTCTCGCGCCGTGGCAACGAGATCTTCGCGATCGGCGCGACGTGCACGCACTACAGCGGCCCCCTGGGCGATGGGCTCATCGTCGGCGACACGGTCCGCTGTCCATGGCATCACGCGTGCTTCAGCCTGCGCACTGGCGAGGCGCTCAAGGCGCCCGCACTGAGCCCGGTTTCGCGATGGGAAACCGAGCGACGCGGCGACACGATCGTTGTCACGAAGGAAATCACTGTGGCGGATGGTTCGACGCCAATCAAACCATCGCCGGCACTCCCCGCGGATGTGAAGCGCGTCATCATCGTCGGCGCCGGCGTCGCCGGCAACGCCGCCGCCGAGATTCTTCGCCGCGAGGGATACACGGGAAGCATCACGATACTGGGCTCCGATCCTTCCGTACCGTACGACCGCCCGAATCTCTCCAAGGACTATCTCGCCGGCACCGCACAGGAAGACTGGCTCCCGCTGCACTCGGTAAATTTCTACAAGCGCCATGACATCGAGCTGCTCACGTCGACGAAGGTCGCGTCGATCGATGCAAAGGCGAGGCGCGTAACGCTCGAGAACGGCGGCACGCGCGACTATGACCGGCTGCTCCTCTGCACCGGCGCGGATCCCATTCGCCTCAAGCTTCCGGGCGCGGAGCAGAAGAACGTCTTCTATCTCCGCACGCTCGCCGACAGCCGCGCGATCATCGCCGCGGCAGCCCCCGGAAAGCGCGCCGTCGTCATCGGCGCAAGCTTCATCGGCCTCGAGGGCGCGGCGTCCCTGCGTACGCGCGGACTCGACGTGCACGTCGTCGCGCCCGACGCTGTTCCGCTCGCGAAGGTGTTCGGCGTGAAGCTCGGCGCGCACATCAGGACGCTGCACGAGGAGAAGGGTGTGGAGTTCTCGCTGGAGAAATCCGTCACCGCGATTACCAACTCCGGCGTGATCCTCGACGACGGCTCCTCCATCGATGCGGACATCATCGTCGTGGGCATCGGCGTTCGGCCAAGCCTCGACCTCGCGAAGCAGATGGGGCTCGCCGTCGACAACGGCGTCATCGTCAACGAGTATCTCGAATCGAGCATCCCCGGCGTCTTCGCGGCCGGCGACATCGCGTCCTTCCCGTACCGCAGCGGCGAACGCATCCGCGTCGAGCACTTCGTCGTCGCCGAGCGCCAGGGCCAGTACGCCGCGCGCAACATGCTCGGTGCGCGCGATGCGTACGACGACATCCCGTTCTTCTGGACCGCGCAATTCGGCATGGAGATCCGCTACGTTGGCCATGCGTCGAAGGCCGACGATGTCGCGATCGGTGGGAGCATCGACAACGACGATGCGCTCGTCGCCTACAGGGAGAATGGGAAGCCGGTGGCCTTCGCGTCGCTCAACCGCGATGTCGCGTGTCTGCGCGCGGAGCACGCGCTCGAGATGGACGATGCGAAGACGATGACCGAGCTCACGGCGAAGTAGGAATACCGTTATGCCGAATGGTCTCCGAGCATCAGCTTCGAGACGGGATAGACGATGACTCGCGGGAATACCTGGCTGCTGACTGAGACGATTCTGTTGATCCATCCCGTCACGAGAACCGGCTTCCCGCGCATCATCGCCGCATAGCCCGCGCGTGCGACCTCGGCAGCCGTCATCTTCGGGATCAGCTTGCTCTTGAACAGCGGCAGCGAATCGGCGCCCGCCTCCGCCGCCCAGCCGGTGAGCGTCGCTCCGGGGCACAACGTCGTGAGCGTGACGCCAGTGCCGCGTAGTTCGCGCGCAATCGCCTCGCCAAGGCTGAGGACATACGCCTTGCTCGCGCAGTACGTCGCCATGTTCGGGCCCGGCTGAAACGCGGCGACGGAGGCCACGAGCATCACACGCCCGCGCTTTCGTTCCACCATCCCCGGCAGGATCGCGCGGGTGAGTGCCGTGAGCGATGCGACGTTGAGCTGGAGCATCGAATCGATGCGGTCGGGATCCGCGCGCACGAACGGGCCCGCGTCGCCGAAGCCCGCGTTGTTGATGAGTACATCGATCTGCATGCCGCTTGCCTCGAGCTCAGTCGCAAGCGCGCGCGCCGCGCCGGGCATGCTCAGATCTTTCGTGACCACCCTCGCCGCGGCGCCGAGTGCGCGGAGCTCCGTGGCGAGCGCTTCGAGCTCCGTGGTGCGCCGCGCGGTGAGCACGAGATCGTGTCCGTGCCGCGCGAGCTCACGCGCAAGCTCGGCGCCGATGCCGCTCGATGCACCAGTGACGAGCGCGAGCGGGCGCGGGATGCTGTTTTGCATGCTGCTCCTTCGAAGGTAGATCGTAGCTGCCAGGACTCACCGATCTTACATCCGCACCCAGATAGAACATGCGCACACGGCAACTTGGTTCCACCGGCCCCGTCGCCTCCGAGCTCGGGCTTGGCTGCATGGCCATGTCCGATGCCTACGGCCCCGCCGATCGATCGGAATCCATCGCCACGATCCGCGCGGCGCTCGACGCCGGAATCACACTGCTCGACACGGGCGATTTCTACGGCATGGGGACGAACGAGCTTCTCATCCGCGATGCGCTCCAGGGCCGCGACCGGAGCGCCGCGGTGCTCAGCGTGAAGTTCGGCGCGCTGCGCGACCCCGACGGCGCCTTCCTCGGCTACGACGGCCGCCCGAACGCGATGAAGAAT
>JBBRYY010000073.1:0-13920 GCA_038237245.1 Gemmatimonadales bacterium | reverse complement strand
GGTCGGAGAGTGCGCGCGCCCTGAGAGAGACCGATGGATCGGCGGCAGAGAGTGCCTGGCGCAGCGTTTCGACGAGCCGGGCCGGATCGCCGCTCGCACGCGCTTCGATTGCGAATTGTCCCGGCGGCTGTCGCATCTGGAGCATCGAGAAATACGCGCGACGCACGGGCTTGGCGCGCAGGTCATTGCCCTCGACGTCCCCCACCACGCCGACGATCTCGAACGTCGAGCTGTCCGCCGTCACGTGCGCGCCGAGCGCGCCGCCGTGCGGAAAGAAGAAGCGCGCGGCGGTTTGATTGAGAACGGCCACCTTCGCTCCGGACTCGTTGTCGCGCGCCTCGAAATCGCGTCCCTGCAGCACGTGCGCGCCGATCGCATTGAAGTAGCCGGGGCTGACGTCGTCATACGCGATCGACGTGTCTTCCTCGGAACGCGCGGTGAATCCCTCCACGGTCATGTTCGTTGCCGACTCCGTGCCCGAAAACAATCCGTTCTCGGATACCGAGGCCGCGACCACCCCGGGCGTCTGCTGCGCGCGCGCGAGCAAGTCGCGCACGAGCGTATGCAGCCGATCGCCCTTGTAGCCTGCGCGCTGCGCGTCGACATCGACGATGATGAGGTTGTCGCGCGCGACGCCGATGTCCGTCGATTGCATGCGCTGCATGCTGTGCACGAGCATCCCCGTGCCTACCAGGAGGAGCACGGAGAGCGCGACCTGCGCCACCACGAGCATCTTGCCAAGTCCGAACTTCCCGGTGCCGCGCTCGGCGTTCGACACGCCGCGCCCCTGCGCTCGCAGCACCGTCGCGAGCTCGACGCGCGTGGCTCGCAGCGCTGGCACCAACCCGAAGAGTATCGCCGTCGCAAGCGAGAGCGTGGCTGTGAAGATGAGCACCGGGCCGTTGAGAAGCGCCTCGAGTTTCGCGCCGCCCGTGAGCCCGATGAGCGCTGAGCTCCCCCAGATGGCGAAGAGAATTCCGAGCGCGCCGCCCGCGAAGGCGAGGAGCACGCTCTCGGTGAGCAGCTGTTGGACGAGGCGGAGGCGGTTCGCGCCGAGCGCCATGCGCACGCTCATCTCGCGGCCGCGCGCGGAGGCGCGCGCGAGCATCAAGTTCGCGAGATTGGCGCAGACGATGAGCAGCACGACGGTTACCGCGGCCATGAGGATGTACAGCCGGCCGGAGAAGAAGCGGCGGTAGTAGGAGAAGCCGCGCGCGCCGCCTTCTACCCGCAAAGGCTCTTCGCGCAGGTTCCCGGTGATGCTGGCAATCTCGGAGGGAATGGCGTGATCAATGAGCGAGCGATTCTCCACCGCGGTGATTTCGCTTTTGGCCTGCGCGAGCGTGACTCCCGGCGCGAGGCGCCCCATCATCTGCAGCCAGCTGATGCTTCGATCGCGTAACGCCGGCGCGTTCGGCATGAGCACCTCCTGCTCCATCAACGGAAGCCAGAGGTCGCTCGGCTGCCCGACGATGTCGCCGGTGAATTTCGGCGGAGTGACGCCGACGATGGTGAGGGTGACGCCGTTCACCTGCATCGAGCGGCCGACGACGCCGCGGTCACCCGCGAATCGCGTCCGCCAGTAGGCATCGCTGAGCACGACCACAGGTGCGCCGCCGGGCACGCGCTCCTCGTCTGGCGTGAATGTGCGACCGATCGCCGCGCGCACCTGCAGCACCGCGAAGTAGTTGCCCGAGACGAACCGTCCGCGCGGATGCTCGGGCTCCTTCTGCGTGCTCTCCACCAGGACATCGACACGCACGCGGCCGGTCGCGTAGACGCCCGACAGCGTACGTACCTGCTCGCGAACGTCTGCGTACACGGGGTATGAAACGATGTCGTTGCGCGGCGTTCCCTCGGAGAGACCGCCAGTGCGTACGGGATTCCCGATGGTCACGAGCTGCTCCGGATGCGGCACGGGCAGCGTGCGCAACACGAGCGCATCGATGAGCGTGAAGGTCGATGTGTTCGCGCCGATGCCGAGGGCGAGCGTGGCCAGCACGACCGCGGTGAAGCCGGCGTTTTGGCGCATTGAGCGCAGTGCGTAGGCGATGTCCTGCCGCAGGTCGCTCAGATAGTTGGTGCGTCGCATGGCACGTTCCCGGTGAGTGTCGATGTCGAGGCATCTGTCGCGGATCGCGCGCATGTCGCCGAAGCGCTCCAGCGCCTTCGCGCGCGCCGCGTCCGGCGCAAAGCCGGCGGCGATGAGCGTCTGGGTGCGCATGGTGATGTGGAACTCCAGCTCCTGGTCGACGTCGCGCTCGAGATGCCGGGCACCGACACCGATGCGGAAGACGCGAGTCCAGCCGCCGCGCTCCGTCACGCGGTGCGCGGTGAGCCGCTCGCGTGTAGCGCGCGCGAGGCCGCTTCGACGAATTGCTGCCACGCGGACAGCCCGGTGCGCAGCTGCGCGCGGCCCGCGGCCGTCAGCTTGTAGAACTTCGCGTGGCGATTGTTCTCGGAGAGGCCCCACTCGGCCTCGATCCACTTCTGGCTCTCGAGCCGATGCAGGGCGGGATAGAGCGTGCCCTCACCCACGAGGAGCGCTGCTTCCGTCGCCTGCTCGATCCAGTCGGCGACGCCGTAACCGTGCCGCGGTCCCCAGGTCAGCGCCTTGAGGATCAGCAGGTCGAGCGTGCCGCGCATGAGTCCACCATCGATGTCGCTCATAGTCTCCACCGTGCAGTGATGGGAAGGAGGATACCGTCCTTCCCATCGCCACACAAGGGGAGCGATTCGTTACGCTGTGCTACCGCATGCGAGCTACCAGATCTTCACGCGATCCGCAGGCGCGAGATACATCTTGTCGCCTGGCTTCACGTCGAACGTCTTCTCGAACACATCGTTGTTGACGAGCGGCACCATCGCGCGGTAGTCGCCGGGCGAGTGAGGATTGGTGAGCAGCTGCTGGCGCAGCGCATCATCGCGAATCTTGCCACGCCAGATCTGCGCGAAGCCGATGAAGAACCGCTGGTCGCCAGTGAGACCATCGATCACCGGCGCTTCCTTGCCGTGGAGCGAGATGCGGTACGCGCGATACGCCTGCGCGAGGCCGCTCAGATCGCCGATGTTCTCGCCCATCGTCAGCTTGCCGTTGATGTGCAAGTCATCGATCGGATTGATGGCGTCGTACTCCGCGCCGAGCTTCGTGGTGCGCGCCTCGTACGCCTTCGCATCATCCGCGGTCCACCAGTCGCGCAGATTGCCCTCACCGTCGGACTTGCGCCCCTGATCGTCGAAGCCGTGGCCGATTTCGTGTCCGATCACCGCGCCGATCGCGCCGTAGTTCACCGCATCATCCGCGTTCACCTGGAAGAACGGTGGCTGCAAAATGCCGGCGGGGAAGGTGATGTCGTTCGCCGTCGAGTTGTACTGGGCGTTCACGGTCGGCGCGGTCATCCCCCAGCGCGTGTTGTCGACCGGGTTGCCGAGGCGGCTCGTCATGTCCGCGTACTCGAACTCGCGCGCGCGCAGCTCGTTGCCGAAGAGGTCATCGCGCTTGATCGTGAGCGCCGAGTAGTCGCGCGCCTTATCGGGTGCGCCGATCTTCACCTTGAAGTGAGCGAGCTTGTCCTTTGCCTGGGTCTTCGTCTCCGGGCTCATCCACTCGAGGCTGTCGATGCCGACGCGGTAGGCGTTGATGATGTTCGTCACCAGCGCATCCATCCGGACCTTCGCTTCGGGCTTGAAGTACTTCGCGATGTACAGGGTGCCCGCGGCCTCGCCGAGCGTGCCGTTGGTGCCGTCGACCGCGCGCTTCCAGCGGACGGCGAGATCCTGCTGGCCGTTGAGCGTCTTGCCGCGGAAGGCGAAGTGCGCCTGCACGAAGGCGGCGGGGAGCTCGTCGGCGAAGCCGTCGATGAGCTTGAAGGTGAGATACTCGCGCCACGTCGACACCGGCGTGTTCGCGAGCACGGGATCGATCGCCTTGACGTAATCCGGCTGGCGCACGACGACATCCGTCGCCTTCGACAGACCGGCCGCGTCGAGATAGCTCTTCCAGCTGTACGATGGCGTCGTCGCCGCGAGCTCGGCGACGGTCATCCTGTTGTACGTGGCGTCGCGATCGCGGTTGCGCGCGCGCTCCCACTGCGGCGTCGCGATCTGTGTTTCCAGGGCGAGGATGCGATTCGCCGCGCCCGCGGGGTCGGGCTGCTTCGCGAGCGTCAGCATCTGCGTGATGTAGGCGACGTACGCGGCGCGCGTGGCCTCCATCTTCGGATCCTGCTTCAGATAGTAATCGCGGTCGGGCATGCCGAGCCCGGACTGTGAGAGCTGCACGATGTTCTCGGTCGAGTGCTTCGCGTCCGCGCCGACGAACACGCCGATCGGACCGTTGATGCCAAGGTGGGCGAAGTGGCCGAAGGTCGCCGGAAGCTGCGACGTGGTCTTGAGCGCCGCGATCCGCTTGAGCTCCGGTGCGAGAGGCGCGGTGCCGAGCTTCTCGACGCGCGCGCTGTCCATGTAGCTCGCGTAGAGATCGCCGACCTTCCGCTGCGGGGAGCCCGCCGGCGCGTTGGCCGTGCTCGCATTCTCGAACAGCTGATGCTCGGCGTTGCGGCTGTCCTCCCGGAGCTCCTGAAACGCGCCCCAGCTCGATGCGTCGCCCGGGATCTGCGCGCTCTTCAGCCAGCCGCCGTTGACGTAGCGATAGAAGTCGTCCTGCGGGCGGACGGAGTGATCGAAGCGGCTGGTGTCGATGCCGCTCGAGAGCTGCTGCGCGGCGGCGGGTACCGCTGCTGCCGCGATGAGTGCGGCGGCGATGGCGAGCGTGGCTGTGAGCGGACGAATTCGCTGAATCACGTCGGACCTGAGGAACGGGAGGGGCGCCCCATAGTGAGGGCGCGCGGCTGGAGGGAGCGGAGGATCGAGCTCTCTCGAAATAAATACGGACGGGACCGCGAGAGCGCTGCGAAGACGCAGAGGAAAAAAGCGGGCTCGGCGAGAGTTACGTGCTAGTGCTTCGGATGCGTAATCTGGAGTTGCGCCAGCGGGCGAGACGGGAGCGGAACGATCAGGTGCGCTCGCGCCGGTAAGCATTATCTTTGGCGTCCGATCCTCGGCGAGCGGTTAGCCACCGCAGATCGGCCGCAACGCCCTGCGAGCCATGCGCGGGTGGAACCAATCGGTCACGCCGGACTTCTATATCCTGTATGACTTCGCCTTCCGACGACAAGGAGCCTCTGCAAACCATGATGCACTTATTGCGCGCGACGACTACAGCGTTCTCCGTGGCCAGTGTGTTCGCGATTGCCGTACACTCCGCGTACGCTGCGACGCCGACGAATAGCCCCGCCCCCGCCTCCGCGATACACGCGACGATCACCGTCAAGATGACGGGCGATGCCAAGGGCTACCGGTACGAGCCGAAGATCATCAACGCCAAGGTCGGCGACGAGATCACGTTCACGAACGTCATGGGCGGCCCGCACGACGTCACCTTCAAGGCGGACGACATTCCGGCGGGCGCGTCGGCGGCGCTGCAGGCCGACATGCCGAAGGCGGCGGGTCCACTCCAGAGCCCACTGTTGGACACCGATGGCGAAAGCTGGACGATGTCGACGGCGGGACTCAAGCCCGGCACCTACAATTTCTTCTGCATGCCGCACGCTGCGGTCGGAATGAAGGGGCAGCTCATCATCGAGTAGTCGAAGCAGATATGCGGCTTCGCAGAAAGAACGAGGGGCGCCCGCAGAGATGCCGGCGCCCCTCGTGTCGTCGCCGACTCATAGCCCCGATCAGGGCTCCCGGTGCACCGGGGCGGACAGCGGCACGTCCGTCAACATTCCATCGAGCGCACCGTGAGTCGGCTCGGACGACGCGATTCCCGCTCTCGGAAGCGTCAACGTGAACTTCGAGCCGACGCCTTCTTCGCTCTCCACAGTGAGGTTGCCCCGCATCGCTCGCGCCAGCTCGCGGCTGATTGAGAGGCCGAGCCCGACGCCCGCACCCGTGCGCGCCGGGCCACTGCTCAGCTGGACGAACGGATCGAAGATCGACTCGAGCTTGTCCGGGGCGATGCCGATTCCCGAGTCGGACACGTGCAGCATCACCGAATCCTTCGTCGAATCCGCGGCGAGCCAAATGCGTCCGCCTGGCTGCGTGAACTTGATGCTGTTCGACAGGATGTTGACCATGATCTGCATCACCTTCGCGCGATCCGCCAGCAACATCAACGTCGGACTGCACGAGATGTCGTCGCACGTGAGGGACTTCTCCTGCAACAGCGGCTCGAGCAGCGAGCAGGAGGCCGAGAGGATCTCCTCGACACCGAGATTATCGGTCCTGCACGAGATGCGCTGACTTCCCGCCGCTGCGAAGCCGAGCAACTCGTCGATGAGACCCATCAGGTAACGCTGATTCGAGCGGATCCGGCCAAGGTCCCGACGCTGGTCGTCGGTGACCGGCCCGCGAAGCTCGAGCAGTATGAGATCGACGTATCCTGCGATGGCGCTCAGTGGCGTGCGCAGCTCGTGGCTCATCATGCCGAGAAAGGCATTCTTTGCTTCGTTCGCGGCTTCGGCGCGCTTCTGCAGCGCGAGGGCCTCGCCGTGAAGTCGGGCGCGCTCGAGGGCCAGCGCGCTCTGATTCGCGAGATCCTTCGCGAGCTCGATATTCTCGGGAGTGACATGGCTGCCGTGGAGATCCCCGACGAAGGTGATCGCGCCCCGTACCTCGTCCTCTATTCTGAGCGGGACCGTCAGCCGCGTGGTGACCTCGAGGCGCCGCCGCGCCTCGACGACTGCGGGCTGATCGCTAACCCTCGCCACCTCCCTTCCTTCGACGACCACCGAGGATGCGCCAGAGCGCAACACTGCCGCCAGACTGTACGAATCGCCGGACGTTGGGATCCAGACGCTGCGCAGGCCGTCGAGAATCTCCTGCTTGTCGTGGTCGGGATGGATGACCGTCAGTCGCTGGATCTCGTCGTTGTTGTCCAGCATGTCGATGAAGCACCACGCGCCGAGATGCGGGATCGACATTCGCTTCATCGCGGATACCGTTACGTCTTCATCGAGCGAGGAAGAAAGTCGCCGGCTCTCCGTGGCGAGGAACGCCGCCTCTTTCCACGACAGGTGCGCAAGCGCCGCGGCATCGTGCTCGCGCAATGCACTCATCAACAGCCGCTCGGCCACCTGTCGCTGCAGCGCGACATTCACCTCGCCCGGCGTCGCGGTGCGCACTTCGAGCAGGAGATGATTCGTCTCGCCGCTGACGCTGACGTCAGGCCACACGGTGCAGCGCAGCGGATGCGCGCATTCATCGACGGGCTGCAGACTCCGATTGCGCGACACGACTCCAGTTCGATATGCGCGGTCGAGAATCGGACCGAGGGCGCGTGCGTCAGCGTCGGAGAAGAGCGCGGAGACCGGCCCTCCGAGCGTCATCGTTCCATCGAGCGTGAACAGAGCCCGGAACGCGGCGTTTGCGTAGATCACCTCGTGCGACGCACCCCGTGTGAGCGCGAAACCCGCGGCGACGTGCTCCATGTACCGCTCGAAGGAGCCGACCACCGAAAACTCGGAGCGCGCGATCCCACTCATTCGCTCACCGCGATATTAGCGACGCGACGCGACGGCATGTCCTAGGACTCTCTCTGCGCAACCGCGCGGAATCGACCGCCTCGCTGGATGAAGGTGGCATAGCCGACGTCCTTCAGGCGATCGAGAATGGGTGCCAGTTCGAGCGAATCAAGTCCCGTCCGCTCGGCGAGCAACTCCAATGTCGGCGTCCCCATCATCACGAGCGTGTCGAGCACGGAGGACTCGCGGCTCGTGAGACCGTGGTAGTCGGCGGTGCGACTGGGCTTCCGTAGCTTCGGTGAGCCCGAGGCGATTCCGCGATAGTTGCGGAGCGGTCCTCCAATCACCGCGCCCTGCGCCGTCACGTCGTAGGTGACGAAATCGTGGCTATGGGCGCTGCCGCGCATCTTGTGGATGGTGAGCACTGTGCGCAGTACACCATCGATCTCGACGAAGCGCTGGACGAGAATGTCATCGGTGATGAAGGAAACTTTCTCCGTCGTGAATCCCGAGTCCGGAAAGCGTCCCGTCGTCTCCGTCGTCATGAAGATCGTCACCCCCGTGGAGGTGAGCGCTCCCACGAGTCGGTAAAGCGACTCGCGGAAATCTTCTCGGAAGGCCGGCGCGAGCGCCACCTCGAAGCCCGACAGCGAATCGATGATGACGCGGCTGGCATCGATCGTGTTGACCGCTTCGAGTATCTCGGCGAGCGTCTCATCCACCGACAGGTCGAGGGGGCGGAGATATATGAGCTTGAAATTCGCATCGCCAATGAGCTCGCCGATGTCCTGATTCCTCGCCTTGGCGCGCGCAAGGTATTCCTCGGGATACTCCTCGAAGACGACGATGACCACGGCTTCTCCCTGTCGCAGCCCTTCGGCCGCGAACTGCGTCGCGAAGGTCGTCTTTCCACTACCTGCGGGACCGCCGAGCATGAGCGCATCGCCGGCGGGCACGCCTCCGTCCATCAACTCGTCGAGTCCGGGGACACCTGTGGCCAACCGGAGAGTCGATTGCGCGTGGCGCTGGAACTGCTGCTCGGGAATACGAGGGAAGATCTGAACTCCGGCGTCGGTAATGCGAAAAGTGTGAAGGCCGGGCATCGGCGCCCGCCCGCGCGTTTTGATCGCCTGAAATTTCCTGACGACCGAGTTGCGGTCCGTCGCCTGCGAGAGCCAGAAGACGCCGTCTGCGACGGCAAAGACCGAGTCGCGCTGCTCATGCTCTCCGTATTCGCCGATGAGAAACGAGGTGATCTCCCAGCTCGCCAAGTGCAGCGCCAGCCGCTGCACGAAGGTGTCGATGCTGGTGGTGGCGTGGGTCCCCGGCTCGGGCAGCGGCCTGAGAAACGTACTGATCGAATCCAACACGACGATCTTCGGCTTCACGCGCTCGACCTCGGACACGATCCGACCGAGCACGATCTCGAGATCGGCCGCGAGCGCCTCCTCGCTCAGGTTGACGAAGTGGATCGCCGAGCCCACCATGGAAGGATTGAAGAATTCAAAATCCTTCTGATAGCGGAGCATCTTCAACGTCGGCTCGCCGAGCACCGTGAAGTACAGCGTAGGGCGCTTCGTCGTCGAATTGCTGAAGGCGATCTGCTGCGCCATCGTGGTCTTTCCGGCTCCGGGACTCCCTCCGATGATGTTGAAGGAAAACTCCGGAAGGCCCCCACCCACAATCGCATCGAATCCAGGGACGCCGGACGCGATGCCGGGAATTTTCGGCGTTGGCTTCGGCGGCAGCACCTTGCCGTGGGTCTTTTTCACTTTCACGTTGAGTCCTCATCCTCGGGGATGCCCATCGCGCCGCCGGAATCGAGCAAACGCGCCGCCATGTCCGAACCAACCATCTTCGCGAGCAGCACAAACGCGTCCTGAAGCAATGCTTCGATCGCTGCTTCCACCGCGGTAGCGCCATGCGCCTGAATGGTCGCCGCGATTCCCACGAGTGTGTGCTCGGAGTCGCGGTCGAAGCGGAGCGACTCCAGCAACACGTGTCGCAGCTTTGCCTGAGACAGTGCGCGAGACAGGATTGCGTGAGCGCCGATGCGGCCAAGGGTCCGGGTGAGCTCTCGATAGGTGCGCTCGCACGCGACCACCGCGAGAATTTCGTCGCGACCACTCACTCGATTTGCTGCGGCCTGGCGAAGCTCTCGCGCCACGAGCACACGCGCGCGCGACTCCGAGTCGCGCGGCTCGGCGGCTCCTACCTGACCGGTTCGCTCATCGCGGGTGTCGACCAGCGGGGCACCTTTGGCTGCCAAGACGCGCCTCTTGCAATGCGGCTACAGCCGCGCGGCCGCGCACGATTGGAGCAGCGGCGGTCAGCCAGGCCAGATGGAGTGTCGCGGGAGTTCTCGTGGCGACACCAAGGGTGTCCCGCTCCTTTCTCGCGGCACATTATGCACGGAGTTGTACGAACCGTACCGTATAATTACCTCCGGGGCCTCGTGCGCGCAAGATCGGAGCGAGCGCGTGCGCGCCGCTAGACGTTGAACCGAAACAACATCACGTCCCCATCCGCCACGATGTATTCCTTCCCCTCGCTCCGCACCGCGCCCTTCTCCTTGCCCCCCTTCCACCCGCCCATCGACACGAACTCCTCGTAGCCCATCGTCTCCGCGCGAATGAAGCCGCGCTCGAAGTCCGTGTGGATCACGCCGGCCGCCTTTGGCGCCGTGTCGCCCGTGTGGATCGTCCAGGCGCGCACTTCCTGCTCGCCCGCCGTGAAGTACGTGCGCAGCCCGAGCAGCTCGTATCCCGCGAGAATCAGCCGGTCGAGCCCGGCGCTCGTGAGCCCGAGCGACTCGAGGAAATCGCCGCGCTCCTCGCTCGGCAGCTCCGCGAGCTCCGCCTCGATCTTGGCGGAGAAGGGAACCACCTGCGCGCGCTCTCCGCTCTTCTTCACCGCTTCCCGCAACGCCTTCAAGGGCGCGCCCTCCTCGCCCGTGAGCTCCGCATCACTGACATTCGCCGCGTACAGCACCGGCTTCGCCGTGAGCAGCGTCAGCGGCGCGAGCACGGCGCGCTGCTCGTCGCTCAGCTTCGCCTCCCAGAGCCCGCGTCCGGCCGCGAGCGTCTCGTATGCCGCCTCGATCGTCGGGAGCTCCGCGAGCGCCTCCTTGTCGTGCGACTTCGCCGCGCGTCGCACCTTGTCGAGCCGCTTCTCCACCGTCGCGAGATCGGCGAGCGCGAGCTCGATCTCGATCACCTCGCGGTCACGCACGGGGTCGATCGCGCCCATCACGTGCAGCACGTCGGGATCCTCGAAGCAGCGCACCACGTGGATGATCGCGTCGGTCTCGCGAATGTTCGCCAGAAACTTGTTGCCGAGCCCTTCGCCGCTGGCCGCGCCCTTCACGAGCCCCGCGATGTCGACGAATTCGACCACCGCCGGCACCACGCGTTTGGGATTCACGACCTTCGCGAGCCCCTTCAGCCGCTCATCCGGCACCTCGACGATGCCGACGTTCGGCTCCACGGTACAGAACGGATAGTTCGCCGCCTCCGCCTGCGCGCTCGTGAGCGCATTGAACAGCGTCGACTTTCCGACGTTCGGCAGTCCGACGATTCCCAGCTTCAACATTTATTTCCCGTTGTGCGCGTTCATGGCTGCAGCGATGCCTTCGCGCAGCCAGAGCTCCGCGGCATCCGTCAATCGTGGCATCAGCGCGAGGATCTCCTCGCGCTCTGTTTTTCCGAATGGGCTGAGCACGTAGTCAGCGAGATCGCCAATCCGTCGCTCGGGATCCACCGACTGGATCCCGATGCGCATCCGAGCGTAATCGCGATGTCCGACATGATGCTCGACGCTCTTGAGCCCATTGTGTCCGCCCGCGCTCCCCTGCGGCCGCAGACGATACGTCCCCACCGGAATCGCGACATCATCGACGACCACGAGCAGATCGGTCTTCGGCGACCAGAAGGGGCGCTTGAGATGCGACGTGAGCACGGCGCCGCTCAGATTCATGAACGTCTGCGGCTTCACGAGGCGCACTTTCACGGTGCCCACGAGCCCGTGGGTCACCAGCGCCTGCCCCTCGGACTTCCAGCTCCCGAGATGCCAAACGTCGGCGAGGTGATCGAGCACCCACCAGCCGACGTTGTGCCGCGTGCGTTCGTATTGTTTGCCCGGATTTCCGAGGCCGAGAATGAGCTTCATCGGTGCGCTCGACGATCGGCGATGAGCAACGCGCCGCAGCTACGCGGCGCGCTGCCACCACCGACTTACTTCTTCGCCGCTTCCTCTTCGTCGTCTTCCTTCTTCGCGCGGATCACTTCGGGCTCGGCTCCAGCCTCGGCGCCTTCCACCGGTGCCACAACCTCGACCTCGGCGCGCGGCGGTGCCACGACGCAGATCGTCTCGCCTTCGTTCTCGAGAACCTCGACGCCAGCAGGCAGCTTCAGGTCGCGCACGTGAATCGACTGGTGCAGATCGAGACCCGACACGTCGACGTCGATGTGATTCGGAATGTTTCCCGGATCGACTTCGACGCTGATCGTGCGGAGCACCTGATCGAGCATGCCGCCCGAGAGACGCACACCAACCGGCGTGCCGACGAGCACCAGCGGGATGTCGACAGTCACCAGCTCACCGGCGACGAGCTCCTGGAAATCGATGTGCAGGATCTCGCGGCGGAACGGGTGGCGCTGGATGTCGCGGATCAGCGTGCGCGAGCTGCCGGTGCCGATTCGGAGCTCGAACACCGTCGTGTCGGCCGACACGCGGTCGAGCATCTTCTGCAGGTCGCGTGCGTCGAGCGCCAGTGACTGCGGCTGCCGCTTGTGACCGTACACGACTCCAGGAACCTGCTTCGCGGCGCGCAGCTTTCGCGCAGCGCCCTTTCCGCTTTCCGCGCGGGGATGCGCGATGAGGACTTCGGTTGCCATATCGATTCTCTCAGGGAGCGTAATTGACAGTTGATCCAGCCAGACACTTTACCGCAGTGTCCCTTCTTTGCCGCGCCTACTCGAACAGCGAGCTGACCGACTCGTCGCTGTGCGTATACCGAATCGCCTTCGCCAGCAGCTCACCCACGCTCAGAATCGTGAGCTGCGGAAAACGATGTGCTTCAGGAATGGCGACGGTATCTGTCACCGTCACTTCCTTGATGGGAGCATTGCGCAGCCGCTCCGCCGCCGGTCCCGAAAGCAACGCGTGCGTCGCACACACGTAGATGTCCTTCGCGCCCAGCCCCTTCAGTGCCCGTGCCGCTTCCGTGACCGTTCCCGCCGTGTCGATCATGTCGTCGGGGATCAGACAGTCGCGTCCCTCGACTTCACCAACCACGTTCAACACCTCTGCGACATTCGGCTGCGGACGTCGCTTGTCGATGATCGCGAACGTCCCGTTGAGACGCTTCGCGAATCCACGCGCCATCTTGGCCGATCCGACGTCCGGTGCCACGACGACGAGGTCCTTCAGCTGCTTCTTGCGATAGTGCGAAACGAACACCGGCGCCGCGTACAGGTGGTCCACCGGAATGTCGAAAAATCCCTGCAGCGCGTGCTGGTGAAAATCGATGCCGAGCACGCGATCCGCGCCCGCCGTGACGATCAGATTCGCCATCAGCTTCGCGCCGATCGCTACCCGCGGTTGATCCTTGCGATCCTGCCGTGAGTAGCCGTAGTACGGCATCACGCATGTCGTACGCGCTGCGGACGCGCGACGCACTGCGTCGAGAATCAGCAGCAACTCCATAATGTTCTCGGCCGGCGGGTTCGTCGGTTGAACGATGAAGACATCGTGACCGCGAATGTTTTCGTCGATTCGCACGAAAATCTCACCGTCCGAGAAGCGCGACATGGTGACCTTTCCGAGCTCGACTCCCAGGCACGCCGAAATCTCTTTCGCCAGCGCAGGATTCGCAGTACCGGCGAGAAGCTTGAAGCCACGCCGCGGAACGTTCAGCTCATCCATTGCAGCCGTTAAACGTAAGAGATTGAGAAGGTTAGGTCAATGCGTGCGCCTCACCGCGCGACCGCATGGGGCGACGTTATTCCATTGCCCCTGGTGGATTCGAACCACCATTCGCGGCTCCAAAGGCCGCTGTCCTGCCGTTGGACGAAGGGGCAGCAGAGCACCCTAAGCTACCGATTCAGCGTTAGTTGCTCAATGGGGTTGGCGAGCCGGGGATGGTTTTGAGGGGCGGGCAACGACGAACTGCGATCACGGATGAGACTAAAAGAGCACGGATCGAATCCGGCGCGGTGAGAGTGGTGTCACGCGATGCGAACACTCTTTATTGACTCGAGCATGGCTGGCCGGACGTCCACAGAGAGCAAAACGCAAAGGCATCTCCAGGGCGCGACGTCAGCCCGTCGCAACATCGGTTCGATTCGTGCCCTTTTCGTCTTCATCCGTGTTCGTAGTGGCAGTCAGCTCTTCCCGG
>JBBRYY010000072.1:0-13953 GCA_038237245.1 Gemmatimonadales bacterium | reverse complement strand
TTCCGTTGAGCGACTATGGGCGGGAGGGCGCGCCGATCACGTACAAGGCGTGGGTATGCAGTAATCCTGACTGCGGCTTCAACATCAGCATCGACAACGGAGAGATCAGCTTCGGGCGCACGGTCACCCAATCGCACAAATGAGCACGACTCACGCAATCGCAAACAGCCGCGGCGGCCCACGAGGCCGCCGTCTTTCGTTTCTACTCGTCACGTCGCGCACGCGGTGACGCTCGCACGCGTGACAACGGCCGCCGAGGCCGCGATGCTCGACACGCGCGCGATAGCGGCAGGCACTCCGGCACGCGCCCTCATGCAGCGCGCGGGAGAGGCGGCTGCGGCAGCGATCCTGCGCGCGTATCCGGACGTGAAGGGCGCCACCGTGAACGTGTATGCGGGGCCGGGGAACAATGGCGGCGACGGGTGGGTCGTCGCGCGCGCGCTCGCGGGCTACGGCGCACGCGTCTTCGTGCGCGAGGCTGGCGAGGCGCGCAGCGAGCAGGCAAAGGGGGAGCGCGAGCGCACGCGACGGATGGTGACGCGCGGCGAATCGCTCGACGCGCAGCTCATCGTCGACGCGCTGCTCGGCGTCGGCGCGAAAGGCGAGCCGCATGGAGAGATCGCCGCATGCATCGCGAGGATCACCGAGGCGCGCGCAAAGGGAACGGTCGTCATCGCGCTCGACATCCCGAGCGGGGTCGATGCGGATACGGGCGACGCGGCTGGCGCCGTGCGCGCGGATCTGACGCTTACCTTCGCGACGCTCAAGCGCGGGCTCGCGGTCGCGCGTGGCAACGCGGGGCGCGTGGTGGTGCTCGACATCGGACTCGACGACGCGGGTTCGTCGGATGCGCTGCCGCGACTCGTCGATTCGCATTGGGTGCGCGCGCACGTGCCGCTCATCCGCGCCGACGCACACAAGGGAACGCGCCGCAAGCTCCTCATCATCGGCGGCCAGGTCGGGATGGCCGGTGCGCCGATGCTCGCGGCACGTGCGGCGATGCGAAGCGGCGTCGGCATGGTGCGCCTCGCCGTTGCGCGCGAGAACATCGCCGTCGTGCAGGCCGCGGCGCCCGAGGCCCCCGCGCACGCGTGGCCTGAGAGCGCCGCCGACGTCGAAAGCATCGTCTCAAGCTGGGCAGACTGCGTGGTGATCGGCCCCGGGCTCGGCGCATCGTACGGAAGTCGCGCGCTCGTCGAGCGCGTCCTGCACGGCTATGGCGGGCCGGTCGTCCTCGATGCCGACGCGCTCAACGTCTTCGCCGGTGAGCCCGAGCAGCTCGGCGCCTTGATCGGCAAGCGCGCCGCGCTGCTCACGCCGCACCCCGAGGAGTTTGCGCGCCTCCTCGGTGTGCACCTCAACGATGTGCTCGCGCGGCGCTTCGACATCGGTGCGGAGCTGGCGAAGCGCACGCGCGCGACGGTGCTGCTCAAGGGTGTGCCGACGATCGTAACGAGCGAGTCGGGTGAGCGTCTCGTCTCCTGCGCGGGCACTCCAGTGCTCGCGGCAGGCGGGAGTGGTGACCTCCTCTGCGGCATCGCCGGTACGCTCCTCGCGCAGATGAGCAACGACGGGGACAGCGCGCTCACCGCCGCCGCATGCGCCGCCTGGGTGCACGGCCGCGCAGCGGAGATCGCGGGGCGGGGCTACGTGCGCGGCGTGACCTTCGCGAATCTCGATTTCGCCGCGCGCCGCGTATGGCACGAGCCGCTCACGGCGCTCATGCCGCCGGTGCTCGCCGAGCTTCCGCTGGTCGGCGAGCGTTGACGCTTCGCGCGAGATGAGCGAGTCGATCGAGCTCGGCCCCGGCCGCGAGTTCGACATCATCCGCGATCTCCTCGCGCGGTGGGGCGCGCGCGCGGAGGGAATCGGCGACGACGCGGCGCTGCTCGATGTGCCGGCGGGCGAGCAGCTCCTCGCGAGCGCCGACACATCGGTGGAGCACATCCACTTCGAGCGCGCGTGGCTCACGCCGCGCGAGATCGGCTATCGCGCGACGATGGCCGCGCTCAGCGATCTCGCCGCGATGGCCGCATCGCCGCTCGGCGTCTTGCTCGCGCTCGGGCTCCCGAAGTCGTGGCTCGCGAGCGTCGGCGAGATCGGCGACGGCGTCGGCGATGCGCTGGATGTCGCGAAGACGCTCGTGCGCGGCGGCGACATTACCGGTGCGAGCGATCTCACACTGGGCTTCACGGTGCTCGGCAGCACCGCCGCACCGCTTCGGCGCAGCAGCGCACGCGTTGGCGACACGGTCTATGTCACCGGCGCGCTCGGCGGACCCGGCGCCGCGCTCGCAGCGTGGCAGCGCGGCGACACACCCGATCCCGCCGCGCGCGACCGATTCGCGCACCCGATCGCGCGGATCGCCGAGGCGATCTGGCTCTCGCAGAGCGGCGCGCGCGCGGCAATCGACATCTCCGATGGGCTGCTCGCCGATGCGGAGCACATGGCGACAGCGAGCGGCGTCCGCATTCAGCTCGATCTCGATCGACTGCCGCTGTTCGAGGGCGTCGATGCACGCGTCGCCGCAGTGAGCGGCGAAGAGTACGAGCTCATCGTGTGCGCGGCAGCGCTCAACGTCTCCGCCTTCGAGCGCGCTACCGGGCTCCGCATCACCGCCATCGGCCGCGTGCTGGAGCCAATCCCCGATGGCATCGGCGTCACCGCGCGAATCAATGGCGAACGGCTGGCGCCCGCCGAGGGGTTCCGCCACTTTTCCTGAACATGCGCGCGCTTCTGGCTTATCCGATGATGGCGGTGATGACGCTGATCTTCATCGCGCCCATCACCATCATGACGCTGTTTCGCATCCCGATTTCGCCCGACAGCTTCGTGGGACGCGGCGGACATTGGTGGTCGTACTGGGTGCTCAAGGCCGCGGGTGTGAAGATCGTCGTGCGCAATGCGGAGCGCGTGAGCCGCACCGAGTCGCGCGTCTACGCTTCCAACCATGTGAGCTGGTTCGAGATCTTCGCGCTCGCCACCGTCGTCGATCGCTATCGCTTCGTTGCGAAGAAGGAAATCCGGAGCGTTCCGCTGTTCGGCAAGGCGGCGGGCGAAGTCGCGGCGATCTACATCGAGCGAGGCAACCGGAAAGCCGCTTTCAGCGCGTACGAAGAGGCGGCGCTGCGCATCAAGGGCGGCCTCAACGTCGTCGTCTTTCCGGAAGGCACACGCGGGCGAACGTATGAGCTTCGTCCGTTCAAGAAGGGGCCGTTCGTGCTCGCGATCGCCGCGCAGGTTCCTATCGTGCCGGTAATGAGTTGGGGCTCGAAGGAAGTGCAGGCCAAGGGCGAGATGGCGATACATTCAGGGACGATCGAGCTGACCTTTCTCGAGCCGGTGTCCACGAAGGGAATGACGTACGAGGATCGCGACGCCCTCGTCGAGATCGTCTGGAATCGCATTGCAGCGGCGCTGGAAGAAAAGGGCGTGCCGATCCACAGGTCAACCGAGTCGGAAGCGGCCGCGCTCCAGGCAGAATGAACGCACTTCAACCGAGAGATCCATGTCAGAGATCGTAGACATCACCGCGCGCGAGATTCTCGATAGCCGTGGCAATCCGACCATCGAGGCGGACGTGTTGCTGGAGAGTGGTGCGATGGGCCGCGCGGCGGTGCCGAGCGGTGCGTCGACGGGCGAGCACGAGGCGCTCGAGCTGCGCGACGCGGATCCCAAGCGCTACCTCGGCAAGGGCGTGCTGCGCGCGGTGCAACACGTCGAAGAGACGATCGCGCCGGCGCTGCGCGGGATGCAGGCGATCGACCAGATCGGCATCGACCGCGCGCTGCTCGATCTCGATGGCACGCCGAACAAGGAGCGGCTCGGCGCGAATTCGATCCTCGGCGTCTCGCTCGCGACGGCGCGCGCGGCCGCAGAGGAGCTCGGACTTCCGCTGTTCCGATATCTCGGCGGCCCGATGTCCCGCACCATGCCTGTGCCGATGATGAATATTCTCAACGGCGGCGCGCACTCGACGAACACGGTGGACTTCCAGGAATACATGATCGTCCCCGTCGGCGCCGAGACCTTCGGCGAGGCGCTGCGGATGGGCGCGGAGGTTTTTCACTCGCTGAAAAAGGTGCTGGTGAAGCGCGGGCTGGCGACGAGCGTCGGCGACGAGGGCGGCTTCGCGCCGGACCTCAAGAGCGACGAGGATGCGCTCAAGATCATCATCGAGGCGATCGAGGCCGCGAAGTATGCGCCAGGCAAGCAGATCGCGATCGCGCTCGACTGTGCGGCGAGTGAGCTCTACGACAAGGACGGGAAGTACACCTTCAAGAAGAGTGGCGGCGGCACCTTCGACGCAGCTGGAATGATCGAGATGTACGCGCGATGGATGGAGGAGTATCCGATCGTGTCGATCGAAGATGGGTTGGCCGAGGATGACTGGGATGGCTGGATTGCGCTCACGACGGCGCTCGGCGACCGCGTGCAGCTCGTCGGCGACGACATCTTCGTGACGAACACCGAGCGCCTCGCGCGCGGCATCGAGAGTCATGTCGGCAACGCGATTCTCATCAAGGTAAACCAGATCGGCACGTTGACGGAGACGCTCGAGGCGATCGAGATGGCACGGTCGGCGGGCTATCTGTCGATCATCTCGCATCGCTCGGGCGAGACGGAAGACACCTTCATCGCGGATCTCGCGGTGGGCACCGGCGCGGGGCAGATCAAGACCGGCTCGGCGTCGCGTACCGATCGCGTCGCGAAGTACAATCAGCTCCTGCGCATCGAGGAGATTCTCGGCGACGCGGCGGAATATCCCGGCGGCGCGATCTATGGTTTGTAGCACTTCGTAGCGCAACCGAACATGCGCGGGCGGTGGAGTCGCATCATCTGGATCGCGATTGGTGCGATCGTGTTCGTATACGCGCTGCAGGGCGGGGAATACAGCACCACGGCGCTCCTCGCGCAGCGGTCGCGCGCGAACCGGATGAAGGCGGGAATGGACTCGCTGCGTCGCGAGATCGACTCGCTGGCGCGGGTGAAGAAGGCCGTCGAGGGCGATCCGGCGGTGCAGGAGCGGATCGCGCGCGAGGAGTTCGGCATGGTGCGCGGCAACAAGGAGATCCTGTACCGATTTGCGGAGCCGGATACCGCGCGCAAACGTTGACACGCCTCTGAAATCTCGCGGATAGTTGGCGTCCTGGCGCGGGCTGGGGCGGCTTGGTCGCTCGTCGCGCTCATTTCCCCCAGGGTCGCGGGTTCAAATCTCGCCCCCGCTATACGATAGAGAGGGATCGTCGATGAGACGATCCCTCTTCGAGTTTCTGCAGTGTCCGAGCGGCGCACCGGTCGCCGATGCGTTCCCACAGCTCGCGTTCTACGTCGAATGACGTATGGGTGGTCGAGCTACACTGCGCGACATTCGAGCCGTCCCGATCCTCTGAACGACGTGTCACGCTCGCGGAGGCTTCTGATGGCGGAACGAGTCCGAGTGCTCGGCGTTGCGGCCGCGCTCCCGCCGGAAGTGCGGTCGAGCGCGCAGGTCGAGACCCTCGTGGCAGAGGCGAGCCCGCGGCTGCGCGTGCGGCCAGGATGCATTGAGGCGATAACGGGGATCCGCTCCCGGCGCGTTGCGACGGACGACATCCAGTGCTCAGACCTCGCTGCGGATGCGGGGCGACACGCGCTCGCCGCCGCCGGGATGGTGGCGCGCGACGTGGACGCGCTCATTTTCGGCGCGGCGGGTCAGGATCTGCTCGAGCCCGCGACCGCAAACATCGTACAGGAAAAGATCGGCACGCGCTGCCAGGTATTCGATGTGAAGAATGCCTGCAACAGCTTTCTCACGGGCCTGCAACTCGGCGAAGCGCTCATCCTCTCTGGTGGCTGCCGGTCAGTTCTGGTGACCACCGGAGAGGTCTGTTCGCGCGTCGTCGCTTGGCATTCGCGGAATCGCGAAGAGTTCAAGCGCAACTTCCCCGGTTTCACGATGGGTGACGCCGGTGCCGCGGCGGTTCTCGCCCGTAGCGAAGACGATCGGGGAATCTTCTACCGCCGCTTCGCCACCCTGAGCGAACATTGGCGGTTGGCGACCATACCTGGCGGCGGCTCAATGCTCCCGTGCGGCGATGAGAATCTGCGGCTGCGCGGTGACGGTGCGCGCCTCAAGAACGCCTTTCTCGAGTGCGGCACGCCCATCCTGGCGCGAATAATCGCCGACAGCGGCGCACGCCTCGACGAATTTCAGCGGATCTTCGTGCATCAGGCGAGCGTGCCGTACCTCGAAGAGATGCTGTCCGCGACCGGCCTTCCCGGCGATCGGGTCGAACGCACCGTCGCTGACTACGGCAACATGGCCTCCGCATCGACCCCTGTGGCATTCGCGCTTGCCGTCGCGCGCGGCGCGGTGCGGCCGGGAGACCGTGTCATGTGGATCGGATTGGCGAGCGGAATCAGCATCGGCGTCATCATGATGGACCTGTGAGCCGGTCATGCTGACTTCTCCCAATCACCTCACCTTCTTCGTGGTCGTGCCGATCTTCAACGAGGAGCACGGCCTGCGCGCCACGCTCGATGCGCTCGCGGCGCAATCTGATCGCGAGTTCACCCTCGTGCTCGTGGACAACGCGAGCACCGACGATAGCGCGGCGATCGCGCGAGCATTCGTTCGTGATTATCCCGAGCTCGCCGTGCACCGGCTGACCGAGGCACGGAAGGGAACGGGCGCCGCCGCGGACACGGGCTTCCGCTTCGCCATCGCGCACGGTGCGCAGTGGATCGCCCGTACGGATGCCGACTGTCTCCCCGACCGCCACTGGGTGCGCCATCTGAAATTCGCGCTGGCCGACGACGGTCTTGAGTTCGTCTCCGGCGTAATTCGTCCGCGCGATGATGAGGGTGCGCTCAGACCCTGGGATCGTCTCGTGCTTCGCAGCATGATCTGGCTTGCCGAACATTACGGCCGCATGCACCGACGCGGCGCACAGTTCAAGTATCCCTACTTCATGGCTGCCGGGAACAACCTCGCCATTTCCTCGCGACTATACGAGCGAAGCGGCGGCTTTCCGCGTTGCGCGATCGAGGAGATGCACGAGGACCGGGCGCTTTCGGAAACCGTGCGCACGCTGACGACGCGCGCCGCGCGGCGCCCCGAGGTGATCGTTTATAATTCCGTGCGTCGGGTCCGCGCCTACGGGTATCTCAACACGCTACGCTGGTACCGGAACCACGGCTACCGTGGTGCGATCGTGGACGTGCGATGATCCGCGGACCGCGCGACTATCGCGTACTCATCGCCGCGCATCCGGTGGCATGGACGTTTGCGCGCCTTGCGCGCTACGGCGGCCCGGTGCTGCGCATCCCTGGTGTCGGTCTCGTCGTCAACGATGTCGAGATCGCGCGCGAGGTGCTGCACCGCGAGACGGACTTTTCAAAGCGCGGGCGCGGTGGATTCATCGATAACATCACACAGCTCTTCGGCCCGTTCGCGCTCGCGAATATGGAGGGCGACGAGCACCGGCGGCTGCGCGGGATGCTCGGCGACCTGCTTTCGCCGGCTAATTCCACTCAGCTTCTTCGCTCGTACGAAGTACCGCTCGAGGCGCTTCGCGATACGCTCGCGGCCGGCGAAACCGTGGATCTCGTTCGCTTCATGCACATCATGAGCGGCCGTCTCATCTTCGACATGATGGGCGTGCGTCCTCCCGGCGCGGATGCTGACGCGGCGGCCCTCGCGCTGATCGCGCTCGGCCAGCGGCTGTCGAGCGCTCTGGGGACGCGTCCCCTTGCGGAGCGCGAGCAGCGCGAATGGGGAGAGTCGGTCGAGCGTCTGGCCGCGTTCGCGCACGAAGGCTATCACGCAGCGGACGCGCCGGAGTGCTCGCTCGTGAGGCGTTTGCGCGATCGGGGGCTGTCGTTCGAGGAGGCCAAGGGCGTGCTGACGATGTTCTTTCTCGCCGGCACCCTCACCACCGCTGCGGCGCTGCCTCGCATCGTCTCGCTTCTCGTGGACAGTGGCCAGATGGCACGACTGCACACACATCCCGAGGAGATCCCCCAGGCCATTGCCGAAGGGCTACGCTACATCACTCCGGTTCCGGCGACCATTCGTATTGCGACCCATGATGCCCGGTTGGGCGCACGTCTCGTTTGCGCCGGGGAGCGCGTCGTGATCCTCACCTGCAATTTGGCACGCGACCGCAATCTGTTTCCCGACCCGGATCGCTTCGACATCTCGCGCGTGCATGATCCGCGGGCCCGCCATCTCTGGTTCGGGGCCGGCCCTCATTTCTGTATTGGCTTTGCACTGGCGCAGCGGGAGCTCCACGCCGCGCTCGCGGCCCTTGCCGCAGCGCCGGGCACGCTGCGCATCGTTCGCCGGCGCGCCGCTCGCGGCGTTCTCCTCCCTGCATTCGCAAGCCTCGAAATCCGTCTCGACGCGGGAGCACCATGACCATGGAGTCGCTGCTGGACCGCCTCGTACGGCGTGCCACGGAGTCACCGAAAGCGCCCGCGATCATCGAGTGCGGCGGATGGACGATGACGCGCGAGGCATTCGCGCGGCAGGCGCGCGAAACCGCTGCCGGACTCGCCGACGCGGGGATGCAGACGGGCGATCGCGTACTCCTTGCCATGCGCCCGTCTGCCGGCATGATCGCCCTATCGGTCGCAATCCTCGAGCTTGGAGGCGTACTCGTGCCGCTCGACACGGGGCTTGGCGAAAGCCTGTTCGAGGAGCGAATGGCGCTGATCGCGCCAACGTGGATCATCGCCGATTCCCTGCTTCTCGCTGCCTCGGCGATGAGGATGGCGCGTTGGCTCCTCCGGCGGCGCGGCGTTCGACTGCCGCCGCTTGCCGCGCTGAGTGGCATGACTTTCGTGCGCATGGGTGCGTGGATGCCTGGCGTGCCACGTTCGCTTTCGCTGCGCGCGCTCTGTCGTCGTGGTGCTCGGCTGGCCCTACCGCGAGCACCGCTTGCGCCGACCGCTCCCGCAGTCATCGTCTGCACTTCCGGCACCACCGGCGCGCCGAACGCCGTCGTGCACACGCGCCAATCCATGGATGCGGTGCTGCACGCAGTGGGGACGCCGCTCGCGCTCCACGCGTGCGATGTCGTGTACGGGCGCGAGCTGCACGTGGTGCTGCCGACGCTGCTCGCGGGAGCGATTGTGCTCTTGTCGCGGCGCTCGTCTTTCTCTCCGCGTCGCGTTGTGGCGGATCTCGAGCGTCATGGTGCGACCTGCTGGTTCGGAGTGACGAGTGACTGCCAAAGGCTCGCAGAATACTGTCGGGCGCGCGGGACTCGTCTTCCCGCCGCGCTGCGCCGGCTGGTGATCAGCTCCGCACCTGTGCGGGCGCCATTTCTGCGGCGGCTGCAAGACGTGCTCGCTCCGACGACTCGGGTGTCGTGCGTCTACGGCCTGACGGAGCTCCTGCCGGCGGCCTTCATCGATCTCGAGGACAAGCTCGCATACGCTGGAGACGGCGACCTTGTAGGCAGCCCCGTACCGGGTGTCGTGGCGCGCCTGTCGACGAGTGGAGAGCTGCTCTTGCGCGGCCCGAATCTCTGTGGCGGCTATCTGGGGTACGCGCCGCTGCACGAGCTGGCCACGGGAGATCTCGCCCGGATCGACGATGGAAGGATCGTTCTCCTCGGGCGTCGCAAGGACATGATGATTCGAGGTCCGCACAACATCTATCCCGAGCTGTACGAACCGGCGATCGAACGGATTCCCGGTGTTCGCTGTTGCGCAATGGTCGGGGTGTATGATGAAGGCCTTGCGGACGAGCGCATCGTGCTTGGCGTGGAACCTGAGCCGGGCGTGGACGCGAGCGCCTTGCGCGAGCGAGTCCGCGTCGAGCTCCGCAACGGCCCGAGCCGCATCGACGACGCGGCGCTTCCCGATCTGATCGTAGTCGAGTTGCTTCCCGTGTGCGGGCGGTCCTCGAAAGTAGACAGGGAGCGGCTTCGCGCCCTTGCGCGAGCGAGGCTGGGATGCGCATCGCGGTGACAGGAGCGAGCGGATTCATCGGCGGACGCATCGTACGCGCACTCGTCAGTACTGGACACGAGGTGCTTCCCTTTGGACGTCGCCCCGCGGCTGCGCTCTCGCACCACATGGCTGGCTATGTGGCGTGGGACTTCACCGCGGCGCCGATAGGAGCGCATGACGTTGATGCCGTCGTTCACTGCGGGGCGCATGTGGCCGACTGGAGCCCGCCGTCAACCTGCCGGGCGGTAAACGTCGGTGGTACGGCGGCGGTGGTGCGAAGCTTTCCGAACGCCGAGCGGTTCGTGCACATTAGCACAGCCAGCGTCTACGCGTCGGATCGCGTTCGCGAGCGTCTTCGGGAGGACGCGCCTCTCGAGACGAACGCCAATTTCGCGTATGCGGTGAGCAAGGTGGGCGCCGAACGCGTGGTTGCGGCGGACGCGAGATGCCCCATCATCCTGCGTCCGCACATCGTCTACGGACCCGGTGACTCGACTCTCATGCCTCGCGTGCTCGCCGCGCGCCGACTGGGATCTTTGCCTGTGGCTGGCGATGGCCACAATCGCCTATCGATAACGCACGTGGACAATCTCGTGCTCGCTGTCGAGCGCGCCTTGGCGACGAGGGAGGAAGGAGCATTCAACGTATCGGATGCGGATGCGATCACGCTGGACCTGCTGCTTCGCACGATGCTTCGGCGACACGGCGTGTCCGACTCCCTCACTTATATTCCGCGCTCCCTCGCGTGGCCACTTGCCGCAGCGTTGGAGCACGTGTGGCGCGGGGCTCGAGTCGCGCACGCTCCGCCGCTGACTCGATTCATGGTCATCAATCTCGCGGACGACTTCACCCTCGATCTCGCGCGAACGCGGGAATGCCTCGGCTACGTCCCTCGCTGGTGCTACCGTGACGAGACGTCGCCCGTCGCGTCGTTGACGCCACCGTCATGACGAGACCGGGCTCGATGCATCGACTTTCGAAATGGATCGTTCGGCACCGGGGCCGTATCGCGGTTGGGTGGGGCGTGATCGCTGTGGCGCTCGTACCGTTTGCGCGCGATGCCGATGCGAGGCTCGAGGTTGGCGGCGCGCGCATTGCCCGGACGGAATCACAATGGGTCGAGCAGACGCTCGCCATGGACTTCGGCTCCCCGTTTGCAACGTACGCGCTGCTCGTGGTCGCGGACGTCCCGTCGCCTTCCGACTCCGCCGGTCGCGAGGTGCTCGCCGCAATTCGCAGCGCCCTCGCCGAGTCGCCGCTCGTCGAACGCACGATATCCTACCTCGATTCCAGCGACAGTATGTTCGTCGGTGCTCACGGCACCTTTATCGTGGTTGGGCTCAGGCCGAACGCGCCGCGATCTGATGAAGTGGTGCTCCAGTTGCGGGCAGTCACCGGACCACTCGAGCACCGGCTCCGCGAGCGATATCCGCGTGCGACCCTCCTCTGGACGGGGAATGCCGCTCTCAACTACGACGTACGGCTTACGAGCGCCAGCGACGCAGCGTCGGCGGAGCGTCGCGTGCTCCCGCTCGTGCTGTTGCTGCTTGTCATAGTGTTCGGCAGCGTCGTCGCCGCCCTCCTACCGGTGACGATCGGAGCGCTCGCGATTCTTCTCAGCCTCGGCGCGGCTGTGCTCATTAACGCATACTGGCCGCTCGCCATCCTGCTCCGAAACATCGTATCGATGCTCGGGCTCGGAGTCGGCGTGGATTACGCACTGCTCACCGTGAGCCGCTTTCGCGAAGCCCTTGCGGAGGGCGCCGAACCGCAGGCCGCGGCCGCGACTGCCGTTCGGCACGCGGGCCATACGATCATGCTCTCGGGAATCGCCGTCGCCATCGGCTTCGCGGCCCTCTTCGTCGTACCAGCCACCGAGCTCCGTTCGATCGGCGCGGGCGGCTTGCTCGTGACGGTCATTGCCGTCCTTCTGGCGACCACGTTGCTTCCGGGCTTGCTCGCGTGGCTCGGTCCGCACGTCGAGCGCGGACGCCTTCGACGTGGATCCCGTACCGGCGTGGCGCGGGCCCGTTGGTATAGGTGGGGGCTGTGGGTTGCGCGACGGCCACTGCTCGTACTCATCGTCGGCGGAGCTCCTATGGTGGCGCTGGCATGGCAGGCACGACGCGCGAGCTCCGACATCCCATCAGGCAACTGGCTTCCCCCCCGCATGGAGTCAGCTCGCGCCGCCCACGCACTGCAGCGCATGGGACACGCGGGAATGTTGCAGACTGTTCGGGTGATTGTGGAGCTGCCATCGACGAGCCGCGCGACGACCGAGGCCGGATGGAGCGCGATCGTGCGACTGGGCGATGCCTTCGAGCGCGACCCACGTGTGGCCCGCGTCCGTTCGTTCCCTCTCGCCGTCCATGCGAAGCACGCGAGCTCGACGCTCCTCTGGCTCATTCCATCCAGCCTCCGCGTGACATTCCTGAGCCGCGATGAGCGATTCGCGCTGCTCGAGATCGTCCCCACGGAGCGAGCGACGTCGGGAGATCTCATGCGCCTCGTTCGTCACCTGCGCGAGCTCGATGCCGCCGATGTGAGTGGCCTCGTAGGCGCGCGCCTGTACGTTGGTGGCCTGCCGGCATTCAACGCCGACTACAAGGATGCGATCGGCGGGAGCGTCGCGAGCGTGATCGGGCTCGTGGTCGGCGGTACGTTCCTCGCGCTCCTGATCGGCTTTCGCTCGTTTCTCGTGCCGCTGAAAGCGATCGCACTCAATCTTCTCTCCGTGGCCTCGGCGTTCGGAGCGGCCGTGCTCGTCTTTCAGGATGGGTACGGCGCACGAGTGCTCGGTCTCGCTGCGCCTGTCGATGGACTTTTTCCGGCAGTGCCGGTGATCGTCTTCTGCATCGTGTTCGGTTTGAGCATGGACTACGAGGTCTTTCTCGTGGCGCGAGTGGCCGAGTGCATTCGCGGTGGCATGCCTGACGCCGAGGCGCTGGCAGAGGGAATGTCGCGCACCGGAGGCGTGATCACGAGCGCGGCCCTCGTGATGATCGTGGTCTTCGCGGGATTCGCTCTCGGCGATTTCCTCCTTATCAAGATCCTCGGCTTCTCGCTTGGCGTCGCGGTGTTACTCGATGCGACGGTAGTGCGCATGGCCATCGGCCCGGCATTGTTGCGACTCGCGGGCCGATGGAATTGGTGGCCGGGTCGGTGAGAGTGATGCATTCCCATCCACCCCTTTCTCGAGTCGGGTTGCATCTCGCATTTTGACCATCATGAAGCGGGACTCCATTGCGCGTCAGCGGAGCGGGTTAAAAACAGTGAGCTTCGAGTCGAGCATCACCGAGTTCAAAGACGCGCACTGCCGACGTTATCGGTCCATGGCGGAAGAGTCAGAGCGAACGCAAAATCCCGGGGCTCTACAACACACGTTCGAAGCGTCGGCGCCCTTTGCCGGATTCGTCAGAAAGCATGTCACCCTGCAGCAGCGCGAACACGTTGGGTCGCAAGCGGCAGGACTCGTCGTCGCCGGAGGAATGCTTTGGGTGAACGCGGGGCGGGACGGGATGCTGCGGCGTATCGACCCACGAAGCGGGCGGTTCATTGGCAACCCGATCGCCATCACTCCGGGCGCCTATAACATCGCGGCCACGGCAGATGCGATCTGGGTGCCAACCGTGGGTGGGGTGAACCGTGTGCGCCTCACACCCCAACGGCCGCACTAGTTCCGGTTTGCGGAGCCGGATACCGCCCGCGAACCTTGACATGCCTCTCAAAACCCCGGATACTTGACGTCCTGGCGCGGGGTGGAGCAGCCTGGTAGCTCGTCGGGCTCATAACCCGAAGGTCGCGGGTTCAAATCCCGCCCCCGCTATTGCAGAGGCCGGACCGAGAAATCGGTTCGGCCTCTGTCGCATCTACCAGTCGAGAGTCGCAGGTTGTGGACTGCGTGCGGATGCGCGCCCACATGCCGTTGCGCTTTCTTAATGTCACAATCCGTGATGCCTGCGCGCTCTATGGAGGAAGACCTCCAGGGAGAATCGTGTGCATCTGCTAGTG
>JBBRYY010000071.1:0-14095 GCA_038237245.1 Gemmatimonadales bacterium | reverse complement strand
GGGGATCAAGGCGACGATGATGGGTGTCGTCTTCCTGACACTCTTCCTCTCGAACATCCTGATCGGTTGGATCGGCGGATTTTACGAACACATGACGCCGGCGCAGTTCTGGGCGATGCACGCGGGAATCGCGGCGACGGGGGGTGTGTTGGCGCTGGTGCTGAACAAGCCGCTCGGGCGGAAGCTCTTCCCGCATCCGGACGCGACCGCGACTTTCTCCGGACACCCTAACTCGGAACATCGATGAGCATCGTGTTGGTCACAGGCAGCAGCAGAGGCATTGGCTTCGAGACCGCGCTCGCCTTCGCGCGCGCCGGACATCGCGTCGCAGCAACGATGCGGAGCCCCGACAAAGCTCCAGAGCTCGCGCGGACCGCCGCACGCGAGAAACTCGCGATCACCGCCTACGCGATGGACGTCGACGACGACGCCTCCGTGCGCGATGGCATCGCGCGCATCGTGAAAGCGCTCGGCCCCATCGACATCCTCGTCAACAACGCGGGGATCGAGCGCATGAAATCCGTGGAGGAAACGCTGCTGCAGGATGCCCGCGACGTTATGGAGACCAACTACTTCGGAGCCATCCGATGCATCCAGGCCGTCATGCCGAGCATGCGCACTCGACGGAGTGGATGCATCATCAACGTCACCTCGGTCGCTGGAAAGATCTCCCTGTCGCCGATGGCGACGTACGCGGCGAGCAAGTTCGCGCTCGAAGCACTCAGCGAAGCGCTCGCGCAGGAAGCGAAGACTTTCAACGTGCGCGTCGTGATCGTGCAGCCGGGGATCATCGCCACGGACATGGCGACGGATATCAGCAAGGAAGAAATCGGCTCCCCCTACACTCAGAAGCGGCGTATCAGCGCGCTCTATCGCGCGGTGCTGAAGAGTCCCGTACCCGCGACCTTCGTCGCCGATGCGATTCTCGCGATCGCGAAGAGCGACTCGCCGCAGCTTCGGTATCCGGTCGGTCCCGACGCCATCCCCTTCCTCGGCTGGCGCAACTCGTTCACCGACGAGCAGTGGGTCGACTTCGGCGCCGCCGACGACGACGCGTGGTACGCGCGCATCCAGAGCGACTTCGGTGTCGACGCACGCGCAGAGGCGCAGAAGGGCTGAACGGCGCCGTCGAGTGCGCGGCTCGCTGATGTCATGGTGACGAAGCACGAGCCGCATCGTGATTAGCATATGCTGACCCGCGTGTGGCTTTGGCTCTTCCCGATTCGAACCTTCGAGATCGAACTGAAGGCCGACGTGCCGAGCACGGTCGCATCGCTTCGCGCGCGAATTCTGCCGCGCGGTTTTCGCACGATGTTCAAATCCGGAGTCGTGGGCCGCGTCGATGAAGGCGGGATACACCTGCGCTATCAAAGCGCCTGGAAGCGCAACGGCTATGCGCCCACGTTCGAAGGGCGATTTGCGGAGGTGGGTGGGCGAATGTGCCTCACTGGACACTTTCGCATTTCGGGCTGGACGCGTGGCTACTTCGCGTTCTGGTGCGGATTCATATTGTTATGGTGGGTGATTGCGTTCACAGTAACGATCCAATCGCCGGGACCTGGGCTCTCGCTGCCGATGGTGATGCTTCTACCTCCGGCCATGATCGGCTTCGGCGTCGGCATGATTCGGGTTTTTGGTGGGCTCGACAAGGCGAACATTCCTCAGATCGAGTCGGTGCTTCGGGAGGCTGTTACGCCGGCTGCGCCGCGAGCATGATGGAAAAGCGCGAGCCATGAGCAGCCCCTTCGCGGATCTCCCGCTGGCATTTCGTCGAGTGACTGAGCGCCGGCAGCGCGGCGGGATCTGGCAGACCGGGAATCCCCTCTGCATCGTATCCGCATGACCACGACGCCCCTGCAGTCCGAGCTTGATCGCGGAGAGCGTCAGCTATGGGCAGGCGTGCCAAGGCAGGGACTCGCATTTCGCTCGAGCGACGCGCTCATGATTCCGCTCAGTTTGTTGTGGGGCGGATTTCACATCGCCGAACGCGAGTAGATACTCTCCAAGCACGATCTGCGAATCCGCCCTCGCGGGCAAGTATTGATCCGGTAGCTGCCTGCTTCGCCGCAGCACTTGCAACCGCGCTCTACATCTGAGGTTTCGGCCGCCGCGCGGCGAGCTCCGATCGTGCGAACTGCCACTCGAGGAGGGCGTACACGGCGAGGACCGGTACGAAAGCCGCGATCGCGACCACGACGAGATTCGCAGGCAGGCCATTCGAAAAGTGCCAGAGAAGCTTCTTCGCGATAGGAAGAAACACATCAGCGCGTCGACTGTTCTCGTAGAGGTAGTCGATCCAGAAAAACGCAACCAGTGGAATTTGGACGATCGCGCTCCCCAAATATTTCCAGATCCGGCCGAAGCGATTCGACAGTCCGAGCTCGGCCGACCACACGATAAGCAACAAGAGCGCGAGAACCGCCGCGGTATTGAGTAGTTGCATGCGCGGCTCTCGGCTCATCAACGGCTTAGGATGGTCGCCGTTCCTTTCCTGTGCGGCAGAAATTGGGTATCCGTATACCGCGGTCGTCGCTCTGGCGACTTGCCAGTCGACGAATCGTGAGCTGTTATCGCTTCCGGAGGTGTACGGGTCGAAGAGCATTATACCAAAGACGGTGATGGTGTCCGCTGCTGACGATTCACCCCAGGGCGCTACGATCGCAGGCGCGACGGCGCCCTGGCTGCGGCTCCAGTATTCGAGCGGAACCTTCGATCGATTGAAATAGTTGCTCGGTCCGACGGACGACGACGGAGCGCGGAAGCTAAGGTCATCTTTTAGACCGAAAAGTGGGGCTATGGCCCGGCCCGCCTCATTGCTCAACCCGCATATGAAAACGGTGGGGACGAGATATATGAGAAGCCTTGCGCGATTCGAAAGCGGGAGGGCGCTCAGCCAGCGCATGCTGTATCGCGTGGTACCTGCGATCGACATAGTGGCGAGCGCGAGCATCACCAGCCAATTGCTGAGACCAGCGGAAAACATCACTATGCCGTAGAGGAGCAAGATCCTTGGCGAGAACACCGATCGAAGAGCCGGTTTCCAGCTCGCCGGCATTATCGCCGTCACTGCGTCGCGGGACCGCGTCCAGAGAAGCGGAGTTTTACGATCGAAAGAGAGCGTTGTGCCTGTCACCTGAAGGGCGTCTGGTAACCCAAGCCAGAGTTCTCGCCCTATCACGAGAGTCGCGCCCGCGAGAAGAAGGAATCCGATGGTTGGATCCAGGAAGCGGAGTATCGCCACGCTCATCGCCGCGAGGGCGATCCAGAAGCCGATCGTCAACCAAAGCGGCGGCTCTTTCAACTCTCCGGGACGAAGCCCGTACGGCACGAGGGTCGCGAGCGCGGCGATCGCCATGTACTCCAGAGTTACGCCAGCCGAGAAGCCGCGCGCGTTGCGGATGGCGCCTGCCATGATGGCGACGATGAACGGAATCAACATCAACGTGAGCGACGACAGATATCGCGCCGCGAACAGCTCTCGCCCTGGGATGGGAAGTGCGGCATCGAATGCGCCGCCGCGCCGAGGCATCCAGGACCAGACGAAAAAGCAGTAGGGTAATCCCGTGAGAAGGACCAGATTCGGCACTTTCACCGACGCGAAAACCGCAAGCAACCCGAGTACCACAACGGGAGCGGACACACGCAGCGACAGATCGCGTCGCATGAGCTGAAGAATCACAACGCCTCCGCCGTGTGCTTGCCACCAACCAGCTCGATGAACATGTCCTCGAGCGGAATGGTCGTGCACTGCACATTCGTCAATCCCAACTCGGTCGCGAACAGCAGCGATGCCTCTTCGGGTGTGCATTTGAATACCGCGTGCCACTGATCGACGACGGCCTTTACCTGCACGCACCCCGGCAGCCGCTCGATCGTCGTGATATCGCGCTCGGCGTAGCGCGGGATGATCGCGAAGCAGAATTTCTCGCGGAGGTCATCGAGCTGACGGTCGAGCTTCACACGCCCTTCATCGAGCAGCACCACTCGTCCACCAAGCCGCTCGACGTCCCCCATGTGATGCGACGAGAATAGAATTGCGGTGCCGTTGCGATTCAGCAGCTGAATCGACGTCTCGAGGAACTCGCGTCTCGCCGCTGGATCGAGCCCGCCGGCCGGCTCGTCGAGGATGAGCAGATCCGGGCGATGACACACGGCGCAGATAAGCGCGACCTGACGCGCCTGTCCCTTGCTGAGCTGCGAGATTCGCCAGCTGTTGCCTGCAAGGTCGAATCGCACGAGCAGCTGCCTCTCGAGCTCGGAATCCCACGTCTTGAAGAGATACCGGTGGAAAGCCAGCAGCTCCTCGATGTTCGAGTTCGGCGGCAACACCTGATCCTCCGCCACATAGCCGATGCGCTTCTTCACATCGACGGGCCGTTCCGTGGGCGACATCCCGAACACGCGCACCTCTCCCTCGTGCGGAAAGAGCATCCCCATCGCGATGTGGATGAGCGTCGTCTTCCCGGAGCCGTTGCGGCCGAGGAGGGCGACGACCTCCTCCCGCGCCACGTTGAAGGAAACGTCGGATAGCACCGGCGCTCCCCTCCTGAACGATCGCGAGATGTTCCGGAACTCGAGAACGGGCGTCGTGGCCATCAGCTCTCCTTCCGGCGCGGCGGCGCCGAACTGTCGGTGAGATCGCGGTCGGCATTCCTGATCAGCGCAATGACGTCGCTGAGGCGGAGACCGGCGAGATATGCCTGGGATAGGAGCGCATGCGCTGCGCTTTGCATCTGTGCGTTGACGACGGCCCTGGAGATCTTCGGCAGCTTCTCCGACACGAAGGTGCCGCGTCCACGCTGCGAGTCGATGTAGCCGAGCGCTTCGAGCTCGTCGTAGGCTTTCTTGACGGTGAGCGGCGCGATGACGAGCTGCTCGCTCAACTCGCGATGCGATGGGAGCCGGTCGTTGCTCGCGAGCCGCCCGCCGGCGATCGCATCCATGATCTGCCGCATGATCTGGCGGTAGATGGGAAGATCGGCGGAGGGGTTCACGAGAATATGCATTAAGTGATATATAACACTATATCACTTGACGTGTCAATCACTCCTGTGCGATCTCCGGGAGATGTCGAATCAGGCCACCAGGGTCACAGCCCCAACACAAACACCGGGAGGAGCGCGAGCAGGGCGGCTCCGGCCTGAATCGCAAGGGTGGACAGAGCCTCTCTCCGATTCACCGGCAGCCACCGGATCGCGAACAGGAGAATGATCGGGAGTTGCGCGACCATCAGCAGCTGAAAGAGATGCGCGGCTGTCCCTTCATCGGCTTCGCGTGCTGCGCCATAGAGCAGCACGTGCCCAAGCACGATGGCGAGTGCGAGGGCGGACATCGCGACGGGGACATAGGCGGTGGGGCGTTTCATCATGGGGAACTGCACGGGACGACTCCAGAGTTTGCGTTAAAAGTACTTTGTATCGCAAAGTATGAGCTGTCAATCCCGACGTTCTAGATCACTCGCTTAACACCGCCACAGCGGTCCCGCCGTCGCTAGAAACTCTCCCACGCAAACCCCCCATCCACGAAATCCAGCCGCCGCTTCTTCTCATCCAGCCGCAGGATCACCGTCCCCCCAATCCTCGGCGCCCTGCCCCGCACCGCGATGTCGTCGATCCCGTCACCATCCGCGTCGAGGGCACCCAGCGCCTCGTGCACCTTGAAGCGCAGATCGCTCACGCGAATCGGCGTCACCGTCCCCGCCGTGTCGACCAGCGCCGCGAGCTGGTGATAATATTCGTAATCCCCTGAGAATTGCGCGACGAAGAGCATCACGCGCGACCTGCCGAAGCATCCGATCGCCTGCGTCTTCTGCGCACGCAGGCTCTTCATCAATCTTGGCGCCATCTTCACGGTGTCGTTCTGCAGTATCGTCAGCAGCGAATCGCGCACGACTGACAGTCGCGTGGCCAGCTCCACGCTGATCGAATCCCGCTCGCAGCTGTCCACCACCGCCGGCAGCGCGCTGTCCGCACGCACCGCGAGCGCCACCACCGGCAGCTTCCCCCTCGCGAGCGAATCGACATGCGCGGGCACCGCGAGCACCGCGACTATTCGCCCGTTCCACTGATCGAAGCTCTCGACCGTCGCGTCGTCCTGTCCCCATGCGCCATGCAGCCTGAAGCGGTCGCCGACGCGCACCGGCGATAGCAGCTTCACCGCCTCCTCGTACGCCTTCACCCGCGGCGGCGTCTTGAGCGGCGCATCCACGCGCCCGATGTCCATGAAGACTTTCTTCGCGCGCGACGCCGCGACGAAATCGCGCTGCGTCTTGAGCTCGAAGACGAGCGTCGCCGCGATCGAATCCGCGAGCGGCGAGAGCTTCCCCACGCGCGCGATCGCCGGCGCGTGCGCGTCCGACGCCGGCGCCGCGTCGATGTGCGTCACCTTCGACGTGTCGAGCGTCGCGACAGCCGAGCCGTCGCTGGTGTCCGCGTCGTCATGCATCGAGTCCGCCGCGGCCGAACCGCGATTGTCGGCGGTCGACTGCCTGGCGCTGTCGGTGGCCTCGGCCCTGGCGGATTTTCCCGCATCACGGGAACACGCGGCGGTGCCAAGTGTCAGCAAAAGTGCCCAAAACGTGATGGCGCCGTACCCACGCCAGTATGCTCGAAGTGGCAAGGACATCCCGGTAGAGACAGAATACTGATGGACCGCCCGCCCTGCATAATCGCTGTCCGACGGGTTATCCTCAAGCGTGTCCACATCTTGCGTGAGACCGAGACAGCCCGAGCTCGCGTGATGTTGCGGGCGCCATCGACAATGCGTTTTATCTATGGAACGGTCGACAAATACGCCGCCGCTCTGCCCAGGGCGCGCCGAATGACGTTGGAGAACGATTGATGCCTTTTCTCGAGTTGGAAGGAAAGCCGGACCTCGAAAACAATCCGCGTGAGCTCGTCGGCGATGTCATCGTCGGCAGCGGATCCCAAGCCACCTGGCGACTGTCCGGCAGCGACCTCGCCGCCCGGCACTTTCGAATCGCCCTCGCGAACGGCGGCGCGCAGGTCACCCCAGCCTCCCCGCAGAACGTCGTGGTCCTCAACGGCGAGCAAGTGCCCAGCGACGGCAGCCCGCTCACGAGCGGCGATATCGTCGCCGCCGGACAGGCGCGCTTCGTCTTCCTCACCGACCTGAAATCGAAGCGGCCGACCCCCCTGCTGGAGATGCCTGACGCGCATCTGATCGACATCACCAACAAGAAGGGGTACACGCTCCGGCGACGCGTC
This sequence comes from Gemmatimonadales bacterium, assembly GCA_038237245.1. Taxonomy (GTDB): domain Bacteria; phylum Gemmatimonadota; class Gemmatimonadetes; order Gemmatimonadales; family Gemmatimonadaceae; genus FEN-1250. Next base: position 6,869 of record JBBRYY010000071.1, on the reverse strand, counting down.
GTGCAGATCGGGCGCGAAATCGGCTGCTCGATCGTGCTGAAGGATCCGACGGTCTCCCGCTTCCACGCCGACGTCCGCGCGGAAGGCGGACAGTTCGTCCTCTACGCCATGGGATCGTCGGGAACGAAGGTGAACGGCGAGCCCGCCGTCGTCCCGCGCCTCCTCCGCGAAGGCGATCAGATCCAGATGGGCGACACGACCTTCACCTTCTCCGCCCTCCCGATGCCCCCCGGCATCCGCTCGGTTCAGTTCGAGGACCACGAGGACGACGCCTTCAGCCGCAAGAACACGCAGCTCGCGCAGCGCGCCGTCACGATGGAGCACGGAAAGTACGCCAAGTCCCAGAAGAAGCCGCTGCCGCTCATTCCAATCGTCGTCGGCACCGCCGCATTCATCATCCTGCTGGTGCTCTACTTGGTCTTCCGCCACCATTAGCGACGGCCAACACGGTGACGCCGTATTCGCCGGATACGCAAGGTGAGCTCGACCTGGCTCGCAACTCATTGTCCGGTAATTGTTTAGACTGACGTGAGCACCCATCCGTATCGTTGCTAATCCCGACAAAATCCATTAGGATTCAACACGCGCAATTGCGCGCGTGATGAGCGGGAAAGGAGCGTTACATGGGCGGTTCCATCGAGACCCTGGTCAACAGGGAATATCAGTACGGCTTCGTCACCGATATCGAGGCGGAGACCATTCCGCGCGGCCTCAACGAAGACACCGTCCGCCTGATCTCGGCCAAGAAGGGCGAGCCCCAATGGCTTCTCGACTGGCGCCTCAAGGCCTACGCCCGCTGGACCACGATGCAGGAGCCGCACTGGTCCAACGTCAGCTACGCGCCAATCGACTATCAAAACGTCATCTACTACTCGGCGCCCAAAACCGCCAAGGCGCTCAACAGTCTCGACGATGTCGATCCCAAGCTCCGCGAGATGTACGGCAAGCTCGGCATCTCGCTCAATGAGCAGAAGCGGATGAACAACGTCGCTGTCGACGTCGTCATGGACTCGGTCTCTGTCGGCACGAGCTTCAAGGCGGAGCTCAGCAAGCTCGGGATCATCTTCTGCTCCTTCGGCGAAGCCGTTCGCGAGCATCCCGAGCTCGTGCGGAAGTACCTCGGCTCCGTGGTGCCGCACTCCGACAACTTCTTCGCCGCGCTCAACTCCGCCGTCTTCAGCGATGGCTCCTTCGTCTACGTGCCGAAGGGCGTCCGCTGTCCGATGGAGCTTTCCACGTACTTCCGTATCAACGCGGAAGGGACGGGGCAGTTCGAGCGCACGCTCATCATCGCCGACGAAGGTGCGTACGTCAGCTATCTCGAGGGATGCACGGCGCCCAAGCGTGACACGAACCAGCTGCATGCGGCGGTCGTCGAGCTGATCGCGCATAAGGATGCGACGATCAAGTACTCGACCGTTCAGAACTGGTTTGCCGGCGACGAGAATGGCGAGGGCGGGATCTTCAACTTCGTCACCAAGCGCGGCAAGTGCGCCGGCGAGAACTCGAAGATCTCGTGGACGCAGGTCGAGACCGGCTCCGCGATCACGTGGAAGTATCCGAGCGTGATCCTGCAGGGCGACAACTCGGTCGGCGAGTTCTACTCGGTGGCCGTCGTCAACAATCATCAGCAGGCCGACACCGGCACGAAGATGATTCACATCGGCCGCAACACGCGCAGCACGATCGTCTCCAAGGGAATTTCCGCGGGACACGGCAACAACAGCTATCGCGGCCAGGTGAAGGTGCTGCCGAAGGCCGCCGGCGCGCGCAACTATACGCAGTGCGACTCGATGCTGATTGGGAATAAGTGCGGCGCGCACACTTTCCCGTACATCGAGATTCAGAATCAGACCGCGGTGCTCGAGCACGAGGCGTCCACGTCGAAGATCGGTGAAGACCAGATCTTCTATCTCACGCAGCGCGGTATCTCGAAGGAAAACGCTGTGTCGATGATCGTCGCCGGCTTCTGCAAAGATGTGTTCAAGGAGCTCCCCATGGAGTTCGCACTCGAGGCGCAGCAGCTCCTCGGCATCACGCTCGAGGGCAGCGTCGGTTGATCCGACCGCTCCTCGACTACTGACAAGGATTAACGTTCCGTGCTCGAAATAAAGGATCTGTACGCCAAGGCTGGTGATCGCGACATTCTTCGGGGGATCTCGCTCAACGTCGCGCCCGGCGAAGTACACGCCATCATGGGGCCCAACGGCTCCGGCAAGAGTACGCTCGCGCAGGTGCTCGCGGGAAATCCGGCCTATGAGGTCACCGGCGGCTCGGTCACCTACCAGGGAAGCGATCTCCTCGCGTTGCAGCCAGAGGAGCGCGCACAGCAGGGCGTCTTCCTCGCCTTCCAGTATCCGATCGAGATCCCCGGCGTGTCGAACGCGTACTTCCTGCGCTCGGCCTTCAACTCCATTCGCGCTGCGCGCGGACAGGAAGAGGTCGACCCGCTCGATTTCCTCGACTACATGGAGAAGAAGCTCGAGCTCGTCGACATGGATGTCGAGATGCTCAGTCGCTCCGTCAACATGGGATTCTCCGGCGGTGAGAAGAAGCGCAACGAGATCCTGCAGATGGCGGTGCTCGAGCCGAAGCTTGCGTTGCTTGATGAGACCGATTCCGGGCTCGACATCGACGCGCTCCGCATCGTCGCCAACGGCGTGAACGCGCTCAAGCGCCCCGACAACGCGACGATCATCGTCACGCACTATCAGCGGCTGCTCAACTACATCGTCCCCGACTTCGTGCACGTGCTCGCGCACGGACGCATCGTGAAGTCCGGCGACAAGAGCCTCGCGCTCGAGCTCGAGGCGAAGGGTTACGACTGGCTCGTGGAGCCCCAGGGTGCGGTAGCGTGACCGCTCCGTATCTGGTCGACTTCGGCACGATCTCGAACAACGGCGCGCGCGCCGAGCCGGCGTGGCTGCGTGAGACGCGGCGCGATGGCATCGACCGCTTCGCCGCGCTCGGCTTTCCAACCCCGCGCAACGAGGACTGGCACTTCACCAGTGTCGCAGCGATCGCCGAGGGGAAGTTCACTCCGCTGCGCGGCGCGACGGGGCAGATCGCGAAGTCCGAGCTCGTGCCGTTCACCTTCGCGCAGAGCAGCTGGCCCGTGATGGTGTTCGTCGACGGGAAATACGACGCCTCGCTCTCCACACCCGGTACGCTCGCCAAGGGCATTCGCGCGATCGATCTCTCCACCGCCATGCGCGAGGAGCCCACGCTCATCGAGCCATGGCTTGGCAAGGTCTCGCCCGTGGGCGACCGCTCGTTCAGCGCGCTCAACGCGGCGTTCATGTCGGACGGCGCCGTGATCCATATCTCGCCGTTCATCGAAGAGGACACGCCGCTCCACGTCATCTTCGTCAGCGACTCGAACGCGGCGAAAGGGGTCGCGCATCTGCGCAACCTGATCGTCGCCGGCCACAACTCGAAGGCGACCGTCATCGAGAGCTACGTCTCGCTCGGCGACAGCGCCTACTTCACCAATGCGGTGACCGAGGTGATAGTCGAGCCGGGCGCGACGCTCACGCACTACAAGATCCAGCGGGAGAGCCAGCGCGCCTTTCACGTCCACACGATCGACGCGCAGCAGGCGCGTGACAGCCACTACGTGTCGTTCTCCTTCGCGACGGGCGCCAAGCTCTCGCGCACGAACATCTACACGAATCTCGACGGCGAGGGATGCGGCGCGACGCTCAACGGCCTCTACATGGCCGACGACGAGCAGCACGTCGATCATCAAACGAACATCGTCCACTCACAGCCAAACTGCTTCAGCCGCGAGATTTACAAGGGGATTCTGAGCGGCGCGGCGCACGGCGTGTTCAACGGAAAGGTGTACGTCTACCCGATCGCGCAGAAGACCGACGGCAAGCAGACGAACAACAACCTGCTGCTGAGCGAGCGCGCGCGCATCGATACGAAGCCGCAGCTCGAGATCTATGCGGACGACGTGCGCTGCACGCACGGCGCGACCGTCGGCCGGCTCGACGAGATGGCGCTCTTCTACATGAAGAGCCGCGGCGTGTCGACGGATGCCGCCACGCGGCTGCTGACGTACGCCTTTGCCGCCGACGTGCTCGAGACGATCGAGGTGCAGGCGGTGCGCTCCGAGCTCGAGCGCGCGACACTCGAACGGTTCACGGGAGCAGTGTCGGCGCTTTAGAGCTTTCTGCTTTCGGAGTCGCATGACCGATACGTCCGCGCTCTACCAGGAAGTCATCCTCGATCACAATCGCCGGCCGCGCAACTACGGCCCGCTCGCGAATGCGACCGTCGAGGAGCGCGGCATCAATCCGCTCTGCGGCGACGAGCTGACCCTCTGGCTGCGCATGGACGGAGACAGGATAGCCGAGGCGACGTTCGAGGGGAGTGGATGTGCGATCTCGCGCGCGTCGGCATCGATGATGACGGGCGCGGTGAAGGGGAAGACGCGCGCGGAGGCGGATGCGCTGATCGAGCAGTTCCGCGCGATGAGCACCGGGAAGGGCGACGATGCGGCGCTGCCATCGTCGCTGCGCGCATTCGCGGGAGTCGCGCGGCTGCCGCAGCGCGTGAAGTGCGCAGTGCTCGCGTGGCACACGCTGCACTCGGCGCTGGATACCAATCGAGCGGGCTCGGAAGCACCGCGATGAGCACGCTCGTTCCGCGTAGCGACTTCCCGCTGCTCTCCGCGAATCCCGCGCTCGTCTATCTCGACTCGGCCGCCACCGCGCAGAAGCCGCGCGCGGTGCTCGACGCGATGAACGACTTCTACGAGACGGACTACGCGAACCCGCACCGCGGCGCGTACGAGCTGTCGGCGCGCGCGACGGAGCGCTACGCGCGTGCGCGTGCGGCGGTCGCGCGATTCTTCGGTGTCGCCGACGATGCGTGTCTGATCTTCACGCGCGGCACGACGGACTCGCTCAACGCGATCGCATCGGCGTGGGGGCGCGCCAACGTGGGGGCGGGCGACGAGATCATCGTGACGGGCGCGGAGCATCACGCCAACTTCGTCCCGTGGCAGCAGCTGGCGATCGAGAAGGGTGTGGCGTTCACGATCTGTCCGCTCGCGGCGGATGGTCGCGCCGATCTCGATGCGCTGGCGCGATTGGCGACGAGGAAGACGAGGGTGATCGCGTTCACTCACGTGTCGAACGTGCTTGGCGCCATCAACACGGTAGCGGAGATCGTGAGCATCGCGAGGGGCGTGGGCGCGCTGACGGTGTGCGACGGCGCGCAGGCGGCGCCACACATGCCCGTGCGCTTCGATGCGCTTGGCGTCGACTTCTATGCGGCGAGCGCACACAAGATGCTTGGGCCGATGGGCACAGGCGTGCTGATCGGCCGACGCGAGATACTCGAGGCGATGCCGCCCTATCAGACGGGCGGCGACATGATTGCCTTCGTTGGGGACGAGAGCACGAGCTGGAACGTGCTGCCGCACCGGCTCGAAGCGGGAACACCGAACGTCGCCGGTGCGGTGGGGCTCGCGGCCGCGTGCGACTATCTCACCGCCATCGGGATGGATGCGGTGGCCTCTCACGAGCGCGCGCTGGTGAAGTACGCGTACGAGCGCGTGTCTGCGATCGACGATGTGCGAGTCTATGGCCCGGGGGCGCACGAGCGGAGCGGCGTGTTGAGCTTCACCGTCGGCGACATTCACCCGCACGATCTCGCGTCGCTGCTCGACGAGCGCGGCATCTGCATCCGTGCCGGGCACCACTGCGCCCAGCCGCTCATGCGCAGGCTCGGCGTGTCGGCGACGGCGCGTGCGTCGTTCTACGTGTACAACGAAGAGGGCGACGTGGACATGCTGGTCGAGGCGCTGGAGAGCGCAAAGCGGGTGTTCGCGGTTGCGTAGCGCTAGGGTGCGCCGTGCTTCGCGCTGCTTGCCGCGGTGAGCGCGTCCGGAATCGAGTCACCCACGAAGATCGGCGTGGGGAGCGCATCGAGGTACTCGCGGCCGAGGATCCGCTTGCCGGCATCGGAGATCAGAAACGCCGCGAACTTCTCACCGAGCGCCTTGTGCGGGGCGTCGCGTGGAACCGTGAAACCGTAGAGAATCGGCTCTCCCTTGAGCTCGACGGTATCCTGCATCTTTTTCCCCGGTATGCGCACGCTCGCGAGTGCGTACTGCGCGGAGTCCGCCGGATCGCTGAGATCGATCGCGCGCGGGAGGGTGACATAGGGGAGCTTTGCCGCCTGGGCCACGGACTCGTACGACCACGCGTAGTCGATCTCGCCGGCCTGGAGCAGCCCCATGAGGTCGACTTCCTTCGGACGAACGATGTGCGCGGACGAGTTCGCGATGAGACGATCGGTGAGCCCCTTCTGCTTGTAGTAGAGCTCCGCGAGGCGCATGACGACGAGTGAGCGGTAGCCGTTCGGATCGAGCGCGGGATCGGAGCGGCCGGTCTGCACTCCCTTCGCCTCGAGGATTTTGTACCAGTTGGTCGAGTCGATGGTGGATGCGGACTTGGACTTCGCCGTGTACATGAGCACCATGCGGTTCCGCGCGAAGCGCGCGTACCAACTCGTCTGCCCGGGCATCAGATACTTCGGAAAGATCTGATAGTCCGCGGAGCCCACGAGATCGGGGATGCGATGGAGCTCGGTGAGCTTGCGCGCGGTCTCGACGCTTCCCGCGTTCTCCTGTTCGACCTTGATGCTCGTACCCGCGGTGAAGGAGTCGAGCGCGGCGCGAAGCGGACGCGCGAGACTGCCGGCGTTGAAGACGGCGATGGTGGAGTCGGCGTTGCTCGCTGCGGGCGCGGCGTCGTGTTTGGCGCACGCTGCGGCGCTCACCAGGAAGATGGCGGAGACCAGCAGCGGGAGGGAGCGCTCGATTCGCAAGTGATTTCTGGTGGTGGGTTGTGTGC
>JBBRYY010000070.1:0-14443 GCA_038237245.1 Gemmatimonadales bacterium | reverse complement strand
TGGGGACGCGCCTTCGGCGATCCGCAGCAGTACCTGCGCGTGCACGTCGCGAATCTGCGCCGCAAGATCGAGACGGATCCTGTTCGTCCACAGCTCATCGTCACGGAGCCTGGCGTCGGCTATCGATTCGAGCAGCCGCGCTAAGTGATGAACGCGCTCGAACGCCGGTGGACGCCGGCGTTCGTCTGGACGGCGCTCTTCCTCTTCGCCACGTGGGTGATGGTCGGCGCACAGGGAGAGATCACGGAAGCGCACGTGTCGCTCGTCTACCTGCTCGTCATCCTCGGCGGGAGCTCCGGCGGCGGCCGCGGCGTCGGCTTCACGCTCGCGGTCCTCGCCTTCATCTCGATCGACTTTTTCTTCCAGCCGCCGTACGGACGCTTCGAGATCTCCAAGCGCCCGGACTGGATGGTGCTCATCGCCTTCACCGCGACGGCGCTCGTGGCGACGCAGCTGCTCGCGCGCGCGAACGAGAAGACGGTCGAGGCGAGCCGCCGCGCGGATGAGATCGACCGTCTCGCGGCACTCGGCGCCGAGACACTGAGCACGGGGAGCGCGGCGCAAGCGCTCACCGCGATCGCGACGGTCGTGCGCGACACAATCGGCACGGACGCGTGCGAGATCTGGGTGCAGCGTGGCGAGATGGCAACGCCGGAGCTCGCGGCGCAGGCGGGAGCCGGACTCGCGCCGGCGGCGCCGAGCGCGGATGCCCTAACGCGCGGTGCGGATGCAAAGACCATCGTCGTGCCGCTCACGGTGCACGCGCGCTCCGTGGGAATGCTCGCGCTGCGGCATCATGCGCCGATCGTACTCGATGCCGGCGCTCGGCGCTTTCTCTCTGCGCTCGCGTACTATGCGGCGCTCGGCATCGAGCGCGTGCGCCTCGTTGCTGAGGCCGAGCGCGCGGAGGCGCTGCGCGAGGCGGACCGGTTGAAAGACGCGCTGCTCGCGTCGGTGTCGCACGATCTGCGCACGCCGCTCACGACGATCAAGGCGCTGGCGCACGACATCGCGGACGATGGCGACGAGCGCGCGGCGACGATCGAGCAGCAGGCGGACCGGCTCAACCGCATGGTGGCGGATCTGCTCGACCTCTCGCGGCTGAACGCAGGCGAGCTCCCGGTGCGTGCGGAGCTCAACGCGGCGGAGGATGTCGTGGGCGCTGCGATCCAGCAGGTGTCGGCGGCGTTTGCCGGGCGCGAGTTGCGCACGTCGATCGCATGGTCCGAGCCGGTGCTGGTTGGACGCTTCGACTTCGTCCACGCGCTGCGCATTCTCGTCAATCTCCTCGAGAACGCGCACAAGTATTCACCGCGCTCAGAGCCGGTGGACATCGAGCTTGCGCGCACGGGGACGATGATCGCGATCTCGGTGGCGGACCGCGGTCCGGGCGTGCCGGCGGCGGAGCGGGAGCGGATCTTCGAGCCGTTCTATCGTCCGGAGCGCAGCACGCCGGATGCGGGGAGCGCGGGGCTCGGACTCTCGATCGCGCTGCGACTGGCGATGGCGCAAGGCGGATCGCTGACGTACGAGGATCGGAGTGGCGGGGGGAGCGTGTTCACGCTCGGACTGCCGGCGGTTGCCGACTCTGCGATGGAGGCGCTCGCAGCTGGAGACTAGCCGACGACAGTCAGGCTAGTTCTTGTGGCGGTAGATGATTCTGCCGCGGGTGAGGTCGTAGGGCGAGACCTCGATGCGCACGCGGTCGCCCGCGAGAACGCGAATGCGGAACCGGCGCATGTTGCCGCCGAGGGTGGTGAGCACGTTGTGCTGCTCGTTCACGGCCACGCGGAAGGTTGCGTTGGGCAACACTTCCATGACCGTTCCCTCTAGCTCAATGGCATCTTGTTTGGACATTCGGCGGGGCCGCGACTAGCGTGCTTTGCGCTCTGCCCGCGCGCTACGCTGCCGCGCTGCGACGGCCTTCTTCTGCCGGGCTTCGCTGGGCTTCACGTAAAAGCGCTTCTTGCGAACGTCCTTCAACACGCCTGCACGAATCACCTTGCGCTGGAACTGCTTGAGCGCCCAATCCAGACGGTCGTTCTCACCAATGATCACTTCAACCACGTGTAATCCTCTTTGTTAGGAGAGTGGGGACAAGCTTGAATCATAGCGCGTACCTATACCTAAGGCAATGACGCGCCAATGGATGCGAACGTTATGAGATCAGCCCCGCGAGGTCGATCCTCCGCCCCTCGAGCCGGAGCTTCCCGGACCGCGCCCGCCACGTGACGCGCCCGAATTACGGCCGCCGCCAGAGGCCGGACGACGCGGCCCTCCGCTCGATGGGCCGCCCGAGGACGAGGCCGCGCGCGACGGGTGCGGACGAGCTGGCGGCGTGCTGCTCGAGCTGTGACTGCTCGAACTCTGGCTGCCGCGGCTGCTGCTCGCCGCCCCGCCACCGTTCCGGCGCTCCAGCTTCGCCTTGGCCCGCGCCCGATCCGCCGCCTTCCGGCTCCGGATCTCCGCGATGCGCTCGCCGATCGGAACCTCGAAGCGCTCCACCGGACGCTGTTTGTAGTCGAAATCCGGCAGCACCACCCTCGGCAACCGCTTCCCGACCGCCTTTTCGATGGCGCTCAGGTCGTGCTCCTCCTCGGGCGACACGAACGTGTACGCCTCACCCGTCAGCTCGGCGCGTGCCGTGCGACCGACGCGGTGGATGTAGTCCTCGGGCATCGCCGGCACGTCGAAGTTGATGACGTGGCCCAGCGCCTCGACGTCGATGCCGCGCGCGGCGATGTCTGTGGCGACGAGCACGCGATAGCGCCCCGACTTGAAGCCCTCGAGGGCATCGGTGCGCTGCGACTGCGAGCGATTGCCGTGGATGCGCGCGACGGAGATCCCGGCTTTCTCGCAGCTCTCGAACAGACGGTTCGCGCGATGCTTCGTGCGTGTGAACACGATGGCGTTGCCGATGGCGTTGCGATTGAGCAGCTCGCGAAGCAATGCGGGCTTCGCCTCCTGCGATACCGGATACACGGCCTGCGTGATGCCGATCGCCGGCTGCGACCGCCGTTCGAGATTGATCGTCGCGGGCGAGTGCAGCATCTCCTTCGTCAGCGTGACGATCGGACCGGGCATCGTCGCCGAGAAGAAGAGCGTCTGATGCTTCGCCGGCAGATGCTTGAGGACGCGCCGAATGTCGGGGAGAAAGCCCATGTCGAGCATGCGGTCCGCTTCGTCGAGCACGAGCACTTCGAGCTTGTCGAGCTTCGCGTACGGATGACGAAAGTGATCGAGGAGCCGGCCCGGCGTGGCGATCATGATGTCGACGCCGCTGCGGAAGGCGTGCTCCTGCGGACCGAGGCCGACGCCGCCGAACACCGCGGCACCGGAGATGGGCGTGTGCGTGGAGAGTTCGCGAAGGTGCTGTTCGATCTGGGCTGCGAGCTCGCGCGTAGGTGTGAGCACGAGCGCGCTGGTGACGCCGCGCGGCTTGCCCCCCTGCGCCTTCGCCATGATGCGATGCATGATCGGCAGAAGAAACGCGGCGGTTTTGCCGCTCCCCGTCATCGCGCACGCGAGTACATCGCGGCCTTCGAGTGCGGGCGGAATTGCGTCGTGCTGAATCGGTGTTGGGCGTGTAAAGCCAAGCTCTTTCACGCTGCGCACGAGAGCAGCGTCGAGACCGAGTGCTGAGAAGGACATCCTCGAAGCTTAGCGGAGCCGGAGGCTTTATCCCAGTGTAACGGCGCCGGACGCTGGACCTGACAGCGCGCGTCTTTTCGACTATGCTATCTACATCGGCGCGCCGACAACGCGCGCATCACGCACTCCGGAGCGATGCATGAAACCCGCAACCAAACTGACCCTCGTCTCCGCCGTGGTGCTCGCGGCCTTCCTGCTCTGGTCGACGCTCGCGGCACAGAAGTCGGCGTGCAACGTGTGCGTGTCGTACAAGGGCGCCCACAACTGCGCGCACGCGACCGCCGAAACTGCGAAGGAGGCGGCGAAGTCGGCGCAAACGACGGCGTGCGGCCCGATCGCGCACGGGATGGCGGAGTCGATCGAGTGCGACAACGTCCCGCCGGTGGACGTGAAGTGCGAAACGTGAGTTGGCGATGTCGTAGCGGGAGTGACTGCAGAAACTCGCCCCTACACACGCTCGCTCAGTAAATCAGCGACCCCTTGTACGGACGCTCGCCCGGACCCGTGTAGATCTGCCGCGGACGCGCGATCTTCTGTTCCTTGTCCAGCAGCATCTCTTCCCACTGCGCGAGCCAGCCCGCCGTGCGCGCGATCGCGAAGAGCACGGTGAAGAAGTCCATTGGGAACTTCATCGAGCGATAGATGAGCCCCGTGTAGAAGTCGACGTTCGGATACAGCTTGCGCGACATGAAGTAGTCGTCGGACAGCGCAATGCGCTCGAGCTCGAGCGCGATCTCGAGATCCTTGTCGACGCCGACCTCTGCGAACACCTGGTCGGCCAGCGCCTTCACGATGCGCGCACGGGGGTCGTACGACTTGTACACGCGATGGCCGAAGCCCATCAGCCGCCCGCTCTTCCCGCCCTTCACCTCGTCGATGAACGCCGGCACGTTCTTCACGTGGCCGATGTCCTGGATCATCCGCAGCACCGCCTCGTTCGCCCCGCCGTGCAGCGGTCCGTAGAGCGCCGCGATGCCGGCCGCGACCGCGGAGAATGGATCGACGTGCGACGATCCCACTGCGCGCACCGCGTTCGTCGAGCAGTTCTGCTCGTGATCCGCGTGGAGAATGAAGAGAATCTCCGTCGCGCGCGTGAACACCGGACGCGCCTCGTAGCGCGGCTCCGACATGCGCGCGACCATGCTCAGGAAGTTATCGACGTACGACAAGTCGTTGTCCGGATAGACGAAGGGCAATCCCTTGATGTGCCGGTACGCGAACGCCGCGAGCGTCGGCAGCTTCGCGATGAGGCGTATGATGGCGAGGTTCCGCTCCTCCGGATCGTGGATGTTCTTCGCGCTCGGATAGAACGACGACAGCGCCGCCACAGTGCTGCACAGAATCGACATCGGATGCGCGTCGTAGCGGAAGCCCTGGAGAAAGGTCTTCACGTTCTCATGCACATACGTGTGATACGTGATGTCGTGCACCCACGAATCGTATTCCGGCTGCGTCGGCAGCTCGCCGTGGCGCAGCAGCCAGGCAACCTCGAGGAAGCTCGCCTTCTCCGCGAGCTGCTCGATCGGGTAGCCGCGGTAGCGCAGAATTCCCGCGTCGCCATCGATGTACGTGATCGCGCTCCGGCACGAGGCCGTATTCAGAAACGCGGGATCGTAGCTCAGCAGCCCACCCTCGGCCGTCGGTACCTTCCGCAAATCGTTGGCGCGAATCGCACCATCCGTGATCGGAAGGTCGACACTGAGGTCGGTGCCTGGCGCCGACAGATGCAGCGTCGAAGGAGTTACCGTGGGCGCCGATGCGGACGTCGTGTTGGCCATGCTGACTCACCTGTACCGGCCACGCGCTAGCGGCCGGATGAATGCATTTACGGAGCGAAGTGTGCGCGAAGTGCGCACCAACGAAAGCTATGCAAAATACAGTGCAACGGGATGGGCACGCAGCCGCGTCACGATTGCGTGACGTAGTTCACGTGCGAAGATTTCAGAGATTGCAGCGCCCCGCCCTCTCTCCCGACCCACATGCGCATCGCGACACTCGCTCTCTCCCTGCTCGGCGCCGCCCTCACCCTTGGCGCGCAGGTGCCGGCCACATGGGTACCCGGTAACGTCGAGACGCGATCGCACGACTACGATCTGACCCACCAGCGCATCGAGCTCCGCGACATCAGCTGGGACTCGACCTCGCTCAATGGGCGGGTGATTACCACCCTGGCGGCCAGGCGCCCCGCGCTCGACTCGATCATCCTCGACGCCGCCGCGGGAATATCGATCCGGCGCGCGACGGACGCCGCCGGACGCGCGCTGCGCACCACCCGCTCCGGCGACACGCTTGTGGTGCACCTCCTGAAACCGCTCCGCTTCGGCGACACGACGCGCTTCACGCTCGACTACCACGCGCGCATCCAGAACGGGCACGGCATCACCTTCATCTACGCCGATGGCCGACCCCATCGCCCGCAACAGCTCTGGAGCATGGGCGAGACGAGGGGCAACAGCGCCTGGTTTCCGACCTACGAGTTCCCGAACGACAAGGAGAGCTGGGAGCTGCTCGCCACGGTTCCCGCGCGCATGACCGTCGTCTCCAACGGGAAGCTCGTGAGCGACGTGCGCAACAGGGACGGCTCACACACGACGCACTGGAGTCAGGAGCAGCCCTCCGCGACATATCTCATCTCCGTCGCCATCGCACCGTACGCGCGCATCCACGATCAATGGCGCGGCATTCCGGTCGACTACTATGTGTATCACGAGGACAGCGCGCTGGCGCGCCCGCTCTTCGGCTACACCCCCGACATCATCGAGACGTATACGAAGCTCACCGGCATGAAATATCCGTGGGCCAAATACGCGCAGGAGACGGTCGCCGACTTCTTCGGCGGCGAGGAGATGGTGAGCGCCACCGAGTTGGTCGATTGGCTCCCCGACAAGCGCGCGTACGCCGATCGCCCGTGGTATCACTGGCTGCTCATCCCGCACGAGCTCGCACACCAGTGGTTCGGCGATTACGAAACCACCGAGAACTGGTCGCACCTCTGGCTCAACGAGGGCTTCGCCGAATTCATGAACGGCGCCTACTGGGAGGCGAAGCTCGGCCGGCAGGTGAGCGACGACTTCTATCTCGACGAATACCGGAAGTTCACGGCCACCGACGCCGAACGCTCGATGCCACTCGTCGCCGAGGGATCGAACAACATCTACCCGAAGGGCGCTCTCGTACTCCGCATGCTTCGCCGCAGGCTCGGCGATGAGCGTTTCTGGGCCTCGATGCATCTCTTCCTCACGCGTCATCAGTTCGGCAGCGCGGTCACCGAAGACGTTCGCCAGGCCGTGCTGGACGCGACGGGGGAGAATCTCGCGCAGTTCTGGGCCGAGTGGATGTATCGACCCGGGTATCCACGCATCTGGGTTCGTGCGGCATACGACTCCGCAAGCCACGCACTGACGCTCACGGTGAAGCAGACGCAGTCCGACTCGAGCGCCGCGGACTCGGCGTGGCCGCCGATGGCGTCGGTGTTCCACGCGCCGGTGACGGTGCGCGTGGGCACCGCGAAGGGCGACGTCGTGCATCGCGCGATGCTCGACGCGCGCGAGCAGACGATCGTGATCGACTCGCTCCCCGGCGCGCCGACGATGGTCGTGTTCGACGAGGGAAACACGATCGTGAAGGGGCTCGAGTTTCAGCAGCCGACGTCGTGGCTCGCGACGCAGCTCACGCGCGACCCCGATCTGTGGAATCGCTGGTGGGTGATCAGCGAGCTCGCGCGTCGAGCGCCGGACGCCGACGCGGGCGCGGCGCTGACGCAGGCGGCGACGAGCGCGGACTACTTCCTCACGCGGCAGCACGCGGTGGCGGCGCTCGCGCGCTTCCCCGCGTCCATCGCGCTTCCGGCGTTGAATGATGCACGCCACGACACGTCGGCGCAGGTGCGCGCCTTCGCGATCTCGGCGCTCGGCCACATCGGCGGCGCGAACGCACTCGCCGCGATCCGATCGGCGTGGAGCGATTCGAGCTACGGCGTGGAGGCGGCGGCGATCTCGCCGCTCATTTCGCTCGACACGGCGAATCGCGCAGCGTGGATCGCGCGCGGTCTCGCCGCCAGCTCATATCGCGACGTGGTGCGCAGCGCGGCACTCGATGCTGTGGCGCGGCTGGAGACCTCCGAATACACCGCGATGGTCGACTCGCTGCGCGGCGAGACGCCGAGCGCGGCCAATGCGCTCGCGATTCTCGCTGTGCGCGGCGACAGCACGGCGCTCACGGCGCTCGTGGGCGCGCTCGATGACGCGCGACCGTACGTGCGTGAATGGAGCGTCCGGGCGCTCGCGCGACTCCCCGAGGATTTGCGCGACCCGCCGCTCACGGCTGCAGCGGGTACGCTGCGTGACGCGAAAACGAAGGCGGCAGTCGACGCGCTGCTACATCCGAAGTCGGCGCCGCCGGCGCACTAGCCTAGGCGCGCAGTCGCGAGAGCGCAAAGGGCGAGAGATCGAAGCTCGTCGCGCCCTTCGTGACGAGATCGGCGAGGACCTCGCCGATGGCGCTCGAGAATTTGAAGCCGTGCCCCGAGCACGGGCTGGCGAGGAGCACGTTGGCATGCGCGGGATGCCGGTCGATGAGAAAGTCGTGGTCCGGCGTGTTCGTGTAGACGCACGTCGCGCGATCGAGAATATTTCCCGCCGCCTGTGGCAGATAGCGCGCGAGCAGCTCCGTCATCTCCCTGCCCTCCGCCGCCGTCGCACTTTCGCGCGGCGCGTCGATGTCGATCACTGCGCCCTCGTGGTGGATGCCGGCCTTCACGCCGTGTCCGACATCGGGGAAGGTGGCGAAGAAGCGATCGTCCGCGTACTCGATGAGCGAGATCGGCGAGTGCGCGGCATCGTACCACTCCGGATGCGAAGCGGGCTCGAACCAGTGAAAGAGCTGGCGCTCGATCTCGAGGGGAAGGTCGAGCTCGGGGACGAAGGCCGGAAGCCACGGCCCTGCCGCAAGGATGACCGTGCGCGCGCGAAGCTCGCCGGCGTCGGTCTCGAGGCGCACACCGCTGTCGTCGGCGTCCCACGCGGTGACCGTCACTCCGGTGCGAACCGTTGCCCCCGCGCGCTGCGCCAGCGAGAGATGCGCGCGGACGATCTTCTCCGGCAGCAGTAGCCCGGCGCGCGGCTCGAGCAGCGCCATCGATCCCTCCGGCACGCGAAAGCCGGGGAAGCGCTCGTGCACCTCCGTCGGATTCAAAATGGCGTGCGAGAGGCCATGCTCCCGCGCGCTGCGCAGCGCTCCGCCAAAGAGCGATCCATCCGGTGGACCGATCATGATTCCACCTGTTTGCACGAACATCGGCTCGCCGGCCTCGCGCGCGAGCGCCGCCCACAGCTCGTATGCGCGCTGCACGATGGGTACGTAACAGGGATGCTCGTAGTACGCCTCGCGGATGATGCGCGTGCGTCCGTGCGTCGAGCCATGGATGTGCGGCGGCGCGAACTTGTCGACGCCCAGCACCTTCACCCCGCGCGCGGCGAGGTGGTAGAGCGCGGCGCTCCCCATCGCGCCGAGTCCCAGCACGATCGTATCGTACTGCTCCACGTCGGAATCTATCTCCCTCTGCGGCGTCATGGCTGAACCAGGCGCCGGCTCGCAGCGTACGGGAAAACGTCGACGACCTCGCCGGCCTTCTGCCGCTGCTGCATCCCGCGCCAGTACTCCACCGTGAGGAGATCGCGGTGCGCGCCGAGGAAGATGTCGCGAAGGGGTGGGGGCGGAACGAGGAAGGCGCTGAACTCCTCGGGAAAGACGTCGAGCTCGCCCACGTAGTACCACGGCTCGGCCGCCATCTCCTCCTCCTCGGTCCGTGGCTGCGGGAGCGCGCGGATGTTGCACTCCGTGAGGAGGCAGAGCTCGTCGTAGTCGTAGAAGATCACGCGGCCGTGTCGGCTGACGCCGAAGTTCTTGAGGAGCATGTCGCCTGTGAAGATGTTGGCGGCGGCGAGATCCTTGATCGCGGCGCCGTAGTCGAGGATGGCATCGGCGGCTGCGTCCGGCGTCGCATCGCGCAGGAAGACGTTGAGGGGCGTCACCCGGCGCTCGGTGTAGAGGTGCGCGATGATCACCGTCTCGCCCTCGATTCGCACGATGGACGGCGCAACCTCGCGGAGATGCTCGAGCAGCGCATCGGAAAAGAGTCGCCGCGGAAAGGCGAGATGCTCGAATTCCTGCGCATCCGCGAGTCGCCCGACGCGATCGCGCACGAAGACGAGATGGTATTTGCCGAGCACGCCCGTGCGCGTGATGCGCTTCGGGTGGCCGAAGCGGTCCTTGATAATCTTGAAGACGACGTTGAGCGACGGGAGGGTGAACACGCTCATGACGAGCCCCTCGTCGCCCTCCGCGAAATCGAACCTCGCCTCCGGCCTCGCCATGTGCGCCACCAGGCTGCGATAGAGCTCTGTTTTCCCGTGCTTGTTGAAGCCGATGGCGTTGTACAACTCGTCGATGCGCTTGAGCGGCATGATCGACGCGAGGAACTCGACCACAGCGCGCGGCCGCGATGCTTCCACGAAGAAGTACGACCAGCTGAAGCCGAAGACGATGCTCACCTCGTCCGACGTCGTGAGCACCGCGTCGATGACGATGCCTTCCGCGGGATGCAGGAGCGGAAGGACCACGGGCATCCACCCTTCGCCGTTCTTCACGCGGCCGATGACGTACGCGCCCTTGTTGCGGAAGAACACCGGAGCGAGCACCTCGAGGACGCTGCCTGTGAGCGGGATGTTCGCCGCGCGCAGCGCGTGCACGATGCGCTTCGCCGCGCGCTGCACGTCGAGCTCCGAGTGTGCGAAGGGCACGCTCCAGGCGAGATCTGCGAGGAGCAAGTCGAGCGCGTGCGCTGCGCCCGCATCGAGCGCGTAACAGCGCGTGATCGGAAGCTCGTCGCCGCGAAGCTCGGGATTCGCCTCTGGAAGGACGTACTCGACGTGTGAATTCACCCCCACCGTTATGAAGACGCGGCGCGTGATCGAGCTGAAGAACGTCTCGGCGATCTCGCAGTCGTCGCGATCGACGATGAGCGCGGCGTGCAGCCACTTCACCTCTTCCCACGTCGGCACGTCGGTGGCGTGCGCACCAAGCTCCGCGCGCACTTCGGCCAGCCCGCGCGCAACGTGGAGGCGATAGAGCGCGAGCCGCGCGGCGGCATCGTCCTGCGTGCCGAGCCAGTCGCGTCGCTCGAAGCGGTCGCGCACGCCGCTCGTGATCTCGGCGAAGCGCGCACGGTAGGCGTCGAACGCATCGGCGATCGCCGTTGCCGCGCGCGCGGTGGCCTCGTTGCCCTCCACTGATCCCGTCAGCACATTTCGCGCATTGGCACTCATTGACGCCGGAGCCGAAAGATCATGACCGCATCCATTGCACCAGAGTACAAGAATCTGAAGCCGCCCACCCAGGGTGAAACGATCACGATGAAGGACGGGGTGCTGCAAGTCCCCACCCAGCCAATCATCCCGTACATCGAAGGCGACGGCACAGGCCCCGATATCTGGCACGCCTCGCAGTTGGTGTTCGACGGCGCCGTTCGGGCCGCTTATGGCAAGACCCGGAAGATCGAGTGGTTCGAGGTGCTCGCCGGCGAGAAAGCGAAGAATACCGTGAACAACTGGCTTCCGGATGACACGCTGGCGGCGCTCGACCATCACCTCGTATCGATCAAGGGTCCGCTCACCACGCCTGTCGGCGGCGGCTTCCGCTCGCTGAACGTCGCGCTCCGCCAGAAGCTGGACCTCTATGCGTGCGTGCGCCCCGTTCGCTATTTCAGCGGTGTACCGTCCCCCGTCAAGGCTCCCGAGGATGTGAACATGATCATCTTCCGCGAGAACACGGAAGACATCTATGCCGGGATCGAGTGGAAGGCCAAGAGCGCCGAGGCGAAGCAGGTGATCGACTTTCTACGCACGCAGATGGGTGTGCAGACCATTCGCTTCCCCGATACGAGCGCGATCGGCATCAAGCCGGTCTCCGAGGAAGGAAGCACGCGCCTCATCCGGGCCGCGATCGACTACGCGATCTCGCACTCGCTGCCGAGCGTGACGCTGGTGCACAAAGGGAACATCATGAAGTACACGGAAGGCGGCTTCCGTGACTGGGGGTATGAGCTGGCCAAGCGCGAGTACGGCGCGGCGGAGATCGACGGCGGGCCATGGCTGCAGCTGCCGGGTGGCGTCGTCATCAAGGACGTAATCGCCGACGCCTTCCTCCAGCAGATCCTCACGCGCCCGCGCGAGTACAGCGTGATCGCGACGATGAATCTCAACGGTGATTACATCTCCGACGCCCTCGCGGCGCAGGTGGGCGGCATCGGCATCGCGCCCGGCGCCAACATCAACTATCTGTCCGGCCACGCGATTTTCGAGGCGACGCATGGCACGGCGCCGAAGTACGCGAACCAGGACAAGGTGAATCCCGGCTCGGTGATCCTGAGTGGCGAGATGATGTTCCGTCACCTGGGCTGGCACGAGGCGGCGGACAGGATCCTCGTGTCGCTCGAGAAGACGATCGGGCAGCAGCGGGTGACCTACGACTTCGAGCGGCAGATGAAGGGTGCGACGCTGTTGAAGACGAGTGAGTTCGCGCAGGCGATGGTCGACAACATGTAGGCTGGTTGGCGAGCACGATGCAAAAAGGGAGGCGCAGATCGCGCCTCCCTTTTTGCATCTCGTGGTGCGTGGCGATCAACCTGCGGGTGGGTTTCTCGCATTGGGATTGTTGTTCGTCTCCACCGCCGGAATCGGCATGCACGTCTGAGGGCCGTAAACGCCACCCTTCGTATACTCGGGGGTGTACACCGTTCCGGTCGCAGGCACGAGTGGAAGACCGAGGCGGCGCACGTCGAAGTAATGTGTTCCCTGCAGCCACAGCCAGCGCGCACGCTCCTGACCGATGTCGGCATTGATGACCGCTGGATCACTCGAGGATGCGAGCGGCGCGAGCGATGCGGTCGAGCGCAGGTTGTTGAGAATCGTGATCGCACCCGACCCGCCGGTCGCCTCGGCGAGAATCAGCTGAGCCTCGACGTAGCTCGCGAGCGGGATGCTCGCCGAGCCGTCGGCGTACTTGCCCTGCGTCCAGAGCGGCGTCTGCTCGTCGCCCGCGAATCGACCGGCGCTGTCCACGGGCACACGCGGATCGTTGAGATGCCGATAGGCAGGCGCGATCGTCACGCTGTGACCCGCATTGTTCTGGGAGTACACGCGATTTTGCCGCTGCGCCGTTCCCTTGTCATTGGTGACGTAGTAGACGAAGCCTGACGGAACGAGCGCCGCATCCGTTGCCGCCGCGGCCTTATTCCCCGCATCGAGCTCGGCGCGGGCTCGCCCGACGAGCGCGAGATTGACGAGACTGTCGACTCCCGCACTTTGCGCCGCAGTGACGGCCGTATCGAACTTCCCTATCGCGAGCTCGAATATCTGTTGCGACGTGAGCTGCGGTCCGAGGTCGATCGCCGCCGTGCAGAATCCTTCGCCGAGAAGAATTCTGCTGTAGCCGCCGAACGTCGCGGCTTCCGCGATCAGCTGCTGTCTGTCGCTGACATCCGTGTCGCTCCACCCTTCGAGCAGACCGAGCGTGTGGTCCGCCGTGAAGCGTGATGTCGAAATCGGTGTGTATGTGCCGAGCGACGTGCAATCGTTGGTCGAGTACAGCGCTTCGTTGGGATCGAGATCGCGACGGTCGTATGACCAGCGCGCCGCCGTCAGCGTGCCATCCTCCAGCTCGCCGCTCAGCAAACCGCTGGCGACGACGTACGATCCAAAGGTGCAGAAAAAGTCACCGATGGCGCTGTTGACGAGTAATGAAGCGTTCGCTGGAACTTCGAGCGAAGCCGGGTCGATCGCGTCCGGCGACTTCACGTCCAGAAGATTGCTGCACGCCGCGGCGAAACAGATCGTCGCGATCGACAGAAATGCCCATGCCTTTGTGCGCGCAGTGCGCGCGGTTCGCGTCTGCATGTCGGTTGGCCTGTATGAGTCGTTTGGCATCATGACGGCGCTCAGTAAGAGAGATGGAGAGTCGTGACAAACTGCATGAGCTGCGGTGTCACATCCTGCTCCCACTGTCCGAATCCTCTGGAGCCGCCCTGAAAGGATGCCTCGGGGTCGAGGCCGTCGTACTTCGTCCACGTCTTGAGGTTGCGCCCAGCTATGGAAATCGTTGCGCCAGAGGAGCGAAGCGCGGAGGCAAAGCGGTCCGGGAGCGTGTACGTGACCGATACCTCACGAAGCTTCAGGAAGCTCGCGTCCTTGATGATGTCGCTGTAGTACGAGCTGCGCGTCTGGGCGCCCAACGTCGCCAGGTCGAAGCCACGCTGCGGATACCAGTTCGACTCGCACAAATCGAAGATATGGCAGCGCACGCGAGCGTTGCCGTCGACCTTCTTGTAGCCGGTCTTGCTATCGAGCATGACGAAAAGCTGGAAGTTCTTGAAGAACCTGAGGGTCGAGGTCGCCGATCCTTCGAAGTTCGGCAGGGTGCGGCCGAGGTAGACGACAGGTGCGCCGCTACAGGCGATTGCGGTGTGACTGGAGGTACCATCGTCGCACATGACGTCGGTGATGCTGCCATCAGGATTGAGCGTCGAGCCGACCACCTTCTTCGCGAACCATGCGCCGACTGGGTATCCGACGACGTGACGCACGTTCGTCGAGGCCTGGAGGAAATCGGCGCCGTTGATATCTGCCACCTTCGAATCGGCCTTGGCGAGGTTGACGCCGATCGTCCACTCGGTGTTCGGCGTTTGATATGGTGTTCCGTGCATCGAAAGCTCGAAGCCGTGCTTGGTGATCTTGCC
>JBBRYY010000069.1:0-14739 GCA_038237245.1 Gemmatimonadales bacterium | reverse complement strand
CCGCCAGGGTTTTTCGCCGGCGCAGCCGCCGTCTTCGGCGCGCCTCCGGTGCTCGCCACGGCCGCGACAGGCGCCGGCGTCGGAACAGGTATGTCCTCCGCCTTCACCTCGATGTTCACCGGCTCCTCTTCCTTGAGCAGGTTGATCGAGTTCGGCGGTGCCGGCAGGAAGAGCACGAGCAGCAGCCAGATGATCCCGAGCACCGCCGACATGCAGTACGAATACAGGATCGCCCGTCCCTCGGCGTCCGCGAACTCGTAGCGGAGCTGCCTCGTGAACGAGACATCGTCGACCGGCTTCCGCGCGGCGCGCGGCGGTCTCTCCTCGGCGGCCATTACGGAGCTCCCGGTGTGCCGGGGACCGTGGTGACGGCCGTCGCATTCCCCGTCTTGTTCACCTGCAGCGAGATGTTCTTGAAACCCGCCATGCGCGCCGTCTGCATCACGCGCGCGAGGAGGTCGTAGTGCATGCTGCTGTCACCCTGGATCGCGAGCGGCGTATCGAGCGACGAGTCCCGTGGCGTCGACTTCGCGCGCCGAATGGAATCGGAGGTGGCCTTGAGCGCGGTCAAGAGCGGTGGGATCACGAGCGGCTGCCCCGGATCGTTGGACTTGGCGCGTGCGGCATCGAGAGTGCTCATGAGCGGATGACCGGCGAGCGTGACCTGCGCCCCGATGCCGAGCGTGAGCTGCGAGAGGGCGACGACACCCACCCCCGCGGTCGGAAGGCGGACACCGGGCACCACGGGCGACAGCTCGCCGACGGTGGCGGTGGTGAGCGCGAAGAACACGATCGACACGAACGTATCGACGAGCGGAATCAGGTTTAGCTCCGTCATTCGGAACTTCGAGAACTGCGCCGCCCGGCGTCCCATGCGCGCATCTTTTGCTCTACTCATGCTAGGCTCCCGCCACGGCGCCGCGCGCCTTCGTGGTCAGCGAGATCCCCGTGAAGTGCGAGAGCTTCAGCCGCTCGAGCACGTGCACGAGGTTCGCGTAGCTCAACTCATCCGCGGGAATGACCGTGACATCCGCGTTCTGCGGATACTTGTTCCGGATGCTCGTCATCAGCGACTCGAGCTGATCGAGCGAGCCCTTGTCGAGCCCCTGAATCACCTGATGAAAGCCTCCCTGCTCCGAGTGTTCGACGGTGAGCTTGTCGTTGTCGACGCGAACGGCGAGCAGGAGATTGAGCACGTCCTTCTCGGACTTGATCTTCGAAAGCTGCTCGGGCGTGTTGACGACGACGGGCGGCAGCGTGAGGTCGAACGACGTGAGCGCGGCCATCGTCGCCCCCTGATACGTCAGGAGGCTGAAGAACACGATGGACGTGAGGATGTCTACGAGCGGCACGAGATTGATGCCCCCGCCGTGCGTGACCGGCGCCCGTTCTGCACGCCGTTGTTTGGACCGGTGGAAAATTGAAGCCATACGATCAGCTCACGCGTGGTTGTCCGATGAGACGTTCCCCGGCGCTTCGCATGCACATCATGCGGAGAAAAACCGGGAAGCGGCCTACCGGTGACCGAGTCGGACGTCGGGACGATCGATGAGCGCGTTGATGAGACGCACCTGGAACTCATCGACCTGCTCGATGATGCCTTCCGCCTGGCTGACGAGGTACGCGTGCGCCACCGTCAGCGGGATCGCGGTGAACAAACCGAAGCCCGTGGCGTTCAGCGCGACCGCGATACCCGACGCCAGTGCCGCCGAGCGCTCCGCCGCCGCCGCCGTACCGACTGCCGCGAAGGCGCCGCGCAATCCGTAGATCGTACCGAGCAGACCGATCAGCGTCGCGACGTTCGCGAGCATCGGGAGATAGTGCAGCCGGCGCGTAAGGCGCGGGAGCACGCTCAGCGCCGCGGCATCCGCGACGTTCTGCAAATCCGCCTCATCACGACTGCGGCTGCGCAGAATGAGCAAACCCATGTCCGGCAGCACTGCGTTCGACTGGCCGCAGAGCTTGATCGCATCTTCGATTCGTCCAGCGCGCACCAGCTGGATCACGCGCTCGATGAACGTCCGCCCGTTGATCTTCGAGCGGATCACGATCATGTAGAATCGCTCGACGAACACGGCGAGACCGACCAGCGCCACCAAGAGAATGGGGTACATGATCGGACCGCCACTACGGAAATACTCGATCAGATTGCTCATCGACCTGTGTCCTCAGCGAAAGTTCCAGCGGGCATCATCATTTGCGGCCGCGTGGCGTCGTTGGCGCCGCGGCGGTTGAATCCGTGGTCGTCTTCTTCTTCAACGGAACCGGCCTTCCCCCTCTTCCCATCTTTGCCACTTCCCGCCTCAGCGAATCGAGACGCTGCTTGCGGTATTCGAGCTCCCTGCGAATCGATTCGATCTCCTGCACGCGCGCTGCGGAATCGGCAGCGCTCATTCTCTTCACCGGCTCCGCAGGCGCCTTGCCGAGTCCCACCGGCGACTGCATCTGCAGATTGAGAATCCGCTGCAGCGAGTCGAGGCGCGCTCTCCGCACCGCGAGCTCGTGACGCATCGCCTCGATCTCCGCGGTGCTCGCCCCTGCCCTCGTCGCGGCCGTATCGCGGGCGTTGCGCATCGAGTCGCGATGCACTGCCAGCGGTCCGACCGTCGGCACGCCGCCCTCGTGCGCCATCCCAGCAGGGATGGTGTCGAGCGCCGTTGTTCCCCGCACCTGACTCTCCGGCACGAGCTGCACCGCAGCCTGTGACGTCGTGCTTCCCGTTCCATTGTAGAACGCCGGCGCGAGCAGCTGGCGATCGTACGTCGGGACCTCGCGTGGACGCACCGTTACCACTTGCGGCGTCGGCACCTGTCCGCGAATCTCGATCGCCTGCCCCTTCTTCGGCGGAGGACCCTTCTGCTGGGCACTCAGCCTCGATGCCGCACTGATCATTACGACACCCATAAGGACGCCGCATCCCACACGCGCGAAACGACTCACGATGCACCTCCGTTGCCGCGTGCATCACGGTCGAGCGATGCGGCCGGAGGCGCCGCATCGACCTTGCCGCCCACGGCGTCCTTCGCGCGCTGCACCCACGCGTTGTCGAACTTGTCCGTCGCCGCCTTGTCGACGAGCGTCTGCCAGAGCTTGTTCGCCGCCTGGTAGTACTCCTCCGCCTGGCGCGCCGAACCCGCCTGCGCCGCGGCGCGCTGATCGTCCGTCAGATCCTTCGGCAACGTGAGATTCGCCAAATAATTCCCGTACTCCCACTGCGCGAGTCCGACGTAGTACGACGAGGCCGAGAGCCAGGTCGGGTCGCCGCTCGCAATCGCCTTCGTAAAGTGCACGGACATGTCGGCGAGCATCTTCCGCTTCGGCGCGGACAGCCGCTCAACGCCGGCGCGCGTGAGGTTCACGCGCCGGGGGATGCTGAGCTTGAGCGCCTGATAGCGCGGGAACATCGAGCGCCCCACCGCGAACTCGGCCTCGCCGACACGCGCGGCGCACTGCGTCTTGATCTCTTCGGTCGGACGGGCGCACAGCTTCGCCAGCTCGACATTGGCCGCGGCGACGTTGCCGCCGGCCTTGATGAGCGCGACGCGCGCCGCCTGCGCGCCTCCGGTGCGCTGGTCGCGTGGGTGTGCCGCGGCGAAGATGCCGTACGCGCGGATCGCGCTCGCGGTGTCCGCCGCCTGCAGATAGGTGACACCGGCGTTGTACTGCGCATCGGCCGCACGCGGATCCTTCGGATACGCCGCGGCAAAGCGCTCGTACGCGGCAGCCTCCTCCTTCGGCTTCGCGAGCGAGTCGTAGTCCACCGCGAGACGCACCATCGCATCCGCGCGCCCGGGCCACGTCGGATTCTCGCGGATCAGCGTCTCGAGTGCGACCGCCGACTCATCACGCTTGCCGAGATCGGCGAGCAGCTGCGTCTCGAGCGCCTGGTACTGTACGCGGTACTTGTACGTCGGGTACGTCGACACGAGGCGCTGGGAGAGCTCGAAGGCCCGCTGCTTCGCGGCGTTCGATGCATTCTTGTCGCCCTTGATGCGCGCGACGCTGTCCGCGAGCACGTATGTCTCGATCGCGTTGCGCAGCGCATCCGGCGCGCGCTCCGAAGTGGGATTGCGATCGGCGAACGCGACGTACACGGCCTCCGCCGCCTCACGATAGTTGCCGGCCTTTACGAGCGAATCGCCGTACGTCACCGCCGCGGCATTACGCACGAGATTGATCGTATCCGAGAGCGCCTTCTTCCCCGACTTGATCGCGATCGCCTGCGCGTTCTCCCACTGCCCCTGCGCCTCGGTGTACAGCCCCTGCTTGTAGAGCGCATCGCCGATCAGCTTCTGCGCCGTCGGCGTGTACGCATCGTTCGGATAATTGTCCGCGTACGTCTTGAAGGTCGCGGCCATCACGTCCCACCGCTTCGCCTCGGACGCGCGCTTGCCCTTCTCGATGAGCGCGTGGTGCGCGACGTCGGTAGCCGGGAATGCGGCGACGTAGCGATCGACGACGGCGAACAGCGAATCCTGGCTCGCCTTGTCGTCCTTCGTGCGCACGGTGGCCGAGTCGAATGCCACGATTGCGTCCTGCCCTGCCTGCTGCGATAGCTTCGGATCGTTCTTGTAGACGTATGCCGCGCGCGAGTACTCGGTTCCGGCCCTGAAGTACTCACCCTCGGCGAACAGCGCTTCGCCGTAGAGCAGATCGACGGCCTGCGCGCTGTCGCTCGTCGAGAACTCGCTCATGTAGCGGCCGTAGAGATTGGCCGCCTCGGCGAACTTCGACTTGTCCCTCTTGTCCTTCGCATCCTGCGCGCGCGAGAGGCTGTACTGCGCGCTCTGGCGCAGCGCATTCTCGCGAGCGGCTTGCGCGCTGTCGCGCAGCGGCGCGTTCGCGTTCGACCACACCGAGCTCGGCGCAAAGCGATCGACGAGCTCGAGGCGAGCGGCCTGCGCCTTGTCCGGCTCGAGCACGCGGTTCTGATAGATGTCGACGATCTCGCGCTGCACGCGGAGCGCACCGGTATCTGCCGGTGACTCGGCGAGTACCGCGCGATAGGCGTCGATCGCGCGGACGAAGTCGCCCTGGTCGCGAAGCCCCGTCGCCACGCGACGCAGCACGGGAAGCTTGAAGCTGGAGGCCGGATGCGTGCCGAAGTAGCGGCGCGCGGCATCCGCGCCGCCCGTCTGCGTGAGCGCGACCGCCATGTACTCGATCGCTTCGCCACGCAGTCCGAGACGCGCCTGCTGCTCGGGGGAAAGCTTGTCGTATTCGGTGACGAGCCGTCCGAACACTTCCACCGCCTGCTGATACTCGGGCTGATTCGTCTGCGTCGCCTGATTGTAGTACGCCCAGCCGAGCTTGTAGAGCGACAGGAAGTAGATGTCGCCATTCGATGGCGCGATCTTCGTCGCGCTCTCGTACGCCGATGCCGCCTTCACGAACATCGCCTTGCGCGGCTCGCCGCGAAGCTTGGCCGCGAGCTCGAAGTCCGCGTCACCCAGCCGGAAATATCCCTCCGGACGGAAGTGCGACTGCTCCTTGGAGGTCACCAGCTCGAACATCCGCGCCGCATCGGCGTTGCGCTGCTGCGAGAAGTAGAGCGTGCCGAGCGTGTAGGCTGCAGCGTCGACGCGGGGGAAGGTCGCGTACTTTCCCGTCAGCTCCTCGTAGCGCGAGATCGCGGGCGCGTAGTCGGGACGATCGGGCGCCTCGCCGCCGGCCCGCTGCGCCACAGCGAAGTTCTCATCGGCGCGGCGAACGAGCAGCTCGCCAAGCTGGAAGAGCGCGCCCGGACGCAGCGTGCTCGATGGATACTTCGTCAGGAACGTCGACAGCTTCTCGATCGCGTCGTCGCGCGCGTCATCGAAGCCCGCGGGGCGCGCCGTGGCGACGAGCTGCGGCGCCGGCGCGTTCTGCGCGGCCGCGGGGCTCGCGACGGCGCCGAGGGTCAGCGCGAGGAGCGGGGTGAGGAAGCGGAGCGAGGACATGAGCTATTGCCGCGGAGGTGTGGAAGCACCGCCGGGCGCCGTTCTCGTTCCCGCAGGCGTCGCGCCGCCGGGTGGCGTGGTCGATGCATCCATCGCCTTGAAGAACGCCGCGCTCGCAGTCGCATAGTCCGCGGCCTCGCGATCGCGCGACAGCCGCGCGACGAGCCCAGTCGCGCGCGCACGCAGCTCCTCATCCACCAGCGCGACCAGCGCGCCCTCGGCCGCCGCACGCTGCGTGGTCGCACCCGCCACCTCGCTGCGCATCGCGATCACCGCATTCGACTCCTTGCCACGCTGCGCGGTGAGCTCGTTCGCGACGAGAAGCGAGTCCTCGCTCAGCACCGCGCCCGTCGTGTCGTGCAGTGCGTGTGCGCGCGCCAGCCGCGCCACCAGCGAGTCGCGGAGCACGAACGCAGGGTGATGGTCGAGTGCCGCTTCGAGGCCCCGCTCGACGTCATCCGCGATCGCGCTGTACACGGCCGCCGTCCGCTTTTCCATGTCGAGCGCATCCATCTCCGGCCCCTTCGCATTCGCGCCGAGCGATGCCTTCGTGCTGTCCAGCTGCTGAATGTTCAGCGCGGCGACCTGCCGCGTGGCCGCAATCTGCTGGCGAAGCGCGTTGCGCACCTTTTCTCGCGTATTCTCGAGCACACCCTTCATGCGCTCGAGCGAGTCCTGCGTGGCGGCGATCTGCTTCGCGTTGTCCGCCAGCCCGCTGTCCCCTTCGACGATCAGGCGCTGAAGATTCTCGAGCGCCGCGATCTTCGTCTTCTGCGCATCGATCTGCTCCTCGAGCCGGTACGACGCGAGCGCGAGATGAATGTCGGTGGCGAGCACCGCTTGCGTGCGATCGGCATAGAGCCCCGGCGTCTGCGCATCGAGCCGCGGCGCGAAGACCACGCGCACCGGAAAGCCCGCGCCCGCCGCCGAGTCCACCCGCTCGGCGACGCCGAGGTTGGTGAGGATCTGCGGCTCGGAACCGCCGATCGCCGAATCCGGCGTCCCCGCGAACGCCGCTGCGATGCGCGCCTTCTCGGCGCCCGCATCATCGGGGAGCGAGATGACTTTGCCGGGGCCCGCGTTCGCGATGAACACCGAGCCTGCGACGCGCGCGCTCACGAGCGCGCGGCTCGCGTCCGTCATCGCGGTGGTGGCGCGCGCCTGTAGCGCGGCGAGCTCACTGTTGATCGAGTCGGCGATCCCCTGAAAATATTTCTCGGCGGAATCGCTCTTTCCGCTTTCGAGCAGGATCTGCCCTGCCATGAGGCGCGCCTCATCCCGCTCCGGAAGCTGGGGATAGTGCGTCGCGAAGTCGCGGAAGGCCGTGGCCGCCCCAGCGGCATTGCCACCGCGGTAGAGCGCCCATGCCTTCGTGAGCAGCGCCTGCGCACCTGCACCGCTCGTGGCGGGAACTCCGTCCGCCAGCGATGCCGCGGCGGCGAACTGGCCGGCGCCGAGCGCTGTCTGCGCGGCGCTGAGTCGCACCTGATCGGCGAACGCCCCGCGCTGCCCCTCGCTCAACGTCTGCAGCGTCGTGAGTGCCGCCGCGCCCTTCGTGCTGTCGCCCGCAGCCGTGGCGAGTGCATCCATGTACTGCGCATAGAGCGCGAACTGGCCGCCCGAGGCGGATGACTGCGCGAAGGCCGCGTGCGCCACGGTGAAGTCCCTGCTCTGCACGGCCGCGAGGCCGGCGACGAGCGAGATGAGACCGCGATCACTCGACGTCTTCGTCGCTGCGAGCGTCCGCACTCGCGCGTAGTCGCCGCGGGAATACGCATCGAGCATCCGTTGCGCCGCAATCACCCCCGCATAGCGCCCCGCAGGAGCGGCAGAATCGAGCGACGCCGCCGTCTTCCGGAACGCGTCGCGCATGCCGAGGCGGTAGTACGACTCGGCGAGCAGAAAGAGCAGATCCTCCTGCGCGCGCAGCCCCGGGGTTGCCGCGCCCGAGCCGGCGAGCGGCGACGACCGCAGCCACTCGAGGCGATCGAGCGCGCTCAGCGGATGGTCCGTCGTCACATCGAAGAGCGCCATGCGCAGCTCAGCGTCGAAGCCGCGCGCCTGGTCGGGCGAAGGCTGCACGATCGCCGGCACGAGCGGTGCCGGTGCGGCGTTCGCGGCGGATGGCGCCGGTGCGGGCGCCTTCGCGGACGTGTCGGTGGGCTGCTGCGCCGCGAGCGGCATCACCAGCATCACCGCGGCCAGAGCCGGCAGTGCACGCATCACTCTCGAAGGAATCAGAACGGCGTGGTCCCGCGGCTCGTCCAGGTCTTCGGAACGAGCTGCCCGTTGCGCACCGTGAACTCGACGTACGTCACTGTTTCGGTGAGCGTGTTGACGTTGATCCCCTGCATCAGCTGCTGCCCCGCGAGCGTGAGCTTGAGCTCCACCGTGTGCGTGCTCGGCAGAACCTCGGAGCGGTAGAGCGGATCGACGGCGCCCGTCGCGAGCGCGGCGGCGAGTGTTGGCGTGTACGTGCGCGTCGACGCGACCACGTTGTCGATCTCGAGGGAAGCGTCACCGAGCGAGCCCGGAGCGGCAGAGTCGGCGCGCAGCGTGACGACCAGCACCGCGCCTGCACGACGACGCACCGCGTCGCCGAGCGAGCGCATGCGATCGCGCTGCGCGACCATGTTGTCCTGCGCGTTCGCGAGCACGCCGTCGAGCTGCAGGAGCGCCGTTTCTTCCCTGCTCACCAGCAGCTGCTGCGTGCGTTTCTGCATCGTCTCGGCGAGCACGTTCTCGATGCGCGCCTCGAGTCGGACACGCTGGCTGCGGAGATCGCCCAGCTTGTCCTGCGTGTCTTGCAGCTCCTTCACCAGCGCCCCTCGCCGTCCCTCGTACGCCTGCTGCTGGGCGGCGCTGTCAGCCTTGATCGAATCTGACTGCTGTGCTTTCACGACCGCCGGGAAGAGGATCCCGACCGTCAACACCAGCAGTTGGTAGCGCATTCGCAGTGCTCGCATCAGGAAACTCTTGGTCGTGGGCTAGTGCGGCGTCGTACTGGGCGGCGCATCCTGCTCCAGCTTGTGGAGACGTTCCTCCAATCGCTGCAACGCCTCGCGCTCAGAGCGCAACTCGGTCTCGGCAGTCGCACGGCGCTGCTCGAGCTCGAGGAGATTCTGCGCCTGGTAGCGGTTGATCTCGAGCTCCAGCGACGCGATGCGTTGCTGGCGGGCGGTGATCTCGGTGTTGAGCAGCTGTCGCTGGCGTTCGAGCTCCGCGACACGGCGTTCGAGCGAGTGTCCGCGCAGCAGCGCGAGCACGTTGTTCTGCCAGCCGAGCGTGAACGAGAACTTGCTAAAGCCGTAGAGCTTCGAAGCGGCGGAGCTGGTGTCCGCGCGCGACGCGCCGAGCTCAGTCCAGTACGCGCCCGCGCGCAGCCCGTGCCACTCATAGGCCGCGCCAAGGTTGTAGTCCCACGAATTGTTCTCGGCCATAAACGACAGGGTGCTGTGCGCCGTCGGGAAGAGATCGACCTTCACACCGCCGAACGCGCCGTTCCACGAATTCGCCGCGTACGCGGATCCGAGACCGCCGTCGTTCTTGAACAGACCATTGCCGTAGCCGACCGTGAGGCTCACCGTCGTCTTCCCCCAGCCCGGATTCAGCTCGGAGAGTGCAAACGACTTCGTGGCCACACCGTAGACCGTATTTCCGGTTTTGAAATTCTGATGGAGCGAATCCACCAGGTGCTGCTTACCGGGATTCGCGACGGTGCCGGGATAGAGATTGTACCCGATGGTGAAGCGGTCAATGTGATCGTACGGTCCGATGTTCCGCATTCCGACCGCGACGCTCGGCACCCAGCGAACGAGCCCGGACTTCGGACGGAAATTCTCCTCGTTGAGAAGAAGTCCCTGCGCGAAGAGTCCCCACTCCGGATTGTCGGAGTAGATCGAGATCCCGGTCTCGAGCCGTCCGAAGAAGGAGAAGGAGAGCGAGCCGTTGGTGTTGAGCCCATCGAGCACCGCGAATCCCGGCGACGCCTTCGCGCCGTGGAACGTCTTGCCCGAGAAGTTCAGCGCGAAGTCTCCCGTCACGGGCGAGACATACGCGACCGGAATGTCGATCAGACCGGCGCCCCAGTACATCGTCTGGGGATAGGTCTCTTGCGCCTTCGCGACTCCGGGGAGCACGACGGCTGCCGGGAGGGCGAGCAGCAGCGCAATGCGGACGGATCGGGGAACGGAGAAGATCATCGTTGACCTGGGTCTCGAATTAGCGCGGGGGCGTGGTCGTGCTTGGCGGAGGCGTGGTCGTCGGTGGTGGTGACCCGCCCTGCAGCTGATTCAGGCGTTCTTCGGCGCGCTTGATGGCATCCTGCTCTTCCTGGATCTGCGCATCGAGCTGTTCGCGGCGCTTCGCGACTTCCGCGAGCTCGCCGCCCTGCGCCTTCTGCAGCGACGCCTGCAACTCTTCGATCTTGTGCTGGCGCTGCGTAATCTGCGCGCGCAGTCGGAGCTGTTCCTGCTCGAGCTCACCGATGCGTGCGCGCAGGATGGTGCCGTGCGCGATGTCGTGGAGGTTGCCGCTGTAGCTCAGCGAGACGTTGAACTTCGTGTAGTTGTAGACCGTGTACAGAAATCCCTTGCTCGGATTCTTGCTCCCTTCTTCGAGCTCGGTGCCGTACACGCCAAGACCGATGCCGCGCCAGTTTCCGACGACGCCGGCGTTCCAGTCCCAACCATTGTTCTCGCCGAGGATCGTCACGCTGCTGTTCTCCGAGGTGCGCACTGCATAGCGCGCTCCGAGGAAGAGCCCTTTGACGATCGTGCCCTTGTCGTTGTAGTTGCGACCGAGATCGCCATCATCGTGGAAGATCCCGCTGCCGTAGCCGAGGCTGAAGCTCGCGGCGCCATTGCTGCCGGCTTTCACTTCCTTCGTGGCCACAGCGTAGAACGTGGGCGTGGAATGGAAGTGCTTGGCGAATCCCGGAACCGTGTCGGTGATCCCGCCGGTGGGCGAGACGTAGACATCGTTGCCGATGAGGAAGCGCTCTTCGTGAGTATCGGGCCCGAGATTGCGAAAGCCGACGGCGATCGAAGGCCAGATTTTTTCGGGCTGCTGCTTGAGGGCGAGCACTTCGCCGAAGAAGCCGTAGTTCGGATTCTGACTGTAGACGGAAAGACCGACGGAGAAGCGCTGCTTCCAGTGCGTGTCGATCGAAAGATTCGTGTTGAACTTGTCCTGGAAATTGATCGTGCAAAGCGTGGCGCAATAATTCGTGATCTTGCCGGATGCGGTCACCCAGACATCGCCGGACGTCGGCGAGACCCACGCGACTGGAATGTCGATCAGCCCGGTGCCGAAGGTGAGCGTGGAGGGGTAGAGAATTCCGGCGGCGGCCACGGGAGATGTTGAGAGGGGCGCCGTGTCCTGCGCCGCGAGGGCGGGGGCGCTCGCGTGCACGCCGATCAGCGCGCTGGATACGAGTGCGATTTTCCACCGCGTCGTGCGCATAAACCTCCGAGCATGTAAATGGAGACGGACTGCGTACTCGCGCAGTATCACAAAGCGCGCAGAAAGTGACACTTTGGCGGGTGCATCCATAGACGCGCGTACCAGTTAAGACGTTACAGACCGCAGCAAGCGGGCACGGCCTGCGTCGTAATATTACACTCGCGATGACGCAAGGTGAATCGGGCGTCCTAATGTGACCTTCGCAAGAGCTCCATTGGAATCGAGCGAGGACTCTGCAAAGAAGGCTTGACGGAGGGGGGGCCGGGGGCGTGATTAGGCGGATTGGACGAGCAATGACCTCCGGAGGAAGCATGTTGACTAAGTGGTTTGCCGCGCTCGCTATGCTCGTCGTCCTCTCGGGCTGCGGGAAGCATCGCATCAACGACGATCTGGCCGCGGACAACGATTCAACGCTCCAGGTAGTGAATCATCACTGGGGCGATGTCGACATTTTCGTTATCCGCGATGGCCAGCGGGCGCGTGTGGGGACGGTCACGGCGTCGTCTGACGCGAACTTCGTGCTCTCCAGGACCATGACGCGGGGCGGTGGGACGCTACAGCTCTCGGCGCACGGCGTGGGGACATCCGGCGCGATCAACAGCGAGGTTATCAGCGTGCGCCCCGGGGGGATGCAGATTACGTGGACGCTCGAGAACAACCTGACGAGAGCGACGCTGGCCTTCTATTGACTGGTTGGTCGGGAGCGGCACCCTCGCCGCTCCGCTACGATGGTTAGCGCGGTCCGCCGGAACCGTTGCCGCCCGTGGAGCCACCGTTGCCACCGAGCACACCGCCGAGCCTGAGGCTCGCGAGGGCGACGACGAAGACGCCGGCGAGCAGCACCGACTTTGGCTTGTTGATCTTGCGCGCCTGAACCGTGCCCAGCGCACTGCGCGGGATCACGACGGTCTCGCCCTTCCAGAACTGATCCTGCCCCGACCGCATCGACACCTGGGTCACGGACATCGAGACACCGCTGTCCGAGGTGGTGATGAGCTTTCCGTCGATCGTTTCGACGCCAGGTCCAAGATAGCGCGCCAGGGAGTCTGCGCCGGCGTCGGTGAGCGAGACGCGGAGCTTCGTGCCCGGCAGCACCCGCGAGAGCTCAACGGGCACCGACTGATAGCAGGCGCACAGGACGAACAGGACAGGAACGAGGTACCTAACGCGCATGACTTCCTCGATCAGTGGAAGAAGGAATATACGGGGATGGCGCGTGGGGCCGTCAAGAGTAGCGAAGGAAAACAAACGACCCGGTGTGCCGTGAGGCGCACCGGGTCGTTTGCTGATACTGATTCAGCTACCGAACCTTGCTCAGGAATCCGAGCAGGCGTTGGGATCGTTCCAGTTCCGCGGCGGCTGGACATTGACCGCCGGGATGTTCGTGTTCGTCTGCCGCTCACCCACGGGGTAGAGAAGACGCCCCGGAATGACGCCGTTGACGCCGCCAGCGACCGGCGTCAGCGCCGGAATGCACGTGCGCTTGTAGTCGTTCCACGTTTCGATGTTCTGGAAGAGAACGATGTACTTCTCGGTCATGATCGCCGAGAGCGTCGCCGAGGCGGCCGGCGCAAGGGTGTACGCGCGATGCCAAGCCTTCGTCGGATCGAGTGACAACGCCCACGCCGCACGCTCGGTGTTCAACGAGGTCAGCGCCGCGCCTGTTGCACCCGTTTGCAGCTGTGCCTCTGCCTGAATCAGCAGATTCTCGTTGTACGTCACGAACGGCTGCGGATACGTCGGATTCTCGCGGAACGGGCTGAAGTCGTACGTGTCGACGCTCCCCGTCTGGAAGTAGTCGGCAAAGCGAGGATCGTGGGTCGAGGACAACAGGTTCTCGAGGTACGAGTCCGTCGCAACGATGTCGCCATTTCGTCCGGTGGTGCCGTTGGCATCAAGGAACTGCCACCACGGGTTGCTTTCACCCGCCTGCGAACCGGAGAAATTTGCGACGTAGTCGCCATCGTTGGAGCTAATGCCCTGAGCGGCCTCGACGAGCGCCGACGCGTACGCCGGCGTTCCCAGCTTCTCCGCCTGGTGCAGCCAGACGCGTGCCTTGAGAGTGTGCGCGAGCGCGGTCCACTTGTCCGGATCGCCGCCGTACACGAGATCCGAACCCTGCGGACCGGAGCCAATACCACTTTGCAGCTCGGCAATGGCCTCAGAGAGACGCGCCTCCACCATATCGTAGACCGTCTGCTGCGGATCGAGCACCGGCTGCGGATAGACGAAGAACGAGTCCGCCTGGCTGTAGGGAATGTCACCCCAGATGTCGGCGTTCACGCTGATCAACCAGGCTTCCGTAACCTTGCTGATGCCGAGGAAAATGCTGTCGCCGAGAACCACCGACGTGGAATCGATCTTACGCAGATCGAGAATTCCACCACCCTGGTAGGCGCGCGCAAATTCCGCGTCGAACGAAGACTCCGTGACGCCTGTGAACGTATAGGTGCCATAGGCCTGGCGGGCAACACCAACCACCTGCTGCATCCACATGCTGGTGAGACGGGCGAGATCGCTCGTCTGCTGTATCCAGAGATTCGACTGCACCGAAGAAAAAAGCTGCTTCGGTGTAGCGTTGAGAGGGTTGTTCGGATCCTTGGTCAGATCCCCACCCTTTAGGAAGTTATTGCAACCCGCTGCGACGACTACCAACGCCGCCGCGCAGATCGCTCCCTTGAGTTGCATTTTCACCTTGGGATTCTCCTTCGCTTAGCGATTCAGGCCGACCGATATAACGATCGACCGAGTCTGCGGGTTGTTGAAGTAGTCGATGCCCTGCACCGCGAATGCCGCGCCGGCCAGGTTCGTCTCGGGATCGATTCCCTTGTACTTCGTCCACGTCGCCAGGTTACGTCCAGCCAGGCGCAGATCGATGGACGTGAGGCCGATCAGATTCGGCACCCACTTGCCGTCGAACGTGTACGCAACGGAAACCTCGCGGAGCTTCGTGTACGTGCCATTCTCGACGAACTCGGAGGACGGTCCGACGAAGCCGCTACCGTCACCCTGGAACCAGCTCTGATCGATGACCACGGGAGTTCCAGCGCCGGGACCAGCAACAGGTCCGCTGAGGTACGGATAGTCCTTGCCGAAGGTGAATGTGCCACCGCGGATATCCGTGTCCTTGTGTATACCGAAGTTGTAAAGCGCACCACGCGTTCCGTTCCACACGTCGCCACCCTGCTTGTGATCGACGAGAGCAGAAATCTGGAACTTGCTAATGTGGAAGCTCGTGCGGATCGATCCGGTCCAGTGCGGATCCGGATCTGAGATGACACGATCCGTCGGATCGAACACCGGGAAGCCGGACGCATCGATGTAGAGCGCGTTCTTG
>JBBRYY010000068.1:0-14746 GCA_038237245.1 Gemmatimonadales bacterium | reverse complement strand
CGTCCTCGTGTTCGTATGCGGCGGTGGCCATCGCGCGCTCGATCTTCCGCAAGGGGGCCGACTTCACGGCCGCCATGACGTTCGAGATCGCGTCCACGAACGTCGTGCTCGAGTTGACGATCATCATGATCGTCTTCCTCGGCTGGCAGTTCGCGCTCGCCGAGGTGGTCGGCGCCGCCGCCATGGTGACCATGCTCGCGCTCCTGTTCCGCTGGCGGCTCACGCCGAAGCTGCTCGCCGGCGCGACCGCGCAGGCGAATAAGGGCCTCGCCGGGCGCATGGAAGGACATGCCGACATGCACATGCCCGCGCCGGTCGGCGGCGGACTGCTCGCGAGGATCCGCTCTCCCGGCGGAAGGACCGCCATCTCCCACTACTTCGTGATGGATGGGGCATCAGTCTGGATCGACATCGCTGGCGGCCTGCTGATCGCGGGCGCGCTCGCGGCGTGGGTCCCACGCGAGTGGTGGGCGAGTGTCTTCCTGGTCTCGCACCCGCTGCTGGCGAAGTTTTGGGGCCCCGTGATCGGGCCGTTGATCGCCATCCTCTCGTTCGTTTGTTCGGTCGGCAACATTCCGCTCGCGGCCGTGCTCTGGAATGGCGGGATCAGCTTCGGAGGCGTGATCGCCTTCATCTTCGCGGACCTGATCGTGCTGCCGATCCTCGACATCTACCGCCGCTACTACGGATCGCGCATGGCGTGGGTGATCTTCAGCAGCTTCTACGCCGCGATGGTCGGCGCGGCGCTGATCGTGGAATTCCTGTTCCAGGCACTCGGGTTGACGCCGGCGGCTGGCGGCGCGCGTGCCATGGCCACCATGATCACGCTGAACTACACGACCGTGCTCAATCTGGTCTTCCTGGCGCTCGCCGGCGTCCTCGTGCGCCGATTCCTCAAGACCGGCGGGCCCGCGATGTTGCGCATGATGCGCATGCCGAGCGATCCGTGCGGTGATTGACACGCGCATGGAAGCGGACACCCATCGGCGATGCGAGCATTGCAGTGCCGAACCGATCGTCCTCTCCCTCCCTTCCGACGTCTGCTCCAGGCGAGGACCCTTCGGGGTTTGCCCGTCGGCAGGGTATTTCCCTACAAGCACCGGGGGTGTCGCCCGACTGTCCTCGCGGTCGGGCGATGCGTAATTCCTTTATGCAATCACCGTCCCCCGGAGCCGAAAATGCGAAACCGAGCCCTCAATTTCTTCCTCGTAGCGTCCGCCGTCGCGCTCGTCGCGGCGTGCAGCAGTTCCACCGCGCCCGCCGCCGGCGCAGCGGTGACGTCCGTCGCTCCCCTGGGCGGCGCGACCGGAGTGAGCACCTCGGGTTCGATCACGATGATGTTCAGCGACACCATGATGGCGGGGATGGAGGCCTACACGTCCCTGCATCGCGATTCGCTCCGCGGCCCTGTGGTGGCAATGACCGCACACTGGTCATCCGATCACCGGACACTCACCATGACTCCGAACGCCTCCCTCGCGCCGGGCACGATCTACTACATCCACATGGGCGGCGGCATGAAGGATATCAGCGGCACGACCATCAACTATGGCGCCTGCCCCGGCATGGGCGGCCAGTCGGCCACGAGCACCATGATGGGCGGGATGATGGGTGGGATGTCCGGCGAGATGGGCGGCGACTGGACGGGCACCGACGGCAACTACGGGATGGTGTTCAGCTTCACGACGGCGTAGCCGAGACGTCCCGGATTGCCGACAATGAGCGGTGCCGTAGTGGCCACCTTGCTCACATTGTCATCGTCCCAATCCTCCGTCGCTTCGTCGGCACCTTCGTGCTCGCGTCGCTCGCTCTCGGCTGGTGGGTGCACCCAGCGTGGTTGCTTCACCGCGTTCGTCGGACTGAACCTGCTTCATTCGAGCGCGGCATTGAGACTGTCGCACATGAGCTCGCAGAGCTGCAACACACGGTGATCGGCGAGGGCATGGTGGGCGTAGAGTCCATCCTTGCGCCGAGCAACGAAGCTCTGCGAATGGAGAATCTGGAGATGTGAGAGTATGGTATCCACGTGAATGGCGCTCAGCCGCGCGACGGGCTCTCCGTGCGCCGGCAGCATCACCCGAAGCCTTGGCTGCCGCCGACCGCGGTCGTCCAGAGAGGAATCATGATTTCGCAGACCACCCGTTACGGCATCAGCACGACCGTTCCGCTCGAGTACAGCCGGGCCGTCGAGCGCACGAAGGAGGCGCTCGCGTCGGAAGGATTCGGCGTCCTCTCCGAGATCGACGTCGCGGCGACGCTGAAGAAGAAGCTCGGCGTCGACTTTCGCCCGTATGTCATCCTCGGTGCCTGCAACCCGCCGCTTGCACACCAGGCGCTCATGGCTGAGCGCGACATCGGCCTGCTGCTGCCGTGCAACATTGTCGTCTACGCCGCCGACGAGCCTGGGCGGAGCGTCGTCGCCGCGCTGGACCCCGTGGAAGCCCTGCAACTGAGCGGGAACGATGCAATCCGACCCGTCGCCGAAGAGGTGAAGGCGCGGCTGATGCGTGTGCTCGAGGCAATCGAGCGAACAGGCAACTGAACAGCGAGTCGCTGACGTTTATACTCCGATGCAACACCAACGAGGAAAATAAGCCAATGCACAGACGCCTCTTATCGCTGATGGCAGCCGCCATCCTTGCAGCGCCAGCAGCACATGCACAGGGAATGGGCGCCATGCACCACGAGCGCACCGACTCCGCCGCGCATGCGCAGATGATGGCCAAGCTCAATCTCACGGAAGCCCAGAAGACGCAGATCAAAGCCATACATGACAAGTACTCCGCGCAGATGAAGGGAGATCACCACCAGTCAGGCATGGCGGGAATGGACAGCATGCGCGGCATGGACCCGACAATGAAGCAGGCGATGGCCGAGGTGCGTGCCGTGCTCACACCGGAACAGCAGACGCAGTTCGACGGGATGGTGGCCGAGCACGAAAGGAAGCACCACGCGATGGACGACACGACGAGTCACCACAGCATGAAAATGCCGCCGGGCTCGATGCCCAGGTAGCTTCGGCGATGTTCTTCCTGCGGTACGTGATCTCGAGCGTCTTCGCGTTGTACCGTGCCGTTACGGTGGTGAACACCCCGATTGGCAGGACGACATCGAGATCGTTCAGATTGTTGCGCGTAACACCCTCATCGTGATCGACATTCGCTGTTGAGTTGCAAAGAGAGCGAAGCGAACCTCCACTCGGAGAAATCGGGATGAGCACACACCATATCCCATACCCCACCCCTCCGATGTACGAAAGCCCGACACCGCGTAACGCGATGCCGAGCTTTCAGTGGCCCCCTGGGATTGAACCAGGACTCTTCTACTTCAGAGTCAGTGGAGTACATTGTCGAAAAGTATTACTGTTGTGAGCAAGTCCCCGACATGCCACCCTACGCCCTCTGGGATCAAGTCGCTCAACGTACCATAAGCTGTTGTCCCACAACGTGGCCAGGGAGGGAATTGAACCCCCGACACGCGGATTTTCAGTCCGCTGCTCTACCAACTGAGCTACCTGGCCAGAAGAGTGCGTAAGCTAGTGTCCCGATTGGCCTTCCTCAAGTCGCCCGACGCTTGCGCTCCTACTATTAGTACTATCCCCACCAAAGTACTGTCCCCACCAAATAACGTCACATCCGCGAGGTTCCGGAGCTCGTTCGGATCGATCATCGTCACGTCGCTCCCGATCGCCTGAAAGCGTTAGCCGATCCTGCTCGCCGCGGTGCTGCGCGCCGAGCGAATCGCGTCGCGGAGCTCGCGCACGGCGTCGCGCATCATCGCCTCCGGCATGCGCGCATAGCCAAGCAGCAGCGTGGCATTCGCGGTGCGCGGGACGAGCCGATGCTGCGCGAGGACTCCCATCGCGATGCCGCGACGCCGCGCCTCCTCGAGGATCGCGTGCTCGTCGTCATCCGCGCTCAGCTCCACCGTCGCGTGCAACCCCGCGGCGATCCCCTTCACCGTCGCTTCCGGCATCTCTACCGCCAGCGCATCGATGAGCGCATCGCGTCGCGCGCGATAACGCAGTCGCATGCGGCGGAGATGCCTGTCGATCTCGCCATTAGCGAAGAGTGTGGCAAGCGCATGCTGCTCGATGCGCGACGCGCCATTGCCCGCGAGCCGCTGCTCGCGTTGCACCGCTGCAAGCATGTGTCGCGGCACAACCACCCATCCGATGCGAAGCGCCGGTCCGAACATCTCGCTCGCCGTGCCACAGTACACGACACGCTCCGGCTCGAGCGACTGCAGCGCACGCACCGGCGCGCGATCATACCGGAGCTCGGCGTCATAGTCATCCTCGATCGCTACTACATCCCTCGCGCGAAGCCATGCGAGCAGCGCGGTACGACGCTCGCCGCTCATCACGACGCCCGTCGGAAACTGATGTGCGGGAGTGACGAGCACCGCGTCGGCCTTCGCGCGCTCGAGCGCATCGATGCGCATCCCACCATCGTCGACGGCGATCGGCGCGAGCTTGAGCCCTGCGGCGACGATCGCATCCCACTCGATGTAGCCCGGATCTTCCACCGCGAGTCGCTTCGCCCCCATCGCGACGAGCGCGCGACACGCGAGCAGCCGCGATTGCGCGAAGCCGCTCGTGATGACGATCTGCTCTGCATCGCACCGCACTCCGCGCGCGCGTCCGAGATATTGGGCGAGTGCGACACGCAGCACCTCGCACC
This sequence comes from Gemmatimonadales bacterium, assembly GCA_038237245.1. Classification (GTDB taxonomy): domain Bacteria; phylum Gemmatimonadota; class Gemmatimonadetes; order Gemmatimonadales; family Gemmatimonadaceae; genus FEN-1250. The sequence continues at coordinate 10,064 of JBBRYY010000068.1, read as the reverse complement.
CGTGCACCTCACGATAGCCGAAGTCGGCATCGCGCATCGTCGCGAGCGCATCACGCGTAGCCGCGAGCCACGCGGCGCGCGGGAACGATGAGAGATCGGGGAAGGCAGGAAGGAAATCGTAGCGCACGCGCGGCTCGCGTCGCGCAGCCGCCCTCGCCCGCACGACCGCGCCCGTCGCCGCCGCAATCGGAGCCGCCGTAGAGACGCGGGGCCGAGCGCCTTGGCGTAGCGTGATGTACCCTTCGGCGGCGAGCTGGGCGTACGCGTCGACGACGATCGGTCGGGACACGCCGAGCTGGATCGCGAGGTCGCGCGTGGACGGAATCGATGCGCCCGGGCGCAGCTTCCCAGCGCGGACAGCCTCGCGGAGCTGGCGTTCGATCTGCGGTCCGAGCTTTTCCTCGGCACCGCGTGAAACGCTCATAAGTAGCTCGAGCGGTTTTCTGGTCAACTATCATCGCGTAAATGTGGCTCTATCGTCTTTACCACTTTGACCATAGCTTCGATCCATGTCAAGCGCCTCCTTCCCCCGATCCACCCTCCTCACTCGCCCCATGGTGCTCCTCTGCGCCGCCACCTTCGGCGCAATGATCTGCTTCTACCTCCTCCTCTCCGTCGTGCCGCAGTACGCCACCTCGATCGGCGCCTCCGGAATCGGCGCCGGACTCGCGACCGGCGCGCTCATGCTCTCGACCGTCGCCACCGAGCTCGCGTCCCCACGCATCATCGCCCGCTTCGGATACCGTGGCACCCTCGCCTCCGGCCTCGCCCTCCTCGGCGCCCCCGCCCTCGCACTCCCGCTCGCGCACACGATGCCCGCGATCCTCGCGATCTGTCTCGTTCGCGGCGCCGGACTCGCGATCATCGTCGTCGGCGGCGGCTCGCTCATCGCACGCATCGTCCCGCCCGAACGCCGCGGCGAAGGACTCGGGATCTACGGCATGGTCGCCAACGTTCCCTCGATCCTCGGACTCCCCCTCGGCGTCTGGCTCGCTGCGCACGCCGGCTATCCGACGGTATTCATTGTTGCGGGGCTCGCCGCGCTCGTGGGGCTTCTCGCGGTGCCGGGACTACCGGGGCTCGAGGCCGCGAAGGAAAAGCCCATTGGTGTGCTCGCCGGCTTCCGCATGCCCGCCCTCGCGCGCCCCGCCGTCGTCTTCTCCGCGACGACGATGGCCGCCGGCGTCGTCGTCACCTTCATTCCGCTCGCTGCGATCAACGCGTCGGAGAACGTCGTCGCGATGGCATTGCTCGTACAGGCCGCGACATCGACGTTCACTCGATGGTGGGCCGGCCACCTCGGCGATCGACACGGAGCAGCGATGCTGCTCATCCCCGGATTGCTGCTTGCGACGTGCGGGATGTTCGCGCTCATCTTCGTCGCGACGACGCCGGCGATCATGATCGGGATGGTGCTCTTCGGCACCGGCTACGGCATCACGCAAAACGCGTCGCTGTCGCTGATGTTCGAGCGCGTGTCACCGTCGGGGTACGACGCGGTGAGCGCGGTGTGGAATGTCGCCTACGACGCAGGGATCGGCATCGGCGCCGTGGTCTTCGGCGTCGTGTCGACGCACTCGGGATATCCCGTGGCGTTCGCGGTGCTCGCGACGTTCATGCTCGCGATGCTCGCGCCCGCGTGGTACGACTGGGCGCGCCCGGTCAGTCCCGCGCGCTAACCGCGCGTGACTTCCGGCGTCACCTCGAAGCGTTGCGTGTAACTCTTCCCGGCAACGTTCAGCCGAGCGGTGAAGGCGCCGGTGTGTACCTTCAGCTTCTCGTCTCCTGATGCAAAGGGACCGCCGGCCCCCTCGACCGTTGGCCACACGACGCGATGCATCCCGGCGGTCACGGGAAGCGGGCCCGCCGGCGGCTGCTCCCAGATCGGCGAGATCCGCTTGATGCCATCGGCTTTCGGCGCATCGGGCGCGGGCGGCTTGATCTTCGCCGGTATCGTCGCGACCACCGCGGAGCGCGCGTCCAGGATCTCGATCGTCACCGGTCCGCTCGCAGCATCCTTCAACCAGTAGTAGAGCACGACGCCTTCGACGCGCGTGTCCGCGTACGGCTCATCCTTCGGCCACGGCGTTCCGTCATCGTCGCTCTGTGCCGTCGCCGCAACCGTGGCGGGCTTGAACAGATGCGCATCCTCGGTCGCGAGCACCGAGTCGCGCTGGCGCAGAGGGGCGATGTCATCGATCACCCAGATGCCTCGGCCGTGCGTGCCGACGATCAGATCGTTGTCGTAAATCTCGAAGTCGCGCACGGAGGTAACCGGGAGATTGAGCTGAAGCGGGTTCCAGCTGTCGCCGTCATCGATGGAGATGTACGCGCCGCGCTCCGTGCCGCACACGAGCGTTCCCGGCGACTTTGGATCCTCCTTGATGACGTGCACGTACTCGCCCCTGGACAATCCGTTGGTGATCGGCTGCCACGTCTTCCCCTTGTCGCGCGTCCGGTAGATGTACGGGTCGAAGTCCTGCAGCTGATGCCGGTCGACGCTGGCATAGGCGACATTGACATTTGAGTGCGATGCCTCGACTGTCGTGACGCGACTCCACGCGGTGATTGAAGCCGGTGTCACGTTCATCCACGCACGACCAGCATCGACCGTGCGCCAGAGCTGCCCATCGTCGGTACCAACCCAGAGCATCGGCGCAGACACCGGCGATGGCGCGATCGTGTAAATCACGCCGCGTTTCCCGTTGCGATCGACGTGCGCGGCCGCGACGGTATCGAGCGTCGGCGGTATCGCAGGGGCGACGCGCGTGAGATCTTCGCTGATGCGCGTCCACGTCTTCGCGCCGTCGGTGGTTCTGTAGAGAAATTGACTCGCGCAATAGAGCGCGTGCGGGTCGGCCTTCGAGAACACGAGTGGCTGCGTCCAGTCGGCACGATCGACCTCCTTACCGGGCGCCTTGGGAGCAGTCGTGCCGCGCAGCTGCTTGTTCGCCGCGAGATTCCAGCGCTCGCCCGTTCCGCCGAACACGATCCCCGGATGCAGCCGGTCGCCCGCGGTGTAGCCGCTCTCGCCGCCGGGGCCGATCGGCTCCCAGTCGTGCGTCGAGATCTCCGCAAACTTTCCGCGCGATCGCACGGCCACTGCGCCCGAATCCTGCTGTGCGCCCGTCACCCAGTACGGGGTTCTGTAGTCGACGGAGATGTGGTACATCTGCGCCGTCGGCTGATTCATCCACGAGCTCCACGTCACGAGCTTTGCGTCGCCGCGAGCGTTGCGCGTGATGATCGCACCCTGATCGCTCGCGACGATCATCGTGTTCGGATCATCGGGATTGATCCAGAGCTGATGATAGTCATCGCCGCCTGGCGATCCGCGCAGCGCCACCCAGTGTTTGCCGCCATCCATCGTGCGCGAGACGGCGACGTTGCTGACGTACACGGCGTCCGGGTCCTTCGGATCGACCGCAAGCTTGCAGAAATACCATCCACGTCCCCATAGCGACTGGTCGGTCGAGATCCTCGTCCACGACGCGCCGCCATCGTCGGAGCGAAAGAAACCGCCCTGACGGGGGGCATCCTTGTCGATGGTCGTGCCCGCCGTTGGCGCGGTCAGCGTGGCTGGCGGCGCGCCATCGGGGAGCAGACAGTCGACCACGGCGTAGACGCGACGCGGATCACTCGCCGAGACCGCGATGCCGGTGCGTCCGATTCCTTCCTTCGGCAGCCCTGTCGTGAGCTCCGTCCACGTCGTGCCGCCATCGGTTGATTTGAAGATGCCGCCGCCGGGCCCGTTGGTCGGCGAGTACGTGAACCAGGGCGGACGACGCGTATTCCAGAGTCCCGCATACACGATCTGCGAGTTCGATGGATCGATGACGACCTCGACGCCGCCGACATCCGGACTCCTGTAAAGCACCTTCCTCCAACTACTGCCGCCGTCCGTCGACTTGAAGATCCCACGCTCCTCGTTCGGCGCGTACAGATGGCCGATCGCCGCGACGAAGAGCACGTCGGGGTTGTGCGGATCGATCGCGATCTTGCCGATGTGCTGGGTGTCTTCGAGTCCGATGTGCGTCCAACTCTTTCCCGCGTCGATCGACTTGTACATCCCGTTTCCGAAGCCGGCCGAGTCGCGAAGCGTCGACTCCCCGCTGCCGACGTAAACGACGTCAGGCGCCGATGGCGCGACGGCGATCGCGCCGATCGAGGCGACGGGCTGCGAATCGAAGATCGGCTCCCATACGCGTCCCGCGTCGATCGACTTCCACACGCCGCCGTTCACGGCGCCGAAATAAAACTCGTGCGGCCGCCCCGGCACGCCGGTCGCGGCTGCGACGCGTCCGCCACGGAAGGGGCCGAGCGTGCGCCACTGGAAACCGGAGATGAGCGATGGCGCCGGGATCGCCGCTGCACGCGAGGCGATACCGACTGGTCGCGCGAGCGGCAAAGCCATCGGCGCCTTCGTCATCGCAATGACACGGCCGAATGGCGATCCCAGAACGGAGAACATCCAGCCGAGCTGACCGCTGCGCAGGAGAAAGTCGCGGCGCGTGAGGCTCGAATGGTCGACCAGCTCGTCCGCATCGTAGGCCATCGACATCCTCAGAACACGCGAAGTGGGGCGGAAGTAGGGGCCGCAGGACTCAAAATCGTCCATCAACATAGCGTTGGCGCAAGGCAATGCGAAGAAGCGTCCGCAGTATTCGCGGACGCTTCGGCTTCTCTTATCCTTGGAACCGGAACCGCGTTGGGCGCTGCGCCTCCCGCAGTGAGGCGCTCCAGGAAGACGCGACGACTACAATCGCGATCTCACCACGGCTACGGCATCACGCAGTACGCGTCGCTCTCACTGAGGTTCGAGCGCGTCTCACCATTGGGTACGACGCCGACGCGCGGGGCGAGGCGCGGCGTAGCGCGTCAACAGCTCGGCTTGCCGAGTGTGGCGGCGAGGAGGCCGGGGATGTAGAGAATGCCGGTGTCCTTGAGCCAGAAGTTCTTGAAGGGAACTTCCGCGTGTGGCATCGTGTGCTGGAGGCAGACGTCCGCGTAAATGAGCCCCGCGTTGTCCTGAAAATTCTACCACGACGCGAAATTCCAGCTGTCCGGCGCGGCAAGGTGGCACATCGTGCAATTGGCGCGAACAACCTGGCGATAGAAGCCCGCTTGCGGCGCCCAGCTCGCGGGAACGTAGTCGGGCACTGCGGTCGTGCCGGGGGTTCCGATCGCACCGTGATACAGGCCGTTGAGGTATTGCGTGATTGCACTCTGCGGCTGGGCCTTTTTTATCATCGCGTTGATCACTCGAATCTTTTCCTCCTGAGCCGCCTTGTCGGCCGCACTTGCAAAGCTGAGGAGATTCGGATCGAGCGGCAGGAACGACGATCCATCGACCTTTCGTGTCGTCGTGTTGTACGTACCCCCATGACAGGAGATGCACGCGAAGGGAAAAACTTTGGTCCCTCCGTGTCGAGATTCACCGCGGGGAGGAGTGGATACGTGCCGTTCTTTCCTAGAGCGAGAAACACAGTGCCGCTTGGATCTTTGACGATAACCATCGCGAGGATGAAATCGCTTCCGACTCCTGGAATCGGATGCGTGATGGTTTGCGGATCGTTGAAGCCAGGATACCCGGGAGTTATACCGTGGGCCGTAGCGTAACAAACTGTGCGCGGACCCAACGTCGCGGGCGCATTGTAGCCTCTGTAGCCAACCGAGTCCGATTGAAAGCAATAGGTACGGCGACCAACTCCGAGATCAGTGGGATTTCCATACACGGCTTCCTTCACATCCTGCGTCGAGTCATCCCAGAGATTGGTAGCGGTAAGATCCAACCAGATCTTGAGACCGCGAAAACCGCAACGAGTACGTTCGGAGCTATAGGCATCCTTACATATCGGTATTGGTTCAGGAATCAATTTCCAATAACCATCCCACTCCAACGGCTGGCCCAACCACGTTGCATAACTCTGATCGTAGACCGGGGTAAGATCGCCGCTCCAGGTGCCAAATGCATTGCCGCCGACGACGTCATTGACCTCTTGGTGCGCGGGAGTTTGCACCTGTTCGAGCGAGCCGCTGCCGTTCCTGTGGGAAAGCCATGGTATCGCATGCGACGGCAACACGTGCACGAGAGCCGTCGCCGTCGATGCGCTCGCCGAGTCGCCAAAGTTTCCTGGATAGATCGTCTGGAGGCGGAATTCATCCTGCCCTGCGGGCATGTGCGGATGCGCCGCGCTGGTGCCGATCGCGAAGTAGCCGGTGGCGGGGAGCCCCGGACCATCGATGCGATAGCGCGCCGCGCCGGGCACTGCCTGCCACTGGAAGGTCACGCCGCCCCCGCCGGCCACGCCGGACGCCACCGCTGTGAAGCCCGCGGGGTTTGCCATGGTCGGCGATGTGAACTACACCGCAGGCGCCTCTCCGTGCGTTCCATCGGCGTAGTATGCAACCACCGTATAGCGATACGTCTCGTGCGCATCGGGAACCGTGTCGACGAACCGGGTCGCCGTAAATGCCGACGGCGTTCGCTCGGCCGACACGCCCGGGCCGTTGCCGCGCCAGAGTGCGTACCGCACCGCATTCGGTGCGGCGGTCCACGAGAAACGCGCGACGCGCGGTGATGCGTTGAGGGTGACGTTCGTCGGGGGCGCACCAGCTTTCGGCATCAGCGTTCCCTTTCCCGTTCCGGGTGCGACCGCGATCGGACCCTCGAGCGCGGGCGGCGCAACGCGAATCGTCGGCGTAGGGGCGGTGTCGATGCAGGAGGATCCCGGCGTCTCACGATCTTCGATCCATCAATGGGTGCGGCGGCGCCCGGTGCGACATCGGCCGGAACTGCCTGCGCCACCTGCGTATCTCCGCACCCCTTCGGATTCGACGAGCCGCGCGCTGGCGCGAGCGTGAGTGGCGCAGTCACCTGCATCTCCACGCCCGGCACCCGCGCCTTCGCATCGAGATGCTGCGCCGGATATCTCGCCGTGATCGTCGCCGCCTCGCCGACAGTTCCTGCCTGGCATTCGCACGCCGCGAACCAGCTCGCGCCGTCGTACTTGCCGACGACGTCCGCGCCGTTCGCGGTCGTTGCGCTCATGTCGAAGTCGGTGAGCGAAATGCGACCGCCGAGCGGGTTGCGCGGCGTGTCTTTCCCGGTGGAATCGCGCAACGTCATCGACACCGCCGAGCAGGAGCCAATCGGGAGCGCGCTTACGCCGGGGCGCATCGTCACGAGCCACGGCCCGCCTCTACTCGCATTCGGCGCATCGCATCCCGGCGCATTACCGCTGCTCGCTCCCGCTGCGATCGGAACCGTCGTCGAAGTCGTGAACGAAACGCCGGGCACGCGCACCTTCGCTGCGATGTACTTCGCCGGATACGTCGCAGTCACCGTCGCCACCGTTCCCACCGGCGCCTTGGGACATGCGCACACCGCAAAGTAATTCGCGCCACCATACTTTCCCACCACAGAGCGCTCGGAGCTTCCCCCCTGCACTAAGATCGAAGTCCGCCATCGACACGAGCTGCCCATTCGGGCCTCGCGGCGACTCGCCGTTTGCACTCTTCAAAACGAGCGAAACGGCGCTGCACTCGCCAACTGCGAGCACCTTGCGAGTCATCGACACCGTGGCCGTCCAAGGCGCGCGTTCCTGCGCGCTCGCGAGTGACGGAACCATCAACTGCGAGAACACCGGCAGAATTGCGAGCAGCGTGCGCATTCGCCTTCCTGGTGTCGATGTCCTCTATGGCAGTCGCTCGACCTTGAGATAGAGCAGGTACTGTCCCTGGAGCTGGTCGGCCGGGCTCTCGAAGAGCTGCACGGCGATCGTTCCGGGCGGGGGCGCGGGCAATACCGCCGGGGGCGCACCAAAAACTGCGAATGAGGTTGTCCCTGCAGTCGCGGGATTGTACGACGCCAGTTTCGTGAGCGTCGCCTCGACGATCTCACGTGTGATCACGATCGCGCGCCTCGGGAGTACCGGCCCTACGAACAGTCCCGCACTCCCGCCGTCGCCATTCATGCTCACGCCGATCGGTCGGTCGTACGAGCCCGAGGTCAACAACGCCACGGGTCCCAACAACGCGGCAAAACCCAGACTGAAAGTGGTCGAGCCTCCGATGTGTGGACCAAACGATGTCTCGAGCGTTCCCGGCGGCGTGATCAGCGCGAGCTGCGTGCCCGCTACCGCTCCCTGCACACCTTGATCGCTCCAGATTTGAATTGCGTTCGACAGCTCCGACTGAGTCCATTTGTTGAAGCCATCGGGATAGCCGTCGAACTCCCAGAGCGTCGGCAGAATGACGATCGCATCTTGTTGAGCGGTCAGCGATCCTTCCCACACGAGAAAGGGGAAGGTGTTACCGCTAGGCGCGACGCCGTACGTCTTCGACGGATCTGCGACGGCGGGGAAGACATCGTTCTGCGCAAAGCCACCGCCCTGCGAAGCGGTTCCTCCCTTGAGTCGCACGCCATGCTGCGCAGTGTCCACGCCCAGAGCAAAGTTGACGGTCCCAACGACATCCTTCCCGAACTTGGACAGTGACTGTAGTCCGTCGTAGCCCTGCTCTCCGATGACGCTCGTTCTCCGTAAATCCTGATCGAGCAGCTTGCTGGTGCCTCGATCGTAATGGAAAGTCAGAAAGCCGCCGTATACCTCGTCGCCGTGTCCATCGCGCGAGAACATGTCGTCTTTCGTCTGATGCAGCACGCGGAAGCCGGTTGCGATCACGCGATAATGATTGGTGGCTGCAGCCGGTGGTGCAGCCGGCGCTGCTCCCGGTGGATACGCGGTGCCCGACGGCGGCGGCGGTCCTGCCGCAACGGTTTCCGTCATCGTCAACGACGTCTTCGTGAACGAGGAAGCAGCCGTGCTAACGGGGCCCGGCGCGTAGAATGAGCCGACGGTCCACGTTTGCGTCCCGCGCTGCACACCGGTAACGGCAGTGGCCGTGCCGGATGAAACGGTGACGCCGGTATTCGGCAGTCCCGCACCCCACACCTGATACCACGCAACACCGGGCACCGCATCCCACGAGAGCACCACCGCACCGGGCCCGGTCTGCACAGCCGTAAAAGTCTTCGGATTCGCAGGTACGATCGCGGGCATCACCGCTCCTGGCTGACGTCCCGTGCCCGGCACCACAGCGATCGGCTCGCCGACCACGGGCGGCTGTCCCGACGGCACCGTCGTCGCAGGCGTTGCAGGCGTCGCCGGCGTCGATGCCACCGGCGGCGTGCCCGCACCCGGAGCACCACCCAACGGCCTCGACGGCGGCGCCAGCGTGGGCGAGCCACCTGGCACCGAGATCGCCACGGTCGTCGTCACGAGCACGTCGTCGCATCCCGGCGGCTTGTTCGTGCCGTACGCGTTCGTGATCGGAAGCTCGATGTACGATTGAAACGCCAGCCCCGGCACCTTCTGCTTTTCCGCGATCGATGCCGCCGGATACGTAGCCATGACATGAACGGTCGAACCCACCAGCGCGCCAGGACAGGCGCACACCGCCCACCAGTTCGGCCCATCGTATTTTCCCACCGCTGCGTTGCCCGTCGCCGTCCAATCGAAATCGGCGAGCGTCACGCGACCGCCCGATGGACCTCGGGGAATATCCTTTCCCGTTTCATCGAGCAGATCGATGTACATGGGCTGGCATCCGCCAATGGCAACGGAGTTCGCGCTCGGGCGAATCGCCACCTTCCACGGAACCTGTCTCGCACCAAGGTTCTGCACCGATGTGGCCGGCCTCGTCAGCGGTACAGTAGTGGTCTGCGCCGGCAATTGAGATGCAGTGGCAGGCACTGCAACGCACCCGTTCCCACTCGGTGCCTGTCCAACGGGGCAATTGCCACCCTGCGCTTTCGCGCTCGCCGCAAAGAACAGAGGTATCACCATCAGCGCGGCGTGCATCTACTTCACCTTCACGATCTCGACCCGCTGCTCCTTGTCCTTCCCGATCTTTCCCGCAGTCACCGCATCGGCGATCTGCCCGCCATTCTGCAGCGATGTCACCAGCACCATCATGCGCTGCGCGCCGAGCGATGCGATCTCCTCGTCCGAATACTTCTTGTCCATGTAGATGTCGACGCGATAGTTGCCGCCTTCCGCCTT
>JBBRYY010000067.1:0-14797 GCA_038237245.1 Gemmatimonadales bacterium | reverse complement strand
CATCTCCCGCGCGTTCGAGACCCCGACGACCACGGAGCTCGGCAACCAGGCGAACGGCTCGGGCGGCTTCAATCCCGACCTGCAGCCGCAGCTCTCTACCACGTACGAGATAGGCCTCAAGGGAATCGTGTTTTCACGCGTGCAGTACGATCTCGCCGGCTTCGACACCGAGGTGCGCGACGAGCTGATCGCCTTCGAGGTGCCAAGCGGCAACGGTCGCACCTACTATCGCAACGCGGGGAAGACGCGGCGCGAGGGGTTGGAAGCGGCGCTCCAGACCGACGTCGATGCGTTCACGATTGCGGCGTCGTACACCTACTCGCACTTTCACTTCCGCGACTACGTCGTCGATTCGTCGAACTTCGCCGCCAACACGATCCCGGGGATTCCCGTGCATCAGGTGCAGGCGAGCGCGACGTACCACTATCGCAATGTGTTCGCGACGGTCGAGGGGCAGGGGAAGTCGAAGCAGTACGTCGACGATCGGAACAGCGCGCACGCGGCGGGCTACGCGATCATGAATCTGCGCGCGGGAGGCACGGCGCTCTTCGGGCGCCCGTGGCTTGCCCCGTCGATCGGGCTGCAGAATGTCTTCGACAAGCACTATATCGCCTCGGTGGCGATCAACGCGGCGGGGGGAAAGTACTACGAGACCTCGCCGGGGCGCGCGCTCTATGTCCAGCTCACGGCGGCGCTCGGGCACTAGCGCCGGGCGCTAACCGCCGTGGATGAGACCGTAGCAGAGCAGGGCGAGCACGATCAGCGAGCAGCCGACGTACATCCAGTCGCGCTCGCGCGCAAAGCCGATCACCGAGATGAACACCCGCGCGACCGGCGTCGCGATCAGGAGTAGCACGCCCAGCTGAATGATCGACGCGCTGTCGAGGCGAGCGGCTCCGGCGATGACGCCGCTCACCGTTCGCAGCCCCTCCGGCTCGCCGGCGAAGATGTGATAGCTCGTCGACGACATCCCGTGCGTCGCGAGATACATGATCCCGCCCGCCAGCGTCACGCACGCGGACAGGAGGACGCCCGCGCGGAGCAGCGTCCCGAGCCGCTGCTCGAGCGCGAAATCCTCGTGCGCGTGTCCCGCCGGCGCGTCGCTCATATCCGCTTCGTCAATCCCTGAAAGAGCATCTCGCACGCGAGCGCGACCATCACGACCGTGAACAGCAGCCGAAGCGGCTTCACCTGCACGCGCGCGAGCAGTCGCGCCCCGAGCGTCGCGCCGGCGAGCACGCCGAGCACCACAGGCATCACGAGCACGGGGTCGATGTAGCCGCGATGCAGGTACACGCCTGCGCTCGCGGCTGCCGTCACGCCGATCATGAAGTTGCTCGTGGTGGTCGAAACCTTGTACGGCAGATGCATCGCGCGGTCCATCGCGAGCACCTTCACCACGCCGGAGCCGATGCCAAGGAGCGCCGAGAGAATCCCCGCCACGAACATCATCGCGAAGCCCGCGGGCACGTGCTCCACGCCGTAGCTCACGTCCTCACCGTCGTGCGGAAAGGTGGACGCCAGTCGGAGCCGGTCGCCGAGCGTGCCGGGCTCGGTCATCGAGATATGCTCGACTCGAGGGCGCATGGACTGCGCTGCCGAGAAGAGGAGGACGATGCCGAAGATCACCGCGAGCGTCGAGGATGAGACGTACACCGCGACGACGGTACCGAGCAGCGCGCCGACGGTGGTCGCGATCTCGAGGAACATCCCGACCCTGATGTTCGTGAACCCTTCCTTCACGAACGCCGCGGCGGCCCCTGACGAGGTCGCGATCACGCACACGAGCGATGCACCGATCGCATAACGGATGTCGACGCCCAGACCGAGTGTCAGCAGGGGGACGAGAATGACTCCTCCCCCCAGTCCGGTGAGCGATCCGACCAGCCCTGCGAGCAGCGCGCCCGCGAGCGTGAGCAGTGTGAAGTTGAGAACGTGCATCCGCCTCGATCGGTGTGAAGTGCGCTAAGTGTACGCGCGGCGCCGAACTGCAGCAACGCGCTCGCTTTCCGATATCGTCGCGACACGCCAGATTGTGGGGCGCTTACCGGGGAGCGAGATGGCAGAGGTCCACGACACGCACGAGAGTGAGCAGCGCGGCGCGTGGGGCGTGCTCGCAATCCTCACGTCGATCAACCTGCTCAACTACATCGACCGCTTCGTCTTTCCGGCAGTGTCGGAGAGCATCAAGCGGTCGGCGCTCGCGCCGTCGGACACCCAGATCGGGCTGGGCTCGACGGCGTTTCTCGTCGTCTATCTCATTGCCGCGCCCTTCTTCGGCGCCGTCGGTGACCGGTCGCAGCGGATGCGCTGGGTCGCGGGCGGGATTTTCCTCTGGAGTGCAGCCACCGCGCTCGGTGGCTTCGCCCGAACGATGCCGGAGCTCATTGGCGCGCGGTCGCTGCTCGGCATCGGAGAGGCCGCGTACTCGGCGATCGGTCCCGCGATCCTTGCGGATTATTTCACGGAGAAGACGCGCGGACGTGCCTTCGCGATCTTCTTCGCGGCGGCTCCCGTGGGCGCAGCGCTCGGCTACGGCATTGGCGGCTTCGTCGATTTTCACTGGGGATGGCGACAGGCCTTCTTCGTGACTGGAGTGCCGGGGATGGTCGTGGGGTGGATGCTGCTGCACCTGCGCGCGCCAATGAAGACGGCGGTGACGCCGGGGCGCTCTGCCGGAGCAATGCACAAATACCGCTTCCTCCTGCGGGACGCGCAGTATCGCCTCACGGTCCTCGGCTACGCGGCCTACACCTTTGCGGTGGGCGGGATCGCCGCCTGGATGCCGGTGTTCGTGCAGCGCGCGCACGGGGTGAGCAGCGCGGTCGCGAACAGCCAGCTCGCGATCATGCTCGTGGTCACCGGAATCGTCGGGTCGCTCGGCGGCGGGTGGATCGGCGACCGCCTCCTGCGCAAGAACCGCGAGGCGTACCTCTGGCTCTCGGCCGCCACGACGCTCATGGCAGCGCCGCTCGCATTTATTGCCCTTACGACAGCAAATACTACTGTGTATCTGGTTACGTTATTCGCGGCGGAGCTTCTCATCTTTACTTGCACCGCGCCGATCAACTCGAAGCTGATCGACATGGTTCCACCGGGGATGCGGGCCGCGGCGATGGCGCTTTGCATTTCCACGATCCATCTGCTGGGCGACGTCCCATCGCCCACGCTCATTGGCTGGATTTCCGATCGAAGCTCGATACAGCAGGGCGTACTGGTGATCCCCGTCGCAGTCGTCGTGAGCGGGGCGATATGGATGCTGGCCGCGTGGCGCGGCGGCCGCCTCCCAACCGCACAAGTCGTAGAGGCCTGAGATGATCGAATCGTACTCCCCCGAGCTGCTCTACCTGCTCTCAGGCGATCCGGCAGAGCTTGCGCAGATGCTGTCTCAAATGCGGCCGGTGGATGTCGCCGAGGCGCTGAGCCGATTGCATCCGGATGCGGCGGCGCGGCTGATCAAGGCGTTGCCGTTCGATCTCGTCGTGCAGGTCTTCGACGAGCCGGAGCTCGAGGGACGCGCCGAGATCTTCCAGAAGATCGACGCTGCCTCGGCGGCGCCGCTGCTCGAGGCGATGTCGGCGGACCAGCAGGCGGATCTCTTCCGGGAGCTTACGCCACCGGAGCGCGACCGCCTCGCGAAGCCGCTGGACGCGCCCACGCGCAGCTCCCTGGCGCTGCTGCTGCGCTACCCGCCGGAGGTCGCCGGCGGAATCATGACGACCGAAGCCGTCACGGTGCCGTTCGACTGGACGGTGGAGCAGGCGCTCCAGTATATCGTGAGCGTGGGCGGTGCGAAGGAGACGGTCTACACGGTCTACGTGCTCGACGCCCAGCAGAAGATGATTCACGTCGTCTCGCTGCGTCAGCTCATGATGGCGGACCGCAATGCGAAGGTGCTGGAGATCGGACCGCCGCGAGTTCCACTTACGGTAAAGCCGACGACGGATCGTGAGGATGTGGCGCGGCTGCTCTCGAAGTACAATCTGCTCGCGGTGCCCGTGGTCGATGACGACGGGAAGCTGCTCGGGATCGTGACGGTCGACGACGTGATCGATGCGATCGTGAGCGAGCAGACGGAGGACGTGCAGAAGTTCGGAGGTATGGAGGCGCTCGACGAGCCGTACATGGAGATCAGCATCTACGCGATGACTAAAAAGCGCGCGGGGTGGCTGAGCGCACTCTTCCTCGGCGAAATGCTGACGGCTACCGCGATGACGCACTTCGCGGACGAGATCAGCAAGGCGGTGGTACTCGCGCTCTTCATGCCGCTGATCATCAGCTCGGGCGGCAACTCGGGCTCGCAGGCGACCTCGCTGATCATTCGCGCAATGGCGCTCCGCGAGGTGACGCTCAAAGATTGGTGGCGTGTGGCGGCGCGCGAGCTGCCGTCGGGACTGATCCTTGGCTCGATCCTCGGTGTGTTGGGCTTCGCTCGAATCATGATCTGGCAGACCGCTCGCATGGCCGACTACGGGCCGCATCACACACTCGTCGCGTTGACGGTCGCATTTTCGCTGATCGGAGTTGTGATGTTCGGCTCGCTCGCCGGATCGATGCTCCCCTTCATCATGCGGCGCCTCAACTTCGACCCCGCGAGCGCATCTGCGCCCTTCGTGGCCACGCTGGTGGACGTGACGGGGCTCATCATCTATTTCAGCGTCGCGCTCACGATTCTGCGGGGGACGCTGCTGTAGCGCATCGCCGTGACGAGCGGCCCAACTCGTGAAGAAAAGTTGAGGAGAGGCGCATCGGTATCGGTGTGGCTTATGCCTGCCTCTAGTAGCGTCGCCGATGTCGGCGTCCGCTAGCTGCGAAGGAGATCCTCGTCCGCCGGCGCCGGTGCGCCGGCGGACTTTCGCATCGCGTTGCAGAGCCACGTACCGAGTAGAACGGCCACCACGAGCGAGAGCACCGACAGGAAATTGGTGAAGCGGGCGAGCGACTTATCGTCGCCGAGCATGGCGTGGCGAGCGAGCAGAAGGTGCCAGTCGTGGATGGGATCGCCGTTCCCCATGCTCACGAGCGGGAGGAGCTGGTCGCGCGCATCGCCAATGTAGGTGGCGAGATTCGTGAGGCTCAGCGAGAGCCACGCGAGCGCGACGGAGATGCCGAAGTACTCGCGCTGGCGAAGAAACGTGTAGGCCGCGATGAGTGGTGTAGCGACCTGCGTGATGCTACCGCCCGCGACCTCGAGGAACTCACCGAAGGGGCTGAAGACTATGTGTCCTGCCTCGTGCACCACGAGGGTGAGGCCGCTGAAGACCGTCCAGTACTCGTAGTCGTTCAACGATTTGACGGTGATATACACGAGATAGGCGAGCAACATCGCTCGCCAGATCCAGTTGCGCCCGCGACACCAGTCGAGCGCGTCGTCCCGTCGTTCGGCCCCGCTCAGTTCGGGATCGCCGTGATGAACGTGAGCGAGCGCCTGCGCCGCACCACACAGCTCAGTCCGAGGAAGACATCCGGATCGATGAGCGAACCGACGCGCTCGGAGAGGTACTCCAGCGTCGTGTGGGGCTGCATCGGCTCCTGATACGAACGCCCGCTCGTCAGCGCATCGTACGCGTCGACGGCGGCCAGAATGCGACCGCCGACCGAGATCTGCTTGTCGGTGATCTGGCGCGGATAGCCAGAGCCGTCGCAGTGCTCGTGATGGTCGCGGATGAAATCGAGTACCGAGCCGAGATGCTTCATCGGAGCGAGAATCGAGATTCCCATCTCGACGTGCTGCTTCACGTGCGCGTACTCCTCGGGGGTCAGCGAGCCCGGCTTGTTGAGGATCTCCTCGCGGATGCCGATCTTGCCAACGTCCATGAGCCGTCCGGCGAGGCGCACCGCTTCCACCGTATCGACGTCGAGCGACATCTGATCCGCGACCGCGGCCGCCATTTCCCCGATGCGGATCGAGCGGCCGCGCATGTACGGGTTCTTCGCTTCCATGGCGATCACGAGCGACTCGGCCACCTGGATCGTGAGATCTCGCAGCGCAGATTTCTCGCGCTCGAGCTCGGCCGTGCGAATCGTCACTTCTTCGCGGATGACGTGGTCGATTTCGCGCTGCTGCAGCAGCATCTCGCGGCGGTGCAGGGCCTTGAGAATCGACTCGTGCAGATCGGGGAGCTCGACGGGCTTGGTGAGGTAGCCCATCGCACCACGCGACAGCGCTTCGGTAGCCGTCGGTGCATCGTTGACGGCGGTCAGCATCACGATCGCGAGATCCGGGTTCGTCGCCAGCGCCTTCGGCACCAGCTCGACGCCCGTCATCCCCGGCATGCGAATGTCGCTGAGCATCAGTGAGAAGCGTCCCGCGCCCAGCATTTCGAGCGCCTGCGCGGCGGAGGCGGCAGTCTCCACCTCGTAGCCAGAGCGCGTCAGGAAGGTGCTGAGCGACAGCCGAATTGCTTCCTCGTCGTCGACGAGTAGTACCCGCACCGTGCGGCGGTCCGGTAGAAGCATTTCGGGAGCTGTCACGAGGGCGCTTCTGGAAAGAGGGGCAGAAATCATCGTCGATTATGGAACGAGGACCGTCGGGCTGGTTTCGTTCGCCCCAGTCGCCACGACCGCGGAGATCGACTGGTCCTGTCCGATCGTGACGATATCCCCGTTGCTGCCGTACGCACCCTCGACCGCAACACAACCGCTCGTCGAGCACGCGGCCTGGCCGATACCGGCTCCATCGTACACCCAGTCTGACGTCCCACCCGTCGCTACCGTCACGGCGCGAAGCTCGGGGTTTCCCATCACGGAGACGAAGTAGATCTGTGAGCCATCGGCGCTCCAGACCGGATTGAACGCGCCATTCATCTCGTTGGTGAGCTGTACCGGGGTTCCGCCTGCAGCAGCGATCACGAATACCTGCGAGAGCCCCGAGCGAGTCGACGTGTACACGATCTGCGCTCCGTTCGGGCTCCACGCCGGCGCCGACTCGGGGACGTAGCTTTCCGAGCCCGTCGCCAGCGCAACCTGGTTCTGCCCCGTCGAGTCCATGATCCAGAGGCGCGGCGTACCAGAGCGACCGCTGACGAACACGATGCGCGAGGCATCGGGGCTCAGATTCGGCTGCTCATCCTCGCCGGTACTCGTGGTGAGGCGCTTGAGGCCGGAGAGATCGTTCTGCCCCATATAAATTTCTTCATCACCGTCGCGGTAGGATGCGAAGACGAGGTGTCCTGCTGCACTATTTGGGTCCTTGTCGATCGCATTCGAGAAGGTGATGCGCGAAGTCACGCCGCCCACGAGCGACCACAGCTGGTTGACGCCGCTCGAATCGGACACGTACACCAGCGCCGGACCATTGCCCTTCGACGGCAGCGAGGACTGCTGCTTCGGCGCGACGGTCAGATTCTGATCGGCAGAGCATGCGGCAAGTCCACCGATCGCGACCATCGCAATCACGGCGCGGTTCAGCGAACGCATGCTGAGCGGCGAGGCGATCAACGTGTTCTGTCGTGACTGACGTGAATTCTGACGCATTGGCTGATTCCCTGAGTAATCGTTGGGTGACAGAGCTTCCGGTCGGACTCTCTGTCTCATCCTCTCCCCAATGATTATCGGCGAACCGGACACTTCATTAACGCTGCAGTCAGTTAAAAACGCCTCATTCTTCGACGGCCCATCGTCTCTTAGAACACTCTCATATTTTCCCCTCGCACGACCCCGCTAAGTTGACCCAAGTGGATTCCAGTAGCCGCTACCCCCGCCGCGCGCCGATTTTTCTCGACGAGACCGGTCGCCGTTGGCGCCGTTTGCGTCGCGCCGCACTCATCGTCGGCATCATCACGACGGTCATCGCCGCGATCACCATCACTATGGTGGTCATCCCGCCGCTCCTTCCTGAGATTCCTCTCACGGGCGAGCCCTTCGCGCGCTCGCCCGGACTCGCGACGAGCAAGATCGAGCGCGAGCGACTCTCGAAGAAGCTGCAGCTGTTCTTCACGCTCCGGAAAAACCGCGTGCCGGGGGTGCGTGCGAACGTGCTTCCCGTGCGCGGCCGCAGCGCGCCAGGACGCGTGCATGCACCGGGCGTGCCGATCGTCGCCGGCTTCTACGTCACGTGGGACGACAACTCGCTCGATGCGCTCCTTCATCACGCCGACGATCTCGACTGGGTGGTCTGCGAGTGCGCGTGGCTCGGTCCGAACGGTCATGGGCTGCGCATGCGTATCGACCGGCGCGTCGGCGTCACCATCGCGAGCGCCGTCCCGGATCCGAAGCTGCGCCCGCAGCTCTTCATCATGGTCAGCAACTTCGACTCGGCCACCAAGCGCTGGGATGCCGAAGGACTGCGTCACCTCCTCTCCAATCCGGCGTCGCGCGCCCTCGCGCTCGATCAGCTGACGGACAGCGTCGCCTACTATGGAATGGGCGGCGTCACGATCGACTTCGAGGAAGAGCCGCAGGAGCTCACAGAGCCGATTGCCAAATTCGTCGCGGAGCTGCGGAAACGGCTCGCGCCGACGGGGAAGCTCGTCACCCAGGCGCTATCGGTGAACGACAGCGATCACCAGCTCACACGCTTCGCGGCGGTGAACGACTACCTCTTCCTCATGCTCTACGACGAGCACTTCGGAAAGCTGGGCGACCCAGGGCCGATCGCGAGCCAGCAGTGGTTCGTCGAGAAGATGAAGCACATGCTGCGCTTCGTTCCTCCACAGAAGGCGATTCCGATCGTCGGCGCGTACGGATACGACTGGAACGACGGCGATAGCACGACCAATGGGCAGCAGTTGACCTTCCAGGAGATCATGTCCGCCGTGCGAAAGGCGGACAAGAAGGCGCTGCACTTCGACTCGACGACGCTCAATCCGTACGCGACGTGGACTGATCGCGATTCGACGGACCATCTCGCGTGGTACCTCGACGCCATCACCGCGTACAATCAGACCGTCGCCGCGCAGGCGCTCGGCACCGCGGGAATGGGCATCTGGCGCCTGGGCTCGGAGGACGCGGCGATCTGGCGCGTCATCGGGAAGACAGGCATCCATTCATCGGCCTCGCTGATGAGTGTGATCCCGCCCGGCTACGACGCCGAGATGGAGGGAAATGGCGAAATCCTGGATCTCTTCGCGAGTCCGGACTCGGGGAATCGCACGCTGCGCATCGACCCGAAGACACACCTCGTGGTCGATGAGGTCATTCACAAGGTCGGCACGCCGTTCATCGTGAACCGCTACGGGAGCACGGACCCGCATCTCATCACGCTCACCTTCGATGATGGGCCCGACGGCAAGTGGACGCCGATGATCCTCGACACGCTGAAGTCTCGCGGAGTCACGGCAACCTTCTTTCTCATCGGCGAGAACGCCGAGCGGCATCTCCTGCTGTTGCGCCGCATCGTGAATGAAGGACACCTGATCGGGAATCACACCTTCACGCATCCCAACCTCGCGTTCACGAGCGACAAGCAGACGAAGCTCGAGCTCGACGCCACCGAGCGCTTGTTCGAGGCGGTGCTCGCGCGGCGCACGGCGTTCTTCCGTCCGCCGTATTTCGGTGACGCGGAGCCGACGACGCTCGACGAGCTCTTGCCGGCGCAGATCGCGAAGGAGCGCGGCTACCTCATCGTCGGCCTCCATATCGACGCGGAGGATTGGCAGTCACCCGGCGTGCAGACGATCATCGACACCGTGCTCGCGCAACGGTCGCGCGGTAACGTGGTGCTGCTGCACGACGGCGGCGGCAATCGCAGCCAGACGGTCGCTGCGCTCGGCCCGCTCATCGACTCGCTGCGCGCCATTGGTGACACGGTGGTGCCGCTCTCGCAGCTGATCGGGCTCACACGCGACCAGGCGATGCCGGGACTGCCGCCGCGGAACGCGCTCGCGCGAGCGGGTGAGCTTCTCGGATGGGGAACGCTGAGTGTGCTGCAGTGGCTCCTCTACTGGATCTTCTTTCTCGCCATCTTCCTCGGTTTCGCGCGGCTCCTGTTCATGACCGTGCTCGCGATCATCCAGCACGTGAAGAATCACCAGAACCGCGACGCGCCGATCACCTTCGCACCGTCGGTCAGTGTAATCGTGCCGGCGTACAACGAGGAGAAGGTCATTCTGCGCACGATCGAGACGCTCATCGCGCAGGAGTATCCGGGCGTGCTCGAGGTCGTCGTCGTCGACGATGGATCGCCGGACAGGACATACGAGATCGCGCACGCGGCGTACGGGGATCATCCCAAGGTGCGTGTCTATCGCAAGCCGAATGGAGGGAAGGCGAGCGCGCTGAACTTCGGACTCGAGTACGCGAGCGGCGAGATCGTGATCTGCCTCGATGCCGACACGCTCTTCGCGCCCGACACGGTGGCCGAGCTGGTCGAGCCGCTGCACGATCCGAAGGTGGGCGCCGTGGCCGGCAATGCGAAGGTGGGCAATCGGATCAACCTCGTGACGCGATGGCAGGCGATCGAGTACGTGACGAGCCAGAACCTCGACCGCCGCGCGTTCTCGCTGCTCAACTGCATCACCGTCGTGCCGGGCGCGGTAGGCGCGTGGCGGAAGTCACTCGTGCAGAAGGCCGGCGGCTTCAGCGAGGACACCCTCGCCGAGGACCAGGATCTCACGCTCTCGATCCGCCGCCGGGGATTTTCGATCGCCTATGCCGACGAAGCAATCGGCTACACGGAGGCGCCCGACACACTGAGCGGTCTCGCGAAGCAGCGCTTCCGGTGGTCGTTCGGCACGTTGCAGTGTCTCTGGAAACACCGCCGCGCGTTCTTCCATCGTCGTTACGGGCTGCTTGGCTTCGTCGCGCTGCCGAACGTACTGCTCTTCCAGATCATCTACCCGTTCCTCTCGCCGATCGCGGACCTCATGTTCGTGCTGAGCCTCTGGTCCGCCTGGGCGCTGCGCGAGGCGCACGGCGCTACATACGCGATGACATCGGTGGAGCAGGTGCTCACGTACTACGCCGTCTTCCTCATCGTGGACTGGCTCGCGTCGATCCTCGCGTTCACGCTCGAGCCGGATGAAGACAAGTGGCTCACCTGGCTGATCTTCCTCCAGCGCTTCGCCTATCGTCAGGTGATGTACTGGGTGGTGGTGCGCTCAGTGGTCGCGGCGCTACGCGGACGACTGGTCGGATGGGGGAAGCTCGAGCGAAAGGCGACGGTGGAGCTCGAGACGGCTACCTCGCGAAGCTAGCATCGCCGTTAGTAACCCTCCGCCAGCCCGTGCACGCGCGGATCCGCCATCCCCTGCACCACGCCTCCGCGGCGGAGGATCGAGGCCGCGAAGCCTAGATCGCCGCGCACTCCCGTCGCGCTCGTGACATGTCCCATCGCGTGGAGCGCCGCAAGCGTGCTCTCGGGAATGCCGCCCCGCTCATAGTAAAGCGTGTCCGGCAAATGCTGATGATGCGTGCGGGGCGCGCTCACCGACGCGGCAACCCCCATGTCGTAGTCGATCACGTTCGACATTATCTCGAAGGTCGTGCTGATGATCGTCGGGCCGCCCTGCGCGCCCGTCACCAGCAGCGGCGTGTTGTCGGAGCCCATGACGATCGTCGGCGACATCGACGACAGCATTCGCTTTCCCGGCGCGATCGCATTCGCCTCGCCTTGCACGAGTCCGAACATGTTTGGCTTCCCGGGCTCGGTGGCGAAGTCGTCCATTTCGTCATTCAGCAGGAAGCCGGCGCCCGCCACCACCACCGCGGAGCCGTTGTCGCCATTCAGCGTCGTGGTGAGGGCAACCGCGCCGCCCTTGCCGTCGACGACGGAGAAGTGCGTCGTCTGCTTCTTCTCGACCGACGCGGCCAGCGCCACGGTGATGCTGGATGATGGCGTCGCGCGATGCGCGTCGATCGTCGACGCCAGCGAGTCTGCGTATTGCTGCGAGAGCAGCCGCGCCGTCGGGATCGACACGAAATCCGGATCGCCGAGCGCGCTATTGCGCACCGCGAAACCGCGTCGCATCCCCTCGGTGAGGAGATGCAGCTCCTCTGGCGAGTGCCAGCCGAGCGCGCGAAAATCGTAGCGCGCCAGCTCGTGCGCCACGAGCGCGATCGTGATCCCGCCCGACGACGGCGCCGGCATCGAGATGACCCGGTGCGCGCGATAGGTGAACTCGATCGGCGCGCGCCACTTCGCGCGATAGTTCCCGAGATCCGCGAGCGAGATCTTCCCGCCGCTGCGACGCATCTCCGCATCGATGAGCTTCGCGGTGCGCCCCGCGTAAAATCCCTTTGGACCATCGGAGGAGATTCGACGAAGCACCGCGGCCAGATCCGGGTTGCGCCACCGATCGCCAGGCGCCGGCGCGTGTCCGCCGGGAAAGAAGAGCGACGCCGAGGCAGGGAAGCGTGCGAGACGCGCGCTGTCGCCGTGAATCGAGCCGGAGAAATCGGAGTCGACGACGAAGCCCTTGTCTGCCAGCTCGATCGCCGGCGCGAGCACGCGCGCCCACGGGAGCGAGCCGTATTTTTCGTGCGCGGTCCACAGCCCAATCACGGAGCCGGGGACACCCGCCGCCAGTGAGCCGGTGATCGAGCGATCGTCCGCGTGCCCATTCGCGCCGAGATACATGTCGCGCGTCGCAGCGCCCGGAGCCGCCTCGCGAAAGTCGAGCGCCTCCTCGCGCCCGTCGGCCATGTGCACGACGAGAAACCCTCCGCCGCCAATGTTTCCCGCACCCGGATACACCACCGCGAGCGCGAACGCCGTCGCGACCGCCGCATCGATCGCATTGCCACCATCGCGAAGAACCGCCGCGCCGACGTGCGTGGCGAGTGGCGCATCCGTCGCGACCATTCCGTGGGCGGCGGTCACGGCGAGACTCGTGTCGGTGTAGGGCCACGATGCCGGAAGAGCGCTCGACTCCGCCGCACCCTGCTTCGACGGCGCCGCCTCGGCCCCTCGCTTCGAGCAACCGGCCAGTGTGCAGAACACGAGTACGTATGCGACGGATGCAAAACGCATGATGCGGGAATGATCCCCGGAACGCAGCACGCGCGTTCCCTGAAGGTGGACAACGATCGTCGAAGCAGGCCAACGAGCCAAGGTAGCGGAGAATGCGCCTCCGCATTCTATTCATTCGTTCGCTGCGCGCCACTACCGCACTTCGGAGGTTCACATGAAGCGAGTCACCGGCATCGGCGGCATCTTCTTCAAGGCAAAGGATGCACCCGCGCTGCAAGCCTGGTACAAGCATCATCTCGGCGTCGATGTCCAGGCGTGGGGCGGTGCCGCCTTCGACTAGTCCGATTCCGATGGCAAGCCCACCGGCGGAACGACCGCCTGGTCGATTGCTCCGGAGAATAGCGACCAGTTTGCCCCGAGCACTGCCTCGTTCATGATCGACTACCGCGTTGACGACCTCCACGCGTTGGTCGCGGCGCTCAAAGCGGAAGGATGCAACGTCCTCGACAAGATCGCTGACTCCGAGTACGGCAAGTTTGCCTGGGTCATCGACCCCGAGGGAAACAAGGTCGAACTGTGGCAACCGCCCGCCGTCCAGTGAAACGCGGTCACGAGTGGTGACGGCGGTTACAGACTCGCCGGCGGCTCCCCACGCCTGAAGGCCAGCAGCCCCGCGTCGATCTCCACCGGCACCTTCTCCCGATTTCGCAGCGCGATAATCGCAATAATCAGCACGACCGCGACGACCAGTGAGATCGCAAGGACATCCTCGTGCCTGCGGATGCGGCCGAGCACCAGCACCGCCGTCGAGCCGAACGCCCACCCGATGGCCGTGAAGAGCGCGCCCCAGCTCCAGCAACTGATCCCGCTGCCGATGAGATACTGACCGATCGGAATCTCCGCGGCGCCGCAGGCGACGGGCAGCGGAATCCGCGCCCCGTACGCGTAGCGCACCGCGATCGACGCACGCCACGGATGCCGGCGCACGGAGCCAAGCAGCTTGTTCATCGGCCGCATCAGCTTCGGCCATCGCGCCGCCAGCTTCACCGCGCGCCAACGGCCGAGCGCGTATAACGCAATGTCCGCAGCCCAACTGCCGATCGCACACGCGGCCGCTGCCTGCACGACGCCGAGGTGCTTCTGATGTGCAGCGAAGCCCGCGAGCACGGGCGCTGCCTCCTCCGTGATGATGCTCGTCGCGCCCAGGGTCACATACACCCACAGTCGCCCCAGCATGCTGAGGATGGTCGGAGCGAGCGATGCAAAGTGCCCGTGATGCTGCATGCTCTGTATCTACACCTCGCGCAGCGCCGCCATCGGCGTCTCGGCGAACACATCGCGCGCGGCGAACAGCCCGGTGGCGACAGTCAGCAGCATCGTGGCCGCCGCGACGAGCGCGAGCGAAAGCGGTGCAATGGAAAACGACGTCTTGAAGATGAAGTGCACCGCCGCCCATCCACCGCCCGTGGCGAGGAGAATCCCCGCAACGCTGCCGATCGCGCCGAGGAGCGCGTACTCCGTGAAGAGCATCCGGATGATCTGTGCACGCGTGGCGCCCAGGGTCTTGAGCAAGACGCTCTCGCGCACCCGCTGTCGTCTCGATGCGGCGATCGCGCTCACGAGCACGAGCACACCGGTGACGACGCTGAAGAGCGCCATGAAGCGAACGGCGAGCGAGACCCGAGCGAGAATGTTGGCGACCGCATTTTCGATGAGAGAAAGATCGATCGTCGAGACGTTCGGGAATCGCTGCACGGCATCGCGCTGGAGTCGCGCGCGTGCTCCGTCGTCGTTCACGCGGGAGAGAAAGGCGAACGACTGTGGCGCCTCCCGTAGCGCTGCTGGTTGGAAGACGACGAAGAAGTTTGGCTCGAAACGCGCCCACTGCACCTCGCGCAAGCTCGTGACGCGCGTGCGGATGCGCACTCCTTGCACATCCCACGTGAT
>JBBRYY010000066.1:0-14872 GCA_038237245.1 Gemmatimonadales bacterium | reverse complement strand
TCTTCGCCATCGCGTGGAACATCCTCGCCGCGGCGAACATGGTGCTCGTCACCCTGCTCCTCATCTGGCGCGGCGATGCGCTCGGCTCGCGCCTTGCCGCGGGGCTCTCGCTCGGGCTGGTCACTCTCGCGCTCGCGAACTTTCTCTACAGCCGGCTCGTGCTTCTCGACGGGATGCCGGTGCCGCGCTCGGTGTTCGGACTTTGGACGCTGACCGAGATCTTCCTCGTCTACGCGATCGCCCCGCGCCCGCAGCAGTCGCTGGCCGAGTCGCGCGAGTCGCCGATGTTCGCGAGCGAGTCGGCGAAGGTGCGCACCTTCTCGATCGTCGCGGCGATCCTCATTGCGTCGTGGAGCGGCGCCTCCGTCGCCTTGGGTGGCTCTCCCAACCCGCTGCTCGGCTTTGGGCTCCTGATTTTCGGCGTGCTCCTCGCCGTGCGCACCGGCCACGCCCTCTTCACGCAGCAGCGCACGACCGTGGTCCTCGAGCACGTGGCGGTGGCCGAGCGCGAGCTGTCGGTGATACTCGAGCAGCGCGTCGCGCTGCGCACGGAGGAGCTCGCGGAGGCGCATCGGGTGCTGCAGCGCATGTGGGCGCTCGGCCAGCAGATCGCGCTCGAGCTCAACCCGACGAAGGTGCTGCAGCGCTTTCTCGAGGCGAGCGTCGACGTGCTTCGCGCCGACGGCGGCGCGATCGGCCTCGTGAGCGACGAGCGCATCACGATCACGACGACGTTCGGCTACGGCGACACGCTCGCAGGCGCGTCGTTCGCTGTGCAGGAGAGCACGCTCGGCCGCGTCGCGCGCAATGGGAATTCGTGGACGACGAGCGATGCACGCACGGAGCGGGCAGGCGACGATGTGCTCGCGTGCACCCAGGCGCGCGGGCTCGTGGCGATCCCGCTCCATCGGCGCGCGGAGCGCATCGGCGCGATGATGCTCTTCGTGCGCGAGCGGCGCACGATCTCCGACCGTGAGATGGCGCACGTCGAGGCGATGGCCGATCTGCTCTCGGTTGCGCTGGCGAACGCGGAGCTGGTGGAGACGCTGCGCAAGGCGGAGTGGCGCTTTCGTACGCTCTTCCGCGCGGCGCCGGACGCCGTGCTCACGGTGCTCGAGAGCGGGCGCATCCGCGAGGCGAACGATGCGGTGGCGGAGCTCGTGGGAATGCAGCCGGTGCAGCTCGTCGGACGGATGCTCGAGGATCTCGTTCTGCCGGAGGACCGCTCGCATCTCGCGGATCATGTCGCGCGCGTGCGTGCGGGGGAGGAAGCACGTTTCGAGGTGCGGATGTGGCACGGCACGGGCGTGCGCATCGCGTCGCTCGCCGCGCGGCTGCTCCCCGAGGCGGATCCCCCGCAGATGCTCGTCGTCGGCCGCGACATGACGGCGGATCGCGAGATGCGCGCGCGGCTGGCGGAGAGCGAGCGCCTCGCGAGTGCGGGGGAGCTGCTCGCCGGCGTCGCGCACGAGGTGAACAATCCGCTCAGCACCATCAGCGCCTTCGCGCAGCTCCTCGAGCGCGAGGAGCTGAGCGACTCGCAGCGCGAGTCGGTGGAGGTGATCCGGAGCGAGACGATGCGCGCGTCGCACGTGGTACGCGATCTGCTCACCTTCGCACGGCGAAGCGAGGGCGAGGTTGGATCGATCGACATGAACGAGCTCGTCGAGCGCACGATGCGACTGCGCATGCACGACCTCAAGTCGCGCGGGGTGCAATGCGAGAGCGTGCTCGCGGAGGATCTTCCGTACGTGACCGCTGATGCGCGGCAGATCCAGCAGGTGCTCCTCAATCTCCTCACGAACGCATCGCAGGCGATGACGCCGGGGGGCGGCGGCGATCTGCGCATCGAGACGCGGCAAGAGGGCGACCGCGTGCTCCTCGACATCACCGACAGCGGCCCGGGAATTCCGGCCGAGGTGCGCGCGCACATCTTCGAGCCGTTCTTCACGACCAAGGACGACGGCACGGGGCTCGGGCTCAGCGTGAGCTACGGAATCATCGCGGCGCACGGCGGCACGATCACGATTCCGAAGAGCAGCGGCGAGGGGACGACCTTCCGTGTGTCGCTCCCGGCTTACGATCCGGCGGCGCTGGGCAGCGGCGGCGTCGCCACGGTGCTGGCGTCACCCTCGCCGCTGGCGGGAGTGCGGATGCTCTTCGTCACGTCGGACTCCACGATGCGCGGCAGCGTGCAGGCGTTCGCGCGGCTGCGCGGCTTCCGCGTGACGTCGGCAAGCGATGGCGCCGCGGCGCTCGCGTGTGTGCGCAGCGAGGCCTTCGACCTCGCGGTGTGCGATCTCGATGCCCCTGGACTCCGCGCTCCCGGCTTCATCCCCGCGCTCCAGAGCGAGCAGCCACCGCTCGCGCGGAAGCTGCTGTTCCTGAACGCCGACGAAGGCGACGAGATCGCCTTCGATGGAAAGGCGCTCGCCAAGCCCTTCGAGCTCGATCGGATGGAGGGCGCGGCGGCCGTGGTGCTCAATCTGGGGCGGCGGCGCTCCGGAGCCTCGCCTGTGCAGTCATAATGGCCGACGGCTGCCGTTGCGCCCGCTTGGCACGGTCGTGTAAAACCAGGAGGAATTGCATGTGAAAAACCACACGATGATGTACGTCGGCATGCTGGGGCTGGTGGTCGTCATCTGCGTCATCAGCATTGCGTACCGATTGCAGAAGCTCGCGGCGCAGCGCGTGGACGCCGAGAAGCGGGCGTCGCTCGCGTTCGAGGAGATGAACCGTGCGACGAAGGAGCTGCGCACGCGCAAGGCGAATGATCCTGTCGACGATCCGTCGCTCACGCCGGGCGAGCGGCTGCGTCGCATGTACCCCGGAGTGCAGCGTGCTGCGGCCGTGTCCGACGGCGAGGACAGCTAGCGCACCACTCCGGCGGTAGTATTGTTGGGCCATGCCATTCTTTCCGGAGAGCCCGTTCACGGGCACGCGCGTCGACAGCTTCATCGCGCGCATTCCGCGATCGCTCGTCCCGATGGCGATCCTCACCGGCATCGTCGTCCACTCGTACATCTGGTTCGTGCTCGCGCGCGCGAGCGTGAACTTCGGCTGGGTCGCCCTGCTCCTCGCGTTTTCCGGGCGCTTCGTCCTCCTGCTCGGCCTCTCCACCGTCTATCTCGGTAACCACCCCGTTCGCCAGTGGATCTGGCGCGCGCCCGCGTTCGCAGCTCTCGAGGTTGCGGTCGAGGCCCTAATGGTCGCGGTGCTCATACACTTTCGCACGGAGCGCATCGGCACCGAGCACGCTCAACAGCGCGACTGGTGGTCGATCGTCTCCGACATCGGGATCTATCACGGCATAGCGATCCTCTCGTTCAGCCTCGTGCTCGCGGTGGTCGTGCAGACGGTGCGATACGCGCTGCTCAAGCACGAGCACCGCGATTCGACCGTGATCAAGATCCACGACGAGCGCGAGATGGAGAAGGCGGAGGAGGCGATCGAGGCGCAGGCGGCGCGCGCGGAGAAGCGCGATATCACGTCGTAGCGGGGAGTCGAGGGGGCGGGAAAGTCGTTAGCTTTCCTCCTGTCTCTCACCACAGTGCCAGCATGCCATACGATGAACGCTTTGTCGCTCCGATGCGCGCGGAGCTCACCAGCCTCGGGGTCCGCGAGCTCCGTACCTCGGCCGATGTCGATGCGCAGCTGAAGGACGCGCACGGCACGACGCTCGTCGTCGTCAACTCGATCTGCGGATGTGCCGCGCGCAATGCGCGCCCCGCGGTGGCGATGGCGCTGAAGAACGCAACGAAGCCGGACGCCGTGACGACGGTGTTCGCGGGGCAGGATCTCGATGCCACCGAACGCGCCCGCGGCTACTTCACCGGGTATCGCCCGTCGTCCCCGCAGATCGCGCTGCTCAAGGACGGCAAGGTCGTGTTCATGCTCGAGCGCAACCGTATCGAGGGGCGCACGTCGACGGAGATCGCCGAAGATCTCGTTGGGGCCTTCGATTCGTACTGCGCGTCATAGCGCTATCTGGCATATCCCCTGCTAGTTTGGAGCTCTGGACACATAGCCGGGAGCGGACATGGACGAACGACTGAACGATGAGGGTGCGGGCGAGGCCGAGCAGCGAGTATACGACAAGGTCGAGGAATCGGCCGAGACGATCCGCGAGCGCGCTCTACAGCTGAAGACGTCGCTCGCCGACAAGCTCGAGTCCGGCGCCGGCACGCTGCGTCGCCGCGCGAGTGACACCGCGAAGTTCGACGGTGCGATCGCGACGACGAAGGAACGGGTCGCGGATGCGGGTGATCGCGTGGCGAGCGGCATGGAACGAAGCGCGGAGTGGCTGCGCGACGCGAACGTGTCGTCGTTCAAGCGCGGGCTCGAGCGCCAAGTGAAGGAGAATCCCGGAACCACCATGCTCATCGCAGGCGCGATCGGCTACATGCTCGGCCGCGCATTCAAGGGGAAAGACGCCTGACGACCGAGCAAATCGTACCGCTCGCGGGCGGTGCGCAATGGATCATCGGAACGACGTTCGCGCTCGTGATCGCGCGCCGGAGCCGCCTCTATGGCGACGACGGCAGCGCACCGCGGCGCATCGCGTGGCTCGCGCTACTCGTGTTCATCATCGCGGGCATCGCGGTGCTCTGGTCGCTGATCGCGGAGCGGCGCTACGATCAGGCGCTGCTGCTTCCGGAGCACGCGACCTCGGCGTGGCGCGTCCGCACGGTCGAGATTTTGTCGGTGGTGGGCTGGATTCTCACGATCATCGCCGCGATCTGGAACGGCGTGCTCGGCGTAGCGCTCCGCAGACGCACGGCGATCCAGGAGCTGAAGCGACGCACGGACCGCGTAAGAGACTACCGCACTCCACCGTCGTCACCGCGACCCTAGCATAGCGGAACAGCCGCGCGGAAATCCGTTTGTGTCCGCATTTCAGATGTTAGTGCCTGCTTGCGCGTCCGACCTAAGCCGACCGACGCACCCAGCGGCCCATCTCTCGGAAGGTGGGCCGTTTGCCGTACATAAGCATGCCCACGCGGTAGATGCGCGCGGCGACCCAGGTCGCGGCGATGCATCCGGCGATGAGGCCCGCGAGGGTGCCCGCGATCTCGGTGGCTGAGACCTGGATCATCGTCATTCGAAGAGGCATGAGGATCGGCGCGGAGAAGGGCAGCCACGACATCACTTTCGAGAAGGTGCTCGTCGGATCGAGCAGGATCGGCTGGATGAACACGATCGACGCGATGAGCAGGAGCATCACCGGCATCGAAGCCTGCTGCGCGTCCTGCTCGTTGGTGACGGTCGACCCCATCGCGGCGAAGAGTGCGGCGTAGAATGTGAAGCCGAGCACGAAGAACGTGAGGAGCAGAAGCGCGACGCCGATGCTGATGTGGGGGATGGGAATCGGAACGTTGGCAATGTGCATGCGCGCGAGCACGATGCCGCGCCCCTCGAACACCGCGACGCTCGCGACGGCCCAGGCGAGAATCTGCGTGAGAGAGGCGCCACCAACGCCAATGACCTTTCCCGCGAGCAGCGAATCGGTCGACACGCTGGAGATGACCACCTCGGCCACTCGCGATGTTTTCTCTTCCATCACACCGCGTAGAATCTGCTGGCCGTAGAGCACGATCATCATGTAGAGGACGAATGCGATCAGATACGAGAAGATCGCGCTCGCAATTCCTCCGACCTCGCGACCGCGCTCGGAGAGTCGCTCGGATTTCATCTCGAGATCGACATTCGTGAGCTCCTTGATGCGCGACGGCTGCAGCCCTTCGTGCTCGAGGCGCTGGGCGAGAAGGCTGCGTCGTACGGCGCTCTCGATCTCCCTGATGTCAATCAGCGATGAGGCGTTGCGGCCGGCGTAGCGCTCGGCTTTGCCGTCGATCGTCGCCGAGTCCAGAACGAGATAACCAAGGGGCGGGTCCTGAGCACGCATCACATCGCGGGTCGCGATGCTCTCGGCCGCCGCGACACCGGACGGAGCGACGATTCGAAGCTCCGCGCGCGTGGCTTGTCCGTTGATCCCGCCGGCGATCTCTCCGGCGACGCGGAGCCCGAGCTGAGTACCGGTCGCATCGATGATGACTATGTGCGAGAGATCCGGAGAGGGTTTGGAGCGACTCGACATCACGAATGGGGCGATCGTGATGACGCCGAAGAACAGAGGGCCCAGCGCGGTGCTGAGGAGATACCACTTCGAGCGCACGCGCTCGAGATACTCGCGTTTGATGATCGCCCAGAGCTTACCCATGTCCGCTCATCCCCGGCTCGACGCCCGTCGCGCCCACCGTGTCGAGGAAGATGCGGTGCAGCGACGGCTGCACGAGCTCGAAGCGCTCGACCGTCGCACCCGCGTCGATGAGCTTGCGGAGAAGGAGCTGCGCGTTGGCGTTCGGCGCGAGCTCGACCTCGACGGTGCGATTCGAATCGTCGACGCGACTGACGAGTGAGCGGTCGGCGAAGATGTCGGCGATGGCTGAGGAGCGATTGTCGCCGAGCGCGATGGCGACGTAGTGTCCGCCGTGCTGGGCCTTGACGGCGGCGATGGTGCCGTCGAGCACCTTGTCGCCGTGGGCGATGATGCAGACCGCGTCGCAGATACGCTCCGCGTTCTCCATGAGGTGCGTGCTGAAGATGACCGTCTTGCCGTCGCGTCGGAGGTCGACGACCGTGTCCTTGAGCGCCTGCGCGTTCATCGGGTCGAGGCCGCTGAAGGGCTCGTCGAGGATGACGAGGTCGGGCTCGTGGAGGAGCGCGCCGATGAACTGGACCTTCTGCTGCATGCCGCGCGAGAGCTCTTCGACGCGCGAGTTGCCCCAATCTTTGTCGCCGCCGGTGAGCGAGAGGCGAGCGAGCCACGTCTCGATGCGCCTGTCGGCATCGCGGCCGCGCACGCCTTTGAGCTCGGCGAGGAATTTGAGGACGCGTCGCACCTGCATCTTCTTGTAGAGTCCGCGCTCTTCGGGGAGGTAGCCGATGCGATTGCCGTCGCGTCCCAGGATGCTCGACTGACCGAAGACCGTGATCGTGCCCGAGTCGGGCTCGATGATGTCGAGGATCATGCGGATCGTCGTCGTCTTGCCGGCGCCGTTGGGGCCGAGCAGTCCGAAGACGGTGCCGCGGGGGACTTGGAGGGAGAGGTTGCGGACGGCGACGTGTCCGTCGAACGACTTGCGGACCTGATCGATGACGAGCGCTGGCTCGGCCAAGGTGCGGAGCTCCGGTGGGGAAGAGATGATGCAGTGAACTTACGAAGCGGGCGGGGAGCGGTTTCAGAGGGGCGCTTGCGGGGGCGTTGATCGAGGCTAGCTTGGCTCCATGCGACAGGCGCACCGCGCGGCCAGCGTGCTCGCCGCGTTATGCGGCTCGGTTTTCTTGTTGTTTTTGGTGGCGCCGATCATACGGCTGATTGGCGCAGGTGGTGCGTCCGGAGTTCAGCACCTCTTCTCGGATGCGGAGCTGCGGAGCGCGCTCGCGCTCACCGCGCTGACGGCGACGAGCGCGACGGCGCTGGCGATTCTGGGTGGAACGCCGCTCGCGTATTTGCTGGAGCGTCGGCAGTTCAGGGGACGCGCGCTGTTGGCGGCGGTGATCGATCTCCCGTTGCTGATACCGCATCCCGTGGCCGGCATCGCGTTGTTATTGGTGCTTGGGCGACGCTCGCTCGTCGGCGGCACGCTGCTGGATCTCGGCATTCGCGTGGTGGGGTCGCCGCTCGGGATCGTATGCGCGATGCTGTTCGTGTCGGCGCCGCTGTATGTGAGCGCGACGCGCGAGGCGTTCGCGCGGGTGGACGTGCGCTACGAAGCTGTCGCGCGCTCCCTTGGAGATCCCGCGTGGCGAGCCTTTCGTCGGGTGACACTGCCGCTGTCGGCGCGCGGGCTGATCGCGGCGGGAGTGGTGGTGTGGGCGCGCGCGGTGAGTGAGTTCGGCGCGATCGTCATCCTGACGTACAATCCGAAGGTCGCGAGCGTGTTGAGCTACGACCGCTTCACGAGCTACGGATTGGACGAGGCGCTGCCGGTGGCCGCGGTGCTCGCGATTCTTGCGTTCGTGCCGCTGTTTCTGCTGCGGACGCTGCGTGCATCGCGGGGCGCGGCGGCGTTCGTTCAGTGATCGAGGCGGAGGCGCTCGGCGCGCGCGTGGGTGAGTTCGAGCTGCGCGATGTGAGCTTCGTGGTGCCCGCGGGAAAGTACGGCGTGGTGATCGGCGCGGCGGGGTCGGGGAAGACGACGCTGCTTGAGACGATCGCCGGGATCATCCCGATGAAGGGCGGAGTGTTGAAGCTCGGTGGGCGCGACATGAGGGGTGTACCGCCGGAGCAGAGGAACGCGGGGATCGTGTATCAGCATGGATTTCTGTTTCCGCATCTCTCGGTGTTGGAGAACGTGCGGTACGGAGCGGCTGACATTGCGTTTGCTGACGGCATTGCTGCGCGCGTCGGGGCGAGCGAGTTGTATGCGCGCGAGGTGCGCGGGCTGTCGGGCGGAGAGAGGCAGCTCGTCGCGATCGCCCGCGCGCTGGCGCCTCGGCCCGGAGTGTTGTTGCTCGACGAGCCGTTCAGCGCGCTGGATCCGCGGCGGCGCACGCTGGTGCGGCGCGAGGTGCGCGCGATCGCGCGCGAGCTTGGCATCACCGTGCTGCAGGTGACGCACGACTTCACCGAGGCGGGGCTGCTCGGAGACGTCGCGATTTTAATCGACGCAGGACGCGTGCTGCAGAGCGGGCCGCCAGAGCGATTGTTCCGCGAGCCGGCCTCGCCGTACATCGCGGAGTTTCTTGGCGCGGAGAACGTGTATGCGGGCGAGGTGCGATATCTGGAGGATGCTTCTTCCGATTTCGTCGACGGCGCGACGGAGCTATTGGCGCGCGGGCATCGCGCAATCGAGTTTCTCACTGGGGGGTTGAAGCTCTACACGGTAGGCGACGCACCGGTGGGGGACGGGCACGCGGTGATTCGTGCGGAGGAGGTGCTCATCTCGGCGCAGCCGCAGGAGAGCTCAGCGCGGAATCAGTTCGCGGGAATCGTGAGCGAGATAGCGACGACGGGTGCGTTGACGCGCGTGACGGTCGAGATCTCGAGTGAGCGGGGAGGGAAGGGCGTCCCGATCGTCGCTGCGCTGACGACTCGCTCCGCGCAGGAGCTCGCGCTGCGCGAGGGGAGCGAGGTGTGGGCGTCGTGGAAGGCGATGGCCGTGCATCTGTGTTGAGCGAAGCGCGCGAGTAAGCTGACCTCGCGCCCGCGCGAGGCCGACCTACATCTTGTCCAGCGCGTCCTTCCCGATCGTCGGCGCCCACGGGATCAGCTCGTACTGCGCGAGCCCGCGCTGATAGTACGGATCGCCGTCGCGGATGCGATCGAGCGACGCGAGGACGTCGTCGTCCGGCACGCGGAGAATCAGCATGCCGCCATTGCGCGGATGCGCGGGCCCTGAGGCGACGAGGAGCCCTTGCTCGTTGAGCGTTTTCAGATAGGCGCGGTGATCATCGACGGCGGCGACGACTTCCTCGAGCGGCCGGCGATAGCGGAGAATAGCGATGGCGTACATGGGACGGAATATAAGGCACTCTGTTGCGCGCAGAAGAGACCGGTGCTCTGCGGCTCAAACACATAGAAGGAGCCTTTCGTGCGCTGTCGCCGCCGTCGATGCGATCGACTCGCAATCTCGATCATCTGCGAACGAGACTCGACGCGCCGAAGCCAATCATCACGATCGTGAACAGCGGCAGCGCGAATACGGCGATCGCAACCGTCGGTGAGAATGTCCACAGCTCTCCCGCTAGCAGCACCAAGCCATGCATGCTCGTGGGATATGGCAGCAGGACAAATGCTGCATCGCGCCCACGAAATGGCAGTAGCAGAAGCGCGATCAACACTGCGCATCCCAGCGCCCAGATTCCCAGCAAATGATACCACCGCTTCCGATTGTTCCCACCCGCCATCATCACACTCCACATCATCGGATGCGATAACCTATAATCCCAACACCCGCCTCACCACCGTAATCAGCGTCTCCAGCATCGAGAGCCCTCCCGCCGCCTTCGCGCGCCACGACGCGCTCGGCCCCAGCGAGACGATAGGCGCCGCGATCGCAATCGCCACGACGGAAATGGCAATCACCGCGAGCGCGCACTCCTGCAAACGTGTCATCGAGTTGTTCATGGCGCCTCCGTAAGTGAAATCGGTCTTCACCACTAAAGACGCCGCACGGTTACACGCTCGACCTTCCGTCCTGTCCCGCCTCGCTACCGCCACCCGCCGAGTATCGCCCCCATCACCACGAGCGCCACCACGAAGTAGCCTCCGTTTACCAGCACGTACGCGATCGATCTCTTCTCGAACACCGATGCGATCGCGAACGCCATCGCGACCCATCCGAATCCGGCGAGAAATCCGGCTGTAGCGCCCCACGTGAGGGTCGTCTTCGGATCGTTGAGAAACATCGCCAGGTTCGCCGACATCACGAGCGTCAGGACGAACACCACCAACAGCCCTCCGGTGCCTGCCCTGGGAGGCGCATCGGCGTTAAAGCCGTTGACCCTCATCCACACCTTCCCGAATACCTGCGGTGAGAACCAGAGGGCGGCGAGCGCCATTGCCGCAACAGCCGCAACGAGGACTGCCCACACATTGAGAGTCGCCATCGACATAAAGATTGTTCCTCAGCTGGTCAGAGAAAGCAGCAGTGCTTCGGCGAGCTCGAACCTCACGGTGATCCGCTTCGCGCGCACGGCCGGGAACTTCTCGGGCGCGAGCGCCGAGATCACGATCTCCCGCTGCGGCACGACGCTGACGATATTGCCGCCGGCCGAGCTATCACGGAAGTAGTCATCCACTCGCCGCCTCGCTGGAGCTCCACGACCGAGTTCAGCCCCCATCGTCACCACCCGCAACCGACTCCCGGCCCGAGACCTCTCGCGTGAGCTACGCTAGAACGCCACCCGCGCCCCCAACTGCATCCGCCACCGCGACGCATCCGTGTTCACCACCTCGCGCCCCGGTAGCGTCACGTCGTACGCATTCCGCCCGTTCGCCGCGTCGCTCGCGCGCAGCCGCAGCAGCGCGACATTCTCCGTGCCCGCGCCGCTCAGCGTGCCCGTCTCGCGAATCAAGCCCCAATCGCTGCTCAGCAGGTTGAGCACGTTGTACACCTCCCCAATCAACTCCACATCGCGCCCGCCCTGGCCCACATGCAACGTCTTTGCGACGCGCGCATTGAAGATATTCTGCCAGGGGTTCCGGCACGCGTTGCGCGGCAGGAGCTTCCCGCGATTCTCGCGCAGACACGACACGCTGTTGATGAACGCATTCAGACTGTCGTACGCCGACGCATTCGCCGGCACCAGCGCATTCACCGTCGGGCTCACCGCGCTGTCGCGCACGAGTGTGATGTCACCCGGCCCCGTCGGCACGTACACCGCGTCGTCCGCCTGTCTGTCGAACGCGCCGATCTTGTTGCCCACCGCGTCCGCGTTCGCGTCGCCATTCACAATGAATGTGTACGGCGTTCCCGAGCGTCCAATGTAGATGCCCGACAGCGCGAAGCCCCACGGAAGGTTCTTCGTCGCCGTGATCGTGATCTTGTTCGGGATGTTGTACGTCGATGTCGCAAGGTTGCGATTCGCGAGCGAGCCGTCCACCGTCGAGAAGCCGTAGTTCGACACGGACTGCGCATCGCGCAGCGAGAAGTAGTCCTTCGCGTCCATGTGCGTGTACGCGACGCCGAGCTCCATCTCATTGCTCCACGCCTTCTGGATCTGCCCCGTCGCGATGTACGTCCGATCGCCGCTCCTGTTCGCATTCTCGAGAATCGGCCCGTACGCGCTCGACACGACATCCGGCGTCACCGTCGGCACCGAGCCCTTCTTGCTCGTCGCCGCGATCGTCCCGTACATCACGCGCCCGCCCTCGCCGCTCAGCGTGCCCACCGGCCCCGCGAGATTGTTGTTCGTGATGTAGAGCGAGTTCATCCCGTGCATGTATGTGAAGTCCACCGAGGCGACCATCCCGTACGGCAGCTGCTGGTCCGCGCCGATCGCGTACTTAACGCTCTGCGGCAGCTTGAAGTCCTTCACGAAGTACGACAGCGACGCCGCACTCGGCGCGCTCCCCGTCGTGCACGCATCGGGCTGCGCATTCGGATCCGCCACGAAGTTCGGCACCCCCGCGCCAGAACAGTTGAGCAGCAGCGCGCCCGTGCCCGTGTTCGAATACGCGAACGACATCCAGCTGTACGGATCGCGCCCCGTGAAGATGCCGACGCCACCGCGAATCGCCGTCCCCGCACGCACGCCCCAATGAAATCCCAGCCGCGGCGAGAACTGGGTTACCGGATCGATGAACTGGCTGGTATTGATCCCAAAGCTGCTCGCCGCCAGCGAATCGTTCTGCCTTGGCGCATCCGGGAACGACGACCGATCGAGCCGCGCGCCGAGCGTCACGACGAGCTTGGGCGTGATGTTCCATGCATCCTGCGCGTAGGCCGAATACTGGCGTACGCCGAAGTCGGACGTCGCCGCGCCGGGCTCGAGCGCGAGGTTGCGCATGAAGCGCGAGGGTCGGCCAGCCGCCAACGAATCGAGATCGAAGAAGACGTACTGCCCGATCTCGTTCGAGAAGTTGCTGAAGGTGAAGTGCATCAGCTCGGCCTGCGCACCCACGGTCACCGTGTGATTGCCGAACGAGCGCGTGAGATTGTCGGTCAGCTCGGCGTCTCGCTGCCGCAGGGAGAGCAGTTGGCTCGACGGATCTGCGCCGGCGATAAGTCGCGTGCCCGCCGCGCCTACGTTCTGCACGAAGATCGCCGGCGCATCGCTCGCGGCGCTGCGCGGCTCGTTCGTCACCGCGTAGCCGGCGAGCAGCTCGTTCGAGTAGTCGCCGACCAGCGTGGTCCACTTCCCGTGTCCCGCCCACGTCCGCGCCTCGGGTGCGAACGCCGCCGACGTCAGGCGATAGTCGCCGTTGATCGCGCGCGCCGGCGCGATCGAGTCCTGCGTGATGCCGTGCGCGTAGTTGATGCTCAGCTCCGCCGTCCCGGTCTTCCCAGTCACCGCGGTGATCTTCGCGAAGACATTCTGCGCGTCGCTCGTGGTGCTGAATGCGCCGAAGCTGCCCGGCGCGATGCCGTAGCCGTTGAGGATGTCCGAAAAGCGCTGCGCGCTGTCCGCCGTGATGCCGACGTTGGTCGTCGAGCCGATGGTCGGCCCCGAGAACGGCGTCACGCGATGACGAAACTCCCCCGCTGCGAAGAAGTGCAGCTTGTCCCTGATGATCGGGCCGCCCACCGAGCCGCCGTACTGCTCGACGTTGAAATCCGGGCTGCCATTGCCCGCGGTGTCGTTGCCCGCGAGCCCTTGGCCCTGGTAGAAACCGAAGAGCGAGCCGTGAAACTGGTTCGTTCCCGACTTCGTGATCGCGTTGATCTGCCCGCCGGTAAAGCTTCCCTGCCGAATATCGAAGGGCGCGGTCTGGATCTGGAATTCCTGCACGGCCTCGAGCGGCAGCGATCGCGCACCCTCCTGTCCGCCTGGCGTCCCGCTGCCGCGGCTCAATCCGAAATAATCGTTGTTGCTCACGCCGTCGACCTGGATGTCGTTCATCCGGTTGTTCGCGCCCGACACCGACGTCCCCGTCACTTCCGGCGCAGTCTGCAGGAGCTCGGTGAAGTCGCGGCTCAACAGCGGCAGCTTGTGGATCGCGCTGTCGCTCACCGTGTGCGACGCGCCCATGTGCGACTGCGCGAGCACGGAGCTCGGCGCTTTCACGACGACCTCCGCGAGTTTCGCAGTGTCGGGCGACAGCACGAGCGACAGCGAATACCGCTGCCCAAGCACGAGCATGATCCCATCACGCGCCGCCGATACTCCCGTCGCACGCGCCTCCACGCGATACGGCCCGCCCGGCGACAGATGCTCGGCCGCAAATCGTCCGCCCGCATCGCTGCGCAGCTCGAGCTGCGCGCCAGTGCGTCGGTTGATGATGAGCAGCTGGGCGGAAACCGGCGCACCTGCGCTGTCGGTCGCGCGTGTGGTGCCTTCGATGGCGGCGTCGGTGACGCCCTGCGCGCCTGCGGTGGATGTGGCAAGAACGCCGAGGAGCGCGGCGGGAATGATGGCGAGTCTGATCGAGCGGGGGAGCACGGGCAGTCGAGGTTCGGGAGAACATTGCTTCGCGGAGAGGGATGCTATGCGCTTCGGGCCCGATATGCAACACGTTGCCTATC
This sequence comes from Gemmatimonadales bacterium, assembly GCA_038237245.1. GTDB lineage: Bacteria > Gemmatimonadota > Gemmatimonadetes > Gemmatimonadales > Gemmatimonadaceae > FEN-1250. The sequence goes on along the minus strand of JBBRYY010000066.1, from coordinate 680 downwards.
GGGAATGCTCGCCGCTGACGCTCCTTGACACCCACGGCCGGCCTGCGATCGAGCTAGGCCCTCAGCAGCTTCCGCGCTGCAGCATCGCTCGCCTCGACGACCGCCTGATGCCACTCGTGATACACGTGGATCAGCCGTCTCGCGAGCGGCGTGAGCTTCGCGCCGCCGTGCTCCGATCCGCCGCGCGAGATCTCGAGGATCGGCGCGCCGAGCGTGCGCTCCATCTGACGGATGCGATTGATGCACGTGCGATAGCTCATGTCGCACCGGTCGCACGCACCGCGGATCGTGCCGGCCACTTCCACTGCCTCGAGCAAACGGATGTACCGCGGCCCGACGAAGAATTTGCCATCGCAGGTGAGCCACCCCTTCAGCCGCGTCTGCACGCGCCCATCCAGCAGCCTCGGCCTTGCGCTCGGCGCCGATGCGCGCTTGATCTTGCTCGCGCGCGCAGGCGCGCGGCGCGGCGTGGCGGTTTTCCGGGTGGCTGTCGTTGGCATAAGTTGAAAGTGTAGCGAATGCACCTGGAACGGAAGCACGCACACAACCCACCACCAGAAATCACTTGCGAATCGAGCGCTCCCTCCCGCTGCTGGTCTCCGCCATCTTCCTGGTGAGCGCCGCAGCGTGCGCCAAACACGACGCCGCGCCCGCAGCGAGCAACGCCGACTCCACCATCG
>JBBRYY010000065.1:0-15030 GCA_038237245.1 Gemmatimonadales bacterium | reverse complement strand
CTCGGCGCTGAACGTCCGCTTCGTGCGACGCTCACTGCCAGTCCCGCCAGACCCTCCAAATTGTTTCATTGAACACCTCCGTATCGCGTACAGTGAAGTGTCCACTAAACCGGGTCAACTCCACAGTCGCCCTCTCCGTTTGTGTCCGTTCATTCCGTTCTTGTCCGTATTTCAATCGTTCGCGCCTGTGGTGCGCTGAGAAGGTGAAAGGCGCTGGAACACAAGCCGTTAACAGTTGGAGATACGGACAAAAACGGATAACAGCACGGACAACAAACGGAGAACTGCTACCGCGCCGTCGCCGCTGTCGGAGTATTGCCCGACGCCGGCACGCCATAGTGATGCCACACGAAGAAGAGCGAGAGGCAGAGTAGCGCGACGACCAGAATCCCGATGGTGATTCCGCGTCTCTCGCTATCGGTTCGTGCGTCTGTTGCCAGTTCTTCGCTCAACGTGCGCTCCGGTAAGGGTGCCCCAGCAGGGATGGCTGGAAGGAAGGCAAAAGGCTCGCCACGGCGGCAACACGTACACCGCGCCGCCACGCGCGCCAAGGGGTGACCTCGTGTGGGGCGCGCAGTAACTTTCTCCCCGAACGCAGCAGAACCGTCGCTCCCGCGCGCAACTTCTCCTCCCCCGAATCGCCTCGTCCATGCGCCTCCTCTCGCTCGCGCTTCTCGCCTCGCTCACACCGATGATCGCGGGCGCGCAGGCCACCTCGAAGGCGGCTGCAGGGCCGATTACGGCCACCGAGATCGACGGCGACCTTCGCTTCCTCTCGTCGGATCTGCTCGAGGGGCGCGCGCCGGCCACACGCGCAGACAAGCTCACCACCGAGTACATCGCCGACCAGCTTCGCGGCGCCGGCATTGAGCCCGGGGTGAATGGCTCCTATTTCCAGACCGTTCCCATCGATGTCGTGAGGGCGGATCCCGCATCGATCAAGGTCAACGCCACGGGAAAGTCGACGATGACGCTCCACTCGCCCGACGATGTGGTGGTCTTCGCCGGCTCCGCCGTCGAAGACAGCAAAGCGAGCGGCGAGCTGGTCTACGTCGGCTACGGCGCCTCGGCGCCCGAGTACAAATGGGATGACTACAAGGGAATCGATCTCAAGGGAAAGATCCTGCTCGTTCTCGTGAACGATCCGCCCGCCACCGCCGTCGAGCCGAAGCTTTTCGGCGGAAAGGCAATGACGTACTACGGCCGCTGGACCTACAAGTACGAGGAGGCCGAGCGTCGTGGAGCGGCGGGCGTGCTCATCGTGCACACCACTGAGTCCGCGAGCTATCCCTGGCACACGGTCGTCGGCTCGTGGAGCGGCGAGCAGCGGATGCTCCCGCGCGATGCGTCTTCCGCGCCGGCGCTCGCCATGCGCGGCTGGATCACCGACAGTGCGGCGACCGCGCTGCTCAAGCCCGCGGGGCTCGACATGGCCAAGCTGCGCAAGGACGCCGAGTCGCGCGACTTCAAGCCGGTGAGCACCGGGATAACGATCGATTTCTCGGCGCACAATAGCGTGAACCACCTCTCGAGCGCGAACGTCGTCGGCGTCGTGCGCGGGCATGACGCGAAGCTCAAGCACGAGTACATCGCGATCAGCGCGCACTGGGATCACCTCGGCATCGGCGTCCCGGTGAATGGCGACTCGATCTACAACGGCGCAGTCGACAACGGCTCCGGCGTCGCCTCGGTGCTCGCGATCGCCCGTGCGGCCGCGAAGCTGCCGACGACGCGCCGCTCGCTGATCTTCCTCTTCGTCACCGCGGAGGAGTCGGGGCTGCTCGGCTCGCAGTACTACGGCGAGCATCCGACCGTCCCGGCACAGAGCATCGCGGCGGATCTCAACCTCGATGTCGTGACGGTGACCGGCCGTGTACGCGATCTCAACGTGATGGGCGACAACAAGTCGACGCTCGGGCCCATGCTCGCGAGCCTGGTTCGCCCGATGGGGATGAAGCTCTCACCGGACGCGCATCCGGAGGCGGGACACTTCTATCGCTCCGACCACTTCTCCTTCGCGAAGGTAGGCATTCCGTCGGTCTCGATCGGAGCCGGTGACGACTACATCGGGAAGCCGAAGGACTTCGGCAAACATGCGGATGAGGATTACACGGCACACCGCTATCATCAGCCCGCGGATGCGTACAGCCCGGATTTCGACCTGAGCGGTGCAGCGCAGATCTCGAACATCGTGCTGAAGTTCGCGCGCACGCTCGCGAACTCGCCCGTGACGCCGAGGTGGAATGCCGATGCGGAGTTCAAGGCGGCGCGAGAAAAATCGCTGAAGCCACTTTCGTAGTGGCAGCGGGGTCGCGGGTGCGCACGCCTCCGGATTTCCGCACGTGGATGGCGGAGGTGAAGCCGATCGTCGCCCTCGAGAGCTCCGTGTTTGCCCAGGGACTTCCGAGTCCCGCGAATCGCACGGCCGCGCGATCGATGATCGAGGCGATCGAGTCGCGCGGCGCAATCCCGCTCGTCACCGCGATCGTGAAGGGGACGCCAGCCGTCGGACTCACCGAAGACGAGCTCGAGCGCTTCCTCGCTCGCGACGGCATCGAGAAGGTCTCGGCGCGTGACCTCGCGCAGGCGATGGCGCGCGGCATCGACGGTGCGACGACCGTCGCGGCGGCGATCATGCTCGCGCACAGCGCCGGCATCGAGGTGATGGCGACGGGGGGCATCGGCGGCGTCCATCGCGCCCCTGCGTACGACGAGTCCGCCGACCTCGCCGAGCTGGCGCGCACATCGATCATCGTGGTGTGCTCGGGACCCAAGGCGATCCTCGATCTCCGCGCGACGTCGGAGCGCCTGGACACGCTCGGCGTTACGATCGCCGGCTTCGGGACCAGCGAGCTCCCTGCCTTCTACGGCGCCGACAGCGGCATTCCGGTGCAGCGCGTCGACGATCCGGCGATGATCGCGTCGATCTTCACGGCGAAACGTGAGCTTGGACAGACGGGTGCGCTGCTCGTCGTGCAGCCTCCGCCGGTGCAGTACGCGTTGCCCGCATCGGTAGTCGAGCGTGCTGTAGTAGAGGGGATACGCGAGAGCACGCGAGCCGGCGTACAGGGCTCGGCGATCACGCCCTTTCTGCTCGCCTACGTCGACAAGGCCACCTCCGGGCGAGCGCGCGAGGTGAATCTGGCACTACTGGAACAGAACGCAGCGCTCGCGGCCTCTATCGCAGTGGAGCTCACACGCTTTGCGTTTCGGTGATGAAGCTGCCCTGTTTACCATTGAACTCTGCGGCTCCGTCACACTAAAATAGGCAAGACCTTTCGACGTCGGAGGTAGCTCGCCACATGGCCACGCCCTTCCTGAGTTCCGAGGAGTACGACGAGCGGGCGCACGAGCTCTATAACGAAGGTCAGTACGATGCCGCGCTGGATGTGCTGCGGGAGGGATTGAATCTCTACCCGGAGTCCGTCGAGCTGCACATCGGCGCTGGATTCGCGCGCCTCGCGCGCGAGGAATACGCGTGGGCGCGACGCAGCTTCGAGACCGCGCTGGTGCTCGACGCGCTGCACGAGGAGGCGCTCGCGGGGCTCGGCGAGACGCTGCTGAAGTTCGGCTTGCGCGACGAAGCGCTGAAGTCCTTCCGGAAGATTCTCGATCTTGGCTACGACGACGATCTCGATCTCGTGCTGCAGGTCGGACGCGCACTCTTCCGCGAAGAGATGATGGACGAGGCGCGCGAGTTCTTCGAGGTCGCCTCGCGCGAGCAGAAGGATCTCGCGGAGGCGTCGGCGTGCCTCGGCTACGTCAATCATCGCCTCGGCAACGACGACGCGGCACTCATGCATCTGCGTCGCGCGCTTCAGCTCGACGGGGAGCACACCGAGGCGCGCATCTATCTCGCCAACGTCCTCTACGATCGCGGCGAGTACGAGCCCGCGCTCAACGAGCTCGATCTCACCACTCCCGACGATCACTGGGACGAGCTCGGGATCTGGCGCTTCATCGAGCTCAAGAAGTCGATCTACAAGCTCAAGGACGGCGATGGCGAGCTGCGTCCGTGGGAAGCGCGCCTCGGCGAGCTCTCGGGCGAGCCGGACGACATCGACGAGATGCTCGCCGACATCGAGCAGCGCGTGCTCGAACAGGAGGAGGCGCGCGACAAGGGGCAGCTCGAGCTCTTCGGCGCGCTGCTCACCGATCTCGTCGAGAGGAATAGGGGAGATGTGCTCGAGCACAGCATCCTCATGACAGACGGCGCGGAGTACATCGGGAGCTGGGAGCACATCGTGCGCGAGATGCGCGACGCGAGCCGCCACATGGCCGACCGCTCGCTGCAGGACTACATGTCGAACGAGGCCCGGCGCGGATACTCGCTCACGGGCGTGAAGATTCCGACGAGCGACGCCGAGAGCTTCATCCGCGGCAGCGCGAACGCGGGGCTGCTTCGCATCGTTCGTTGAACGCAGCTGATGTGCGCGCGGCGCCGCTTGCAGGGGGCGCCGCGCGTGCGTCCGGAGCCCTGCTCGATCCCGCGTCCGTGCGCCGGATGGTGCTGGCCAACGGGCTCACGGTGCTCCTTCGTCGTGACGACAGCGCGTCCGTCGTCGCCATCGTCACCTATGTGCGGGCCGGCTACTTCGACGAAAGCGATGACGTCGTCGGCATCGCGCACGTGCTCGAGCACATGTTCTTCAAGGGCACCACAGCGCGCGCTGTGGGCGAGATCTCGAAGGAGACGAAGGCCGCCGGCGGCTATCTGAACGCCGGCACGATCTACGATCACACCAGCTATTACACCGTCCTCCCCTCGGCCAGTTTCGCGCGTGGCCTCGACATCCAGCGCGATGCGTACGCGGATTCCGTCATCGATGCGGCGGAGCTCGCGAACGAGCTCGAGGTGATCATCCAGGAGGCGAAGCGCAAGGCGGACAACCCGCAGGCGGTCGCCTCCGAGACGCTGTTCGAGCTGTTGCACGATGTGCATCGCGTGCGCCGCTGGCGCATCGGGCGCGAGCCCGGGCTGCGCCGGCTCACGCGCGACGATCTCGTGGGCTTCTATCGCAATTTCTATCGACCGCGGCAGACGATTCTGAGCATCGTCGGCGCCATCGATCTCGACGATGCGCTGCGCGAGATCGAGAAGCGGTACGGCTCGTTGGCCGATGTTCCGGTGAGCGCCAACGTCGGGCCAGCGGAGCCCGAGCATCGCGAGCTGCGATACCGCGAGCTCGAGGGCGACATCACGCAGACGCAGCTCTCCTTCGGCTGGCGCACGCCGGGCACGCTGCACCCCGACACGCCGCTGCTCGAGCTCGCGGGCACGATGCTCGGGAGCGGGCGCGGCTCGCGGCTCTACCGCGCCGTGCGCGAGCGGAAGCTGGCCACCAGCGTCTCGGCGTACGACTACACACCCACCGAGCTCGGCATCTTCGTGATCCACGCGGAGGGCCCGCCGGAGAAGACGGCAAACGCGGCGCGGAATATCTGGGCGCAGCTCGCGGACGTCCGCGCGAATGGCTTCACCGACGACGAGCTCAATCGCGCGCGGCAGCTGCTCGAGGCGCGCTTCGTTCGGCGGCTCGAGACGATGGAGGGGCAGGCAAACTACCTCGCGGAGTGGGAGGCGCTCGGCGACTGGCGCATGGGCGAGCGCGAGCTCGACCGGCTGATGACGGCGACGGCGGCCGAGGTGACGGACGCCGTGCGCAGGCATCTCGATGAGGACTCCGCCGGAGTGATCGTGTATCGGCCGCGCGATGCGGTGCCGATCGCGCGCGACGCGGCGGCCATGCGCGCGGTGCTCGGCGGCGCCGGCGCGGCGCCGTTGGCCGCGGTGCCCGCGCCGAAGCCCGTCGCGCCCGCGCGCGCGGCGCGCGCGACCTTCGAGCGCGAAGAAGGGCGCGTGCGCGTCTATCGCACGGCGTCGAACGTGCCGATCCTCGTGCTACGCCGCCCGGGTGCGCCACTTGTGCAGCTCGGCGTGCACATCGCTGGCGGGGCGACGGAAGAGACCGAAGCGCACGCGGGGCTCACATCGATGCTGACGCGCACATCGGTGAAGGGAACGCGCTCGCGCTCCGCGGCGCAGATCGCCGAGGATGGCGAGCTGCTCGGCGGGTCGGTAAGCGGCGGTGCGAGTGCAGAGAGCTTCAGCTGGGGCATCTCGGTCCCCGCGCGCCACACGGGTGCGGCGCTCGAGCTGCTGGCGGATGTCGTGCAGCACCCCACGCTCGAGCCGTCGGCGCTCGAGACGGAGCGCGCGCTCGCGATCGCGAATCTCGAGATGCTGCGCGACGACATGTACCGGTATCCGCTCCGCCAGCTCACGGCGGCGGCGTTTGCGGCGCACCCGTACGGCGTGCCGGCATCGGGCACCGAGGCGTCGCTCGCGACCATCGGCGCGAGCGACGTGCGCGGCTGGCATGGTGCGCGCGTGCTCGAGGGCGCGAGTGTCATTGCGATCGTGGGCGACGTGGATCCAGACGAGATGGCGGCGCTCGCAGCCGCGCGCTTCGGCGAGCTGCGGTGGCGCGACGTCGCGCTGCTGGAGGCGCCGCAGTGGCCTGTCGCACCGATCATGCGGGCCGAGTCGCGCGACAAGGCGCAGAGCGCGCTCGCGCTCGCCTTCCCATCGCCATCGCGCTCGGCCGACGCGCGCATCGCGGCCGAGCTCCTCGCCGGAGTGGCGAGCGGTCTCGGTGGGCGCTTCTTCGATCAGCTGCGCGACCGTCAGTCGCTGGCGTACACCGTGAGCGCGTTCACGGCCGAGTGGCGAAAGGCGGGGATGTTCATTTCCTACATCGCGACGGGTCCGGAGAAGGAGGAGGTCGCGCGCGCGGGGCTGCTCGCGGAATTCGCAAAGCTGCGCGAAGAGCCGGTGACGGCGGCCGAGCTCGCGCGGGCGCAGGAGTACGCGATCGGCACACACGCGATTCGGTCGCAGAGCGGCGATGCGCTCCTGGGCGAGCTGATCGATGCCTGGCTGTTCGGCCGCGGGCTCGGCGAGATCGACGAGCACGATGCGCAAATCCGCCGCGTGACCGCGCGCGAGATGCAGGGGCTCGCGAACATGTACTTCGACGAGAGCAAGCTGGTGCAGTCAGTGATCCGGGGCGCGGCGCGCAGCGTCTAGCTCTTACGCTTGTCGGTTTCTCGTCCGTTCCATTCCGTTTGTTGTCCGTGGCGGGTTCCCGTTTGCCGCTTCTCAGACGCGATTCCGATCTACGGCGCCGCATTCTCCGACAGCACCTTGATCGCGCGCGCGACAGTCGCCGCCGCAGGACGCACGCGTCCGCCGGGCGCGCGCAGTCCGATCGGCGTGCCGTAGTCGCCCGCCTCGAGCACGATGACACCCTTCACCGCGCGGCGGTTCGTCGCCCACGCGAGCGTTCCCCAGATCGCGCTGGCCTGCGACTCCTCCCCGTGCGCCATCGGGAAGCCCCCGGCCTCGAGCACCCAGTGTTCCTTCGGCTCGGGGTAGCTGTTGAGCCACGAGTCGGCGATGCGCATGCGCGCGTCGAGCGTGGCGGCGCCACCGAGCCACGGGAAGAGCGTAACGCCGATCGCATCGACCGGCGACGCCGGCGCGGCGGCCCAGGCGTAGAGAGCCGAGTCGCGCGCACCGAAGCCGCCGATGTGCGCAAGCACGCGTACCTTCGGGCTCGCCTGATGCGCGATCAGCGCGGCGTGACGGAAGTACGAGATCCAGATTGCGATCGGTACGCGGCCGAGCGCGCGCGATGCCGAGCCGTTGGGATCGATGGCGGGGACGATGAAGTCCGGATGGAGCGCGCGCACGATGCGCGCGAGGTCCGCCGCGCGCGCATCGAAGTACGCGGCCTGCTTCGCGGGCGCGGGCTTGCGCTCGCCCGAGAGGTCGAGCGCGACGAACCGCTGGCGGTCGCCGCGTCGGTCGGCGAGCACGTGCGCAAGCGAATCGAGCGACGCGTTGCTCGTGCCCGCTGGCGTGAGGTAGACCGAGAGCGCCTGCGCGCCGACGGTGTCCGCGAGGTCGAGATCGCCAACGAGTGCCAGCGGCGGCGGTCCGCTCGAGAGCGTCGGAAAGATCTTGAGGCCGATCGCGAAGTCGCTGTCGGCGCGCTCCGTGAGCCGCTCGTTCGTGTACGACGCGTAGCTGCGCACGGCGGTCGTGGCCGACGGCACTTCGAGCACGATGAACGTCCCCCAGATCGCCGCGAGCACCGCCACTGCTGTGCGCAGCACGGTGCCGGCGCCGCGGTGTCCCGGCGTCGGCGGCGCGACGATCGGGATGTGCAGATAGTACGGGAGAAAGAGCGCGAGCGGGCTCGCAGTGTAGGCGAGCGAGCTTGCGTCGGCGGCGGAGAGCATGAGGATCGGCGACGGCACCTCGTAGCCCCGATAGATCGCATAGCGCGCGACGGCGACGAGCGCGATGATCACGTCGTAGGCGACTATCGGCGCACCGATCGGCGGCGCGACGGCTCCGCGCGAGAGCGCGTATGCCGCCTGGATCGCGATGACGATCGTCGTCGCCGGCCACACCCACGCGAGCGTATAGAGCGCGCGCCCGGTGAGCACCGACGTGCCGACGAGCAGCACCGTGAGCGCGGGGAGCAGCAGCAGCCCGCAGAGCGCACAGAGGAACGCCATCGTCCGCTGCGTCGACTGCAGCCGCGCGGCGCGACCAGAGATCGTGAGATTCCAGACGATGACGAGCGCAGTGAGGACGAGATGCGCCGTCGCGAGCTGCGCCGGCGCGAGAAGCGTGTTCATCCTCGGCTGCGCGCCTCGCTGCGAAGCTCCTTTGGTACGAGCCGGCGCACGAAGACGTCGAGCGCCTTCTGCAGATCGCGCGTGGCGGGCGCGAGGATGTCGAGCAGGAGCAGCTCGCGGTCCGGGAGCGTGCGCAGCGTGATGTGGCACGCGTCGAGGAAGAGCACCGCGGCGACGCCGCCATCGGGGAGCTGGCGGATGACGGGCGCCCCGATGATCGAAAAGCCGGCCGCGCTTGCGGCAGCGATCAGGAGGCCGGTGAGCGCAGACGTGTCTCGCAGCACAGGCGCCGACACTCCGGTGAGGTCGGCGATGACGTGCGTGAAGGCTCCGCTGCCAGCCGATGCTGCCACGCCCACTGCTAGAACATCGACAGCGCGAGGAACGATCGAAGCGAGTCGTTCGTCGACCGTAGCCGGCCGCTCAGCATCCGCACCACTGCCCATAGCACCTTGTACGCGAGCTCGCGGTTGAACTCGAGCAGCATCTCGAACTCCGAGCGCGAGATCGTCAGCACCGTGGTGCCCCCGTGCGAGATTGCGTCGGTCGAGCGCTCGCTCCGGTCGAACACCGCCATCTCGCCGAACATCGAGCCGCGCGTGAGTACCGCCAGCGCCTCCTCGCCCGCACCCGGAATCTCCCGGCTGATGCGCACCCCGCCCTCCACGATGATGAACAGCCGGTTCCCCGGCTCACCCTCGCGGAAGACGTACTCCCCGGATTCGTAGCTCTTCGATTCGCACAGCTCCGCGATCTTCTCGAGCTCCTCTGCGGTGAGCGCGTTGAAGAGCGGCAGCGGTCGAAGAAGCTCCAGTGTGGCTGACATGTCTTATGGACGAGCGAGACAGGGTGGATGGTTCTATGTACGTTCCACGCGATGCGCTGGCAAGCAGCGGCGGTGCGGGCTTAACTTGGGGACGTGCGCCGCCCACCGTTGCTCACCCTCCCCAATCTCCTCTCGGCCTCTCGCTTTCCTCTGGCCGCCGCGTTTCTGGCGACGGACGCGACGCCGGCGCGAGTCGCGCTCATCGGGGCGGCGTCGCTCACCGATGTGCTCGACGGCTGGCTCGCCCGCCGCCAGCAAACCACCCGGCTCGGCGCCCTCCTCGATCCGATCGCCGACAAGACCTTCGTGCTGGTCGCGATCTCGGCGTTTCTGATCGCCGGCGAGCTCTCGACGCTCGACTACTTCATCATCCTCCTCCGCGACTTCGCGACGGCGGTCGGATTCCTCGTCGCCTACCTGCTCAAGGGGCTCGACCCGAAGAACTTCAAGGCGAGAATGTCGGGGAAGGTGGTGACGGTGCTTCAGCTCGCGACGGTGCTCGCGCTGGTGCTGCACTCGCCAATCCTCCACCCTTTGGTCTGGCTGGTTGGCGCGGCGTCGGTGTGGGCGATCGTCGATTACACACTGCTGCTGCGCCGCCAGCGCGCGACCGGATGACCGCAGCGTGTCGTGTACTCGTCGCGACTGTCGCGACAGTGCTCGTCGTCGCCCCGCCGGCGCGCGCACAGACGCATGCGCAGCGCGTGGAGCCCGAGCTCCGCCTCGACGCCATTCTCTCGCACAGGAGCGTCCTCCAGGCCGCCCTCGGCGCCGACATCCCGATCTCGCCGGCCATGCACCTCGAGATCGCCGCCGGCGCGGGACCATCGCTCGCCGCGCACTCGGGGAATGGTGCTAACGTCAGCGCGCGCGCCGACGCCATCGTCCACTTCCTGATCGATCCGCAACACCGCATGCGCTGGTCACCCTATGCTGGCGGCGGCATTGGCGCGCGCTACGATCGCGGCCCCGGTGACGACTGGCGTGCCGTCGCGATCATTGTGGCCGGAGTGAACGCGCCAAAGTGGAAACACGCGGTGCCGTTCATCGAGGTGGGGCTGGGCGGCGGCTTCCGGATCGGTGCGGGACTTCGACGCGGGCAGTAGCGTCGCCCGGATAAACGAAGCCCCCACGCCTAAGCGGAGGGGCAGTGTTTCAAACTTCAGGTACTTCGGAGTTCAGGCTGCGGTCGCTGCGTCGACGGGCTCACTCTCGATTCGCGACTTCGGCGGCTGCGAGAAACGAAGGCCCAGCGTCCGGAGCTCGGTCAGCTCCTCCTTCGTCAGCTCGTGATAGCGATCCCCAAGGTACGCCATTGTTTCGTTGAACCACTCTTCCTGGTGCTCTGGAGTCGCCTGCGGCACTCCGCACCGAATCACCTGCTGGAACATCTCATCTCGTGCTTGTTCGAACGGCGTTGGAACGCTTACTTCTTTGCGTCGGGTTCTAATGTTGTTGGCCATGCATCCTGTTGGGTGTGGAAGTCCTGCAAATATAACGGTTTTCGCTCTGTCTTTCCACTAAAATGAGCAGCATTTCATGCGGTAAGTGCATGAGCACAGCCCATCGTTCCAGCCGCGGTTAGCCGACGCGCTGAACGAGCTCATCGATCAATTGCGTCAACGTGTCGGGTGACTCCTCGGGGACGAGTCGAGCCACCCCGGGCAACTTGACCAGCACGCTCCCCGGGATCGCTCCCTGGAGTCGCTCGCCCATGCCGCTGTCGAGCCACTGATCGGCCTCCCCCCAGACTATTGTCGTCGGCACCGCGATGGTCTTGAGCGCGAGATCGGCGACGTCCTCGGCCCGCAGCGCCCTTGCGAGCGCGAGGAGGTGCGTAACCCCCTCGGAGCCCACGTACGGCGCCAGATAGCGGGCCACGAGCCTCGCCGGCATACGCTCCCGATCTGCCACGCTCCCCTCGAGCACCCGCCTGAGTAGCTGCGCGGCGCCAAGCATCCCCTGCGTCAGCCGGAAGGCGAAGCGCGCCGTCTCGCGCTGGACCACCTTCACGTCGCGCGCCGGGCACTCCTCGAAGCCCACGCTGTTGATCAGCATGAGCGCGCTCACGCGGGTCGGCCTCGTCACCGCGAGCCGCTGCGCGACACCGCCTCCCGCGTCGATCCCGACCACCACCGCGCGAGGTATTCGGAGCGCCGTCAGCACCCGGTCGATGTGCTCTGCCTGCGCCGCGATCGAATAGTCGCCGTCGAGCGGACGGTCCGACTCGCCGTAGCCGAGCAGGTCGAGCGCGAGCGCGGTGTGCCCCGATTCGGCGAGACGCGGCGCGATCGCGCGCCACAGAAAGCTCGATGTCGGGAATCCGTGGACGAGCAGCACCGGGTGACCGCCGTGTCCGAATCGCTCGACGTGCAGGGCGCCGCCGCCGGCCGGTATTCGGAGGATGTCGGCTTGGATGTGTGGCTCCGAATGCGTGGGTGAAAGAGAAAACTACAGCTTCCGCGAGTTGCTTGCGCAACATCGGACTCCCGGTAGCTTTCGGGAATTCCAGAGCGACGCGCGGAACGGCCGTGTGTGCGGGCCGTGCACCACACGAGGCAGCAGCATGTCGGATTCGGAAGAAACGTACGACGACAAACGGGCGCGCAAGCTCGAGGCACTCTTGCGCGAGCTGGCCGCGCGCATCGGTGAGCTGGACACGCGCGGCGAGCTCCTTGGCTATGCCGGTGAGCTGACCAAGCGCATCGGAGACATTCGCAGCGAGCTGTTTCACTACGAAGTGCGCGCTACATACGACACGCCCGATATCGCGGAAAACCGCCGTATCGTGGATGACGCCCAAAAGAGAAGCGAGAGCCAATGGCAGACAAAGGAGTGGACGGCGGACGAGGACGACGACCCGGCGTGGTGACGAAGTCGCGCGGAAACTCCGCGCAGCGCTTCTACGTCGTGCTCGCGCTCGTGGTCGTCGCAGGTGCGCTGCTCATCGTTCGCGCTGCGCGCGCGCCGCGTGTACGCGCGAACGTCACCACCGCGCCCATCACCCCCGCGACGGCCGAGGGTTACCTGCTCGGCAACCCGAACGCGCCGGTGCAGATCATGGAGTTCGCGGACTTCGAGTGTCCGGCGTGCGGCAACTTCTCCGTCATCACCGAGCCCGACGTCCGCGCGCGAATCGTGAATACGGGGCTCGCGAGCTATCGCTTCTTCGACTATCCGCTCCCGATGCACAAGAACACGATGGCGGCATCGAATGCTGCCGCGTGTGCCGCGGATCAGGGGAAGTTCTGGGAGATGCACGACGCGCTCTTCCGCAATCAGCCCGAGTGGAACGGCGAGGCCACGGATAATCCGAAGAAGTTGTTCATGGGCTACGCGAAGGAGCTCAATCTCAATTCTGACACCTTCGAGAAGTGCCTCGACGCGCAGACGCACCAGCCGCGCATTCTCGCCAACCAGGCGGAGGGCGCGCGACGGAAGGTGCAGTCGACGCCGACGTTCGTCATCGGCACGCGGATGATCCCGGGCGCGATGAGCTACGATGTGTTCAAGGCGTACGTCGACAGCGCGACGAAGGAAGCGCCGGCGACGGCGACGAAGGCCGCGCCCGCGGTACCAGCGTCACCGAAGGTCGATACCGCCGCAAAGAAGATCATGCAGTGACGCGACGCCAGCTGATGGTCCTGCTGGCGGTGGTCGGAGTAGGCATCGCGCTCTACCTGACGCTCTACAAGGTGGGCGTGATCGGTGTGCTGAGCTGCTCGATCGGCTCGTGCGAGACCGTGAACACGAGCAAGTGGTCCGTCCTCTTCGGCGTTCCAATCGCCGCGTGGGGACTCGCAGCGTACGTCGCGCTGCTCGTGCTTGCGGTGGCGGGGAGCAGCGGAGCGCGTGAGGCGAGCGTCCCCATCGCGAAGATGATCGTCGCCCTCGCGACGTGGAGCGTCCTCTTCTCTGCGTGGCTCACCTACCTCGAGCTCTTCGTCATCCACGCGATCTGCATCTGGTGCGTAACGTCGGCGGTGCTGTGGGTCGTGATTCTCGCGGTGGCGCTGACGGATCTTCGCGCGGTGAGTCGCGTCTGAAGACAAGGGCCAACAACGTGAAAAACGATTGAACGGATGAAGGCACGGATCAAATGGAATTGCAGAGCGGCAGTTATCCGTTAAATCCGTGCTTCTATCCGTTTGATCGTTTCACCAGCTGTTAACGGTTTGTGGGGTACAATCCGGGTTGATGGGTAACAGAGTATTCCGGGATGATGGGTGACACTCTACCGTCGGGGCAGCCCTTTCGTGAGGCGAGCGATGCCCTGGCAGGAGATGTCCTCGATGACCCAGCGCGTGAAGTTCATTACCGATCATCAGCGCGACCTCTACTCCATGACGGAGCTCTGCGCCCGGAATGCCATCAGCCGGAAGACCGGCTATAAGTGGCTCAAACGCTACGCCACTGAAGGGCCGCCCGGGCTCGTCGAGCGCAGTCACGCGCCGCACGTGTGTCCGCATCGCATCGCGGACGAGCTGGCGACACTTCTCCTCGGCGTCCGCGACAAGCATCCGACGTGGGGCCCCAAGAAGCTCGTCCACCATCTCGCCCGAAAGCGCCGCGATATCCCGGTGTGGCCGGCCATCAGCACGGTCGCTGATCTCCTGAAGCGGCATGGGCTCGTGCCGGCACGCCGCCGCCGCCACCACTCGGCGCACCCGGGCAGCGTGCCGATCCACACGACGGCGCCGAATGATCTGTGGACGGCCGATTTCAAAGGGCAGTTCCTCACGCGCAACGGCATCTACTGCTATCCACTCACGATCGCCGACCAGGACACACGCTATTTGCTCTCGGTGCATGGGCTGCTCAACACCCGGTGCGCGAGCGCGGTGCCGGTGTTCGAGCGCGCGTTTCGCGAGTACGGACTGCCGCTCGCGATTCGCACCGACAACGGCGTGCCGTTTGCCAGCACCGGGCTGCATGGACTCTCGCGGCTCAACGTCTGGTGGCTGCGCTTAGGGATTCAGCATCAGCGCATCCGTCCCGCGTCTCCGCAGGAGAACGGCGCGCACGAGCGCATGCATCGCACCCTGAAAGCCGAAACCACCCGCCCACCCGAAGCAGATCTGGGGCGGCAACAGCGCCGCTTCAACGTCTTTCGCCGCGAATACAACGAGGAGCGGCCGCATGAAGCGCTCGCGGGCGATCCGCCCGGTGTGCATTACGAGTCGTCGCCCCGTCCCTATCCCCGCACACTCCCACCACTCGAATATCCGGGCCACTTCTTGGTCAAACACGTGACGAGCGTCGGGACCATTCGCTTCCAATACAAATTGCTGGTGCTGGGCCGTGCGCTCAGCGGACAACATGTCGGACTCGAGGAAACCGACGACGGGATCTGGTCGGTCTATCTGAGTCGCGTCCTCATCGGCAGGCTCGACGAAGCCACCATGAAGGTCTACGGGTGATGCACCCACACCCTCAAAAAGTGTTACCCATCATGCCGGAATAAGCTGTCACCTATCATCCCGTTCGCTCAT
>JBBRYY010000064.1:0-15196 GCA_038237245.1 Gemmatimonadales bacterium | reverse complement strand
TTGTGGAGCTGGACTTCGTACTGCACGGGGCTGAGATAGCCGAGGGTCGAGTGCCGACGGCGGGGATTGTACCACGTTTCGATGTACGCGAAGATCGCGTGGCGCGCCTCCGCGTGGGTCTTCCATTTCCGCCGGCCGATACACTCCCACTCGAGCGTGGCGAAGAAGCTTTCCGCGACGGCGTTATCCCAGCAGTTGCCGCGGCGACTCATGCTCGCGCGCAGGCCGTTTGCGGTGAGCAGGTCGCGATACGCGCCACACGCGTACTGCACGCCACGATCGGAATGATGCACGAGCCCGGGGGGCGGACGCCGCGCCGTGAGCGCCATACGGAGGGCGCTCAGGGCGAGCTCCGCCGACAAGTCTTCGCGCATCGCCCAGCCCACCAGTCGCCGTGAGGCAAGGTCGATCACCACCGCGAGATAGAGAAAGCCGAGCCGCGTGGGCACGTACGTGATGTCGCTGACCCACACGCGATCGACCGCCGTCACCCCAAACTGCTGCTCGAGCAGGTTCGCCGCGATGGGATGGGCGTGCGCCGAGTCCGTGGTGTGCACCCAGGCGGCCCGCGGCGCGCGCGCGACCAGGCCGTCCGCGCGCATGACGCGTGCGATGCGCTTCTTCCCCACGTGCACGCCCGCGTCCTGCAAGTCCTGATGGATCCGGGGGGCGCCGTACGTTTCGCCACTCGCGCGAAAGGCATCGCGGATCTGGCTCAGTAGCGCCTCGTCGGCCTTTGCGCGTGCGCTGCGCTCGAGCAGCCGCCACTGATAAAATCCGGAGGACGCGACCTCGAGCACCCGACACATGAGTCGCACATCATGCTCGCCCTCGTGGCGAGCGATACAGGCGTACCTCACGGCGACTCTTTCGCGAAGAACACCAATGCTTTTTTTGCGAACGCCCGCTCCTCTCGCAAGATCGCATTCTCGCGGCGGAGGCGCCGGTTTTCCGCTTCCAGCGTCTCCCCCGGCAAGCGCGTGGCGTCACGATCGCCCCCGCCGTCGAGCTTCTTCTCCCAGCCCCACAAAAGCCCCGCGCCGATATCCAACTCCCGGGCGACTTGCGACAAACTCACCCCATCGCGCCGCCGATCCCGCATCAATGCCACCGCCTCTGCCTTAAACTCTGCACTGAAGGTCCGCTTGGTGCGTCGTCCGGTCGCACTCCCACTCGATGGTTTCATTGCACACCTCCGTATCAGGTACAGTGAGGTGTCCACAAAAGCGGGTCAAGTTCATGACGTACTCTCGCATTTATCCGTTAAATCCGTCCACATCCGTTCGATTCGTTTCACCAGTTTTTTACGGCCCACCGCGCAAATCACGAAACGCTACAGCAGCTTCGTCCCGCGCCACGTGAGTGTCCATTCGCGCATTTGGCCCGGTTCCAGCCAGTTCGGGCTGCGCCATTGGCCGAGTGCTTCTGTGAGGGAGTCCGGGGCGCCGATGCAGGGCTCGAAGGCGAGGTTGGAGTAGGCCTTCGCGCGCGGGAAGGGACTCCATCCGCCGCGGTTCAGCCAGAGGCCGAAGTGCGTGACATTGCGCGTGTCGAACGACACCTCCAGCCGCGCGTTCCCCTCCTCCACCGCCGCGCGCCCCGTGCCCATGTCGACGAAGAGCTTACACGCATACTTCCGCGCGATCTGATCGGGATTTCGAAAGTCGTGATTCTTTCCCGCCGCCACCGCGCGCGGCCAGCGATGCTCCGCGCCCGGGCCGCCGAGCTCGATGCCATACTGCGACCACACCCGCACGCGTGCGCCCTCGGGAAATTCGAGCCGCGTGTTCTTCGTCAACGGCAGCAGCGGATGCGCACTCCACAGGAAGGGGAGCCGGTCCAGCCCATCGTTCGTCACGGCATAGTGCATCTCCACGCGGTCCGCCGTCACGTAGATCGCGCGTGCGAAGCGATACGGCATCCGCTTCCCGACCCATCCGCATACCGCATACGTGCCCTCGTCGAGCGTCTTGAGCTCGAAGGTCGTCGACTGCGACCACAGCTCGCCATGATCCGGAAGCGCGAGACCGCTGTACGCGTTCGTCAGCGACAGCGCCGCATACCGACCCGAGATCGCCGGCAGCGTGCACGCCGCCACTGTCGGGAAGCATTCGTCGTAGCCACCCGAGTCCGCAGTCTCGACGTACGAGGCGCCATCGATCGGCGCCTGATGCGCGATCACGTCGCTCGTCCACAGCCACTCGCGCCCCGCCATCTCCATGCTCGCGATCTTCCCGCCAAGTGCGGGGATGATGACGACCTTCGTGGTGCCGGCGCGAAGCTCGGCCGATCCGAACACCGGACGCACCGCGGTCGTCACGCGATGCTCGCCGGATCGATGCCGCGCGTCGCGAACACTCGCGCAACCGTTTCGCCGATCTTGTTGTTCGGCGTGCTCGCGCCCGCCGTGAGCCCGACACGCACCGCGCCACCCTCCGGCATCCATCCCGACACGATCTCCTCCGCGCGCCCAATCGGCTTGTGACGGATCGTCCCCGCCTCCGGATCGATCGCCTCCGCATCCTCGATGTGGTACGTCGTCACCAGCTCCGCACAGAGCGCCGCGAGTGAGATCGTGTTGCTCGAGTTGTAGCCACCGACCACCACCATCACATCGAGCGGCTCCGCCAGCAGCTCCTTCACCGCGTCCTGGCGCTCCTGTGTCGCGCTGCAGATCGTGTCGAACGATCGGAAGTCCACCGCGCGCGCTTCGGCACCCCGCGCGCGCGCGATCGCGCTGCCGACCTCCTCACCAATCGCGAGCGATTCGCTCGCGAGCATCGTCGTCTGATTCGCGACGCCAATGCGGCGCAGATGCAGATCGGGATCGAACCCCTCCGACACCGCGGGCGCGAACTTCGCGAGAAACGCGTCGCGATCCCCCCGCCGCTCGATGTAGTCGCACACCATCTTCGCCTCGGCCATGTCGCGCACGACGATCCAGTGCGCGCCCGGATGCTTCTCCGCCTGCGATGCCGTGGCGCGCGTCTCCTCGTGGTAGTGCTTGCCATGGATGAGCGACGTCAGCCCGTCGCGCGCGTACGCCTCGACGCGCTTCCAGACATTGAGCACGGAGCCGCACGTGGTGTCGACCATCACGCATCCCGATTCGCGCAGCGTCTGGAAGTCCTTCATCGGGACGCCGAACGCGGGGAGGATCACGACGTCCTGCGGCGTGATCGCGGAATAGTCGAAGCCGCCGGCGCCGCGAATGAGTATCTCGATCCCCATCCCGCGCAGCCGGTCGTTGACGTGCGGGTTGTGGATGATCTCGCCGACGAGGAGGATGCGGCGGTCGGGAAATTTGGTGCGCGTCTGGTAGGCGTATTCGACCGCGCGCTCGACGCCGTAACAGAAGCCGAACTCGCGCGCGAGGCGAACGGTGACGTCGCCGGCGGTGAGCTCGTAACTCCTTGATTGCAAAAGATCTACGAGCCGTCCGGAGTAGTCGGTGGCAAGCGTCTTCTGGACGTCCGCCTTGAGGCCGAACCCCTTCCGGAAATACATCGCGCTCTCATTCGCGGCCATGCATGCAATCTAGCCGTTCGCTGGGGGACGCGAAACGCGCGTCAGAAGGTGACTCGTCGATGGATCATGGTAACGTCGCCGCTCTGTACGGGCACGACGTTCTCCGGCCGGGGCGGGATGGTCACGCCGGAGAGCGGCGCGATCCCCGCGGATTGCGCCGTGAGATCGAGCGTTGTCTTCGCGCCGCGAGGCATCGTGAGCTCGAGCACGAAGCCGGAGTCGGGCGGCGCCGAGTACGACATGTCCCATTTCGGGGAGGGGCGGCGATATCGGGTGGTGTCGATGACGCGGCCATCGATCGACGCGGCAAGCACGATGCCGTCGACTGCATACATCTCGATCTCCTGCGTACCCGGAGCGGCGACGATCCGGAGCGTCAGTCGGCGAGCGCCGGTGGTCGTCGAGTCGCGGATAAGGGTCGCCACGGGCGCGGTGAGCGGGATCCGGGGAACCGCCCGCACCGTCGTCGGCAGCTCGCGTCCAAGCACACGGCCGAGCCACGCTGGTGGACCGCCGGCAGGGGACTTTGGCGTGAGGAGCTGCGCCGTCGGGCCGAGCACGGACGCGCTCCACTTGCCGCGCTTCGCAAGCTCGGTGGGAGTGACGAGCCAGGCGTCGCTCGAGTCGGCGTCGGCTGCGTAGACGAGGAGCGACGGCACCGGATGGTCGATGGTGTTGCGCACCGTGGCCGCACCGACGATGAACATCAGAACCGTCGCCGCGAGTACGACCAGCGTCGCGCGCCACCGCCGGTCCCCTGTGATCGCCTCGAATTGCGGCGCGATCACCCACGCGAGCAGCGGAATCAGCACGCCCATGACGGCGCCACCAGTCGTGAGGCCGAGTAGAACGACGCCGATGCTGTAGATCATCGGCACCAGCAGCGCCATCGCGACGAAGGTCGCGGTCCAGAGCGAGACCGCCGAGATCGAATCGTGACGGGCGGTCAACAGGGCGGCAACCGTGGCGACGATCAGCGGCCACACGAAGAGGAAGCTGGCGCCAGGCGCCTTCCAACTCACGAAGAGGGTAAGCAACATCCAGACGACGAGCGCGCCTGCGTGCGTGGCTGCAGCGCTCCCCCAGCGACGCACGAGCGCCCAGCAGGCGGCAGCGAGCGCGAGCGCGAGCAGCGCAATCGCCGTGGCGTAGACGGAGCTGAATCCCGGCGTCCCCCCCAGCGCGGAATGCACGCGATTCATTCCCATTCCAGCGAGCAGCGCGCCGCCGCCGCCGAGCGCGGCAGCGATCACCGTGGCGAGAACGCCGAGGATGAGGCCTCGGATCCAGTGGGGCTCGCGGCGACGGATGGAGATCAGCGTGAGCAGCACGAGAATGGCGCTCACGATCGCGAGCGAACGCGCGGCGCCTTCCGGATAGAGGACGAGGCCGAGCACGGGAAAATCGAAGAAGACTGCGTCGCCGGTCTTCGGTCGCGGGAGGGGACCGTTGGCGAGGGCGCGCGTGATCACGAGCGCCTGCGCGCCTTCATGCTGGATGCTGCCGGGGTTGAGCTGTGCGACGTTGTCCTGCGTGGTGTGGTATCGCTCGACGCCGTCGGCGTAGGCGAAGTTGAGCGCCGGCTGCCCGAGCAGCGCCACCTCCGAGAGATCGGTGTCGTTGGGGAGCGTGCGGTAGACGGTGACCATCAGCGACGTGCCGGAGACATCGGGCGCCGTTCGGAGAATGCGCGCCAGATCGAGATTTCCCGGTCCCGTCTCGAACATGAAGGCGCGGCCCGTCGTGCCGCGCGCCTCGAAGTTGAGGGTGGCGGCAACGTCCTTCGCCCACCGATGCTCGCGAACGAACGCGGCCGCGCCGAGCAGGCCGGCTTCCTCGCCGTCGGTGAAGAGTGCGATGACGTCGTGCTTGAGTGGCGGCCCGGCGCGCAGCGCGCGGAGTGTCTCGAGCAGCAGCGCTGTTCCGGAGCCGTCATCACTGGCGGCGGGGCCGGCGGGAACGCCATCCGTGTGGGCCATCAGTACGACGGCGGGGCCGCCGGGCGAGGTGCCCGGCATCCGCGCCACGATGTTGTGAACTCGCCCCACCGCCTGGTACCGCGTCCCGATGCCCGTGGCCTCCTGCACTTCCGCCGGAATGTGCAGCGCCGCGAGCTGGGAGCGTACGTAATCGCGTACGCGGGCCGCGTCGGCGCTGCCGATCGGGTGGGGTCGCTGCGCGATCTCCCTCACGTGCGCCATCGCCCGCTCGGCGGAGAACACCCTAGGCGACGCAGTCGCGGCGACCGGGGCGGGCGGGCGGCTCGCGTGGAGCACGAACGCGGCTGTCAGCACCAGCAGAATGACGAGACGCATCAGCGGTGATAGTCGGGCGGGGGCGGCCATGTGGCGTTCGTGGTCGATGTCGGGGAAAGGAGCCAGTTCGGCGAAGATAGCGCGCACCGCCCAGTATTGCGCCAGTGCCGGGGAAGCGGGCGCTACGGTGTCCGTACGGGCTTTTTAGCTCCGACGCGGGGCGGGGCGTCCCTTAAATTTCGGGGAAATGACCCCCGATCCGTCGGACACCGCCCCACTTCTTCGCCCAGCGCCCATCGCGAAGGGTGATGCGATCGGCATCGTAGCGCCGTCGTACGCGCCGCGCCCGGGATGGCTGCTGCGCGGCGTGAAGGCGCTCGAGCACGCGGGATACAGCGTGGTGCTCGATCCGGAGATCGCGACCGGACGCCGCTTCAAGCGGCTCGAGGACGAGCGCAGGGCCGAGAACTTCATGGGGGTGTGGCTGGACCCCAAAGTGAAGGCGGTGATCGGCGGCACCGGTGGCTACGGGGCAGTCCGCATGCTGCCGTATCTCGAGCCAGAGGTATTCCGGAGAAATCCGAAGATCTTCGTCGGCTACTCGGACATCACCGCGTTGCATCTGTGGATGATGCGGCGGTCGGGGCTGCGAACATTTCATGGGCCGACGGTCGACGATCTGATTCCGAGCACGCGCGACATGACGATGGCGTCGCTGCTCACGGCGCTGACGACGCCGCGGCCCACGACGAGGATCGGACGCGGGATCGCGCGCGTGGTGCGTCCCGGGCGCGCGACGGGCCGGCTGATCGGCGGGAACCTGTCGCTCGTGCAGCAGACGATCGGCACACCGTACGAGGTCGACACGCGCGACTCGATTTTATTTCTCGAAGAGACGCGCGACCCGATGAGTGTGCTGGATGAGCGGCTCGTGCATCTGCGCGCGGCGGGGCTCTTGCGACAGGTGCGCGGCGTGATCATCGGGAAGCTGTCGATCGACCGTTCGGAGGAAGATGAGTTCGAAAACTTTCTTCTGGATCTGCTGTCGGATCTCGACGTGCCGGTGCTGACGGACTTTCCGGCGGGACACGAAATGCCGAATCTGACGATCCCGATCGGGACGGATGTGGAGCTGGTGGCGGAGGAGACGACGGGGTGGATCACGTATCGCGAGGATGCATTGACGGGGGGCGAGGTGGTGCAAGCGTGAGTGAAACGTCATGATCGAGGTAATGGTCGCGGACATCACCACACTCGACGTCGACGCGATCGTCAACGCTGCGAACGAGCAGTTGCGCGGAGGTGGCGGCGTGGACGGCGCGATTCACCGAGCCGCCGGTCAGGAGCTCGTGTGGGCGAGTCGCGCGCTCGGACCCATCGCGACGGGGAGCGCCGTGATCACGCCGGGCTTTGCACTGCGCGCGCGATATGTGATTCACGCGGTGGGCCCCGTGTGGCACGGCGGCACGAAGGGCGAGGCGGCGCTGCTCGAGCGCGCGTACAACGAGAGCTTCGCACGCGCCCGCGAGGCGGGCGACGTGCGCACGATCGCCTTCCCCGCGATCTCGACCGGCGTGTACGGCTATCCGAAGGAGCGCGCGGCGGTAATCGCGGTGCGTGGGATGCAGAAGCACCAGGAGGGTTTCGAACGCGTCATCGCGTGCGCGTTCGACGAGGAGACCGCTGGGCTGTATCGGCGAGCCATAGCTCCGCAAGGCGAAAGATAGCTACTATTTAAGAGCGA
Source organism: Gemmatimonadales bacterium (assembly GCA_038237245.1). Classification (GTDB taxonomy): domain Bacteria; phylum Gemmatimonadota; class Gemmatimonadetes; order Gemmatimonadales; family Gemmatimonadaceae; genus FEN-1250. Next base: position 7,669 of record JBBRYY010000064.1, on the reverse strand, counting down.
ACATCCATATAGAAGCGATTGGAGAGTGCCGTGCGCCTGGCCGAATTCATCGAGACGAACTCCGAGCCCATTCTGCTGGAGTGGGTCGCTTTTGCGAAGACGTGCGGTCCCGCGGCGAAGCTGATGGACGAGTCTGCGCTTCGGGACCACGCTTCCGAGATGCTGATAGCGATCGTGATCGATCTCCGATCGTCGCAGAGCTCGTTGGAGCAGTCCGAGAAAGCGAAGGGAAATGCAGACACCACCCCGGCCGATCCCGACACCGCCGCGGAGGTACACGGTGCGGATCGCGCGTGGAGCGGATTTACGATTGGCGAAATGGTTTCCGAGTATCGCGCGCTGCGAGCCAGCGTCGTTCGTCTCTGGGTCAAGAACTGTGGCACGCTCACGGGCGCCGACCTTGACGACGTTGTGCGCTTCAACGAGGCCATCGACCAGTCGATCGCCGAGTCGATCACTCGCTACTCGACCGATCTCGATCACTCAAAGGAGATGTTTCTCGCCGTTCTCGGCCACGACCTGCGCACACCGCTTGGCGCTGTGCTCATGTCGTCACAGTTCATGCTCGACACCGGAGAGCTGATAGAGCCGAATCTCACCCTCACGAAGCGCATTGCGCGCAGCGCGAGGCGCATGAACGAGATGGCGGACGACCTGTTGGACTTTACGCGCAGTCAGCTCGGGTCCGGAGTGCCGATTGTCCGAGCGCGGATTGATATCGCGAGAACTCTCCGACACGCGGTCGACGAGATCGAGGCAGCACACCCGGGCCGCACATTCGAGATGCGCGCGACGGGGGACTCGGAGGGCGAGTGGGACGGTGCACGAATGAGCCAGGTATTCGCGAACCTGTTGGGCAATGCCGCGCAGCACGGTGCACCCGGGCGCCCGATCGGCGTACAACTGCTCGGTGAGAACGAAGAGATCGTCGTGATCGTCCACAACTTCGGAGCCGTGATCCCACCGTCGGAGCTCTTCGGCATCTTCAGTCCCTTCAAGCGACTCAAGCCGGGCGCGTCGGTGTCACGCGACGCAAGCAACCTCGGGCTCGGCCTGTTCATCGCCGATCGCATAGTAAAGGCGCACGCGGGGACCATCGATGTGCAGTCATCGTTCGAGGAGGGGACATCATTCATTGTTCGCCTCCCGCGCGATTCGAAGGCACCGCCCGCGCCGCTGCGAGCGACGTCGCGCACGGACCGGCGCGCGCGCCAGCGAGCGGAAGACTGAGATTGTCGGATGACACCATCGCGACGACTTCGGGACGTCACTAGATCGAGGCGCGCGCCTCTTCCGTACTCAGGATGTGCTGCTCGACCAACCCTCTGAACTCCGGCGGTAGCGCGATCTTCTTGAGCTCGATGTCGACGCACACGAGCACGAGATGCGCCGAGGCGATCAGCATCTTCCGGTCTTCACGAAAGAGATCGACGTTCATCGTCACCGACGTGCGCCCGATGTTGCTGAAGTACGCCACGATCACGACCTGATCGTCCAGCTTCGCCGGCGAGAAGTACTCGATGTGCATCACCTTCCTCGGCAGCCACAGCTTGTACTGCGCATGCAGCTTGCTGAGCGGTGTGCCGAGCGAGCGGTACAGATCCGTTTCGGCGATGTCGAGAAAGCGGGTGTACGCGCTGTAGCGTGCGATGCCGGCGAGGTCGATGTCCTCCCAGCGGATGTAGTCGGTCGTGACGAACGGGGCCTTGTCGGTCATGGGAGGAATCTACCCTCGACCGTCGCAGCCTGCGAGAATTCATGGTGGCGTGGCGGAACTTTCACCGGCGCCGCAGCCTTGAGCGTTACTACCCTCGCGGAGCAGCCCCTCATGTCCGAGCGCAATGACGCGATCAAGCCGATCGCGATCTACCACGAGCACCCGGACTGGTTCCGCCCGCTCTTCGCCGAGCTGGATCGGCGTTCGGTGCCCTACGAACGCCTCGACGCCGCGGCGCATACGTACGATCCGTCCGAGACCTCGGTACCGTGGTCGCTCGTCTTCAATCGCACCTCGCCCTCCGCATATCTCCGCGGACACGGTCAGGCGACCTTCTATACGCTCGACTGGCTTCGCCATCTCGACCGCATCGGCGTCCCCGTCGTCAACGGCGCGCAGCCGTACACCGTCGAAATCTCGAAGGCGATGCAGCTCGACATCCTCCGCGAGCTCGGGCTGCCCTTCCCCCGCGCGCGCGTGATCAACCACGCGAGCGTGGCGCCGCGCGCCGCGCGCGGGCTCCGCTTCCCGGTGCTGGTCAAGGCGAACATCGGCGGCAGCGGCGCGGGGATCACGCGCTTCGACAACGAAGCGTCGCTCGCGAAGGCCGCCGCCGACGGCACCATCGACCTCGGCATCGACAGCGTCGCGCTCGTGCAGGAGCAGGCGCCCTTGACCGATGCGCACATCACGCGCGTCGAAGTGCTCGGCGGGAAATTCCTCTACGCCATCGATGTGTATCCCGATGTCGGCTCGTTCAACCTCTGCCCCGCCGATGTGTGCCAGACCACGGACGGACGCGAGCTCGTGCGCGGCGCGTGCGCGACCGATCTCGCGAAGAACGGAATGCGCGTGGAGGCGGCGCACCCGCCGAAGGAGATCATCGCGCAGGTCGAGAAGCTCTCCGCGCACATCGGCCTCGACATCGGCGGCATCGAGTATCTCGTCGACTCGCGCGACGGGAAGCACTACTTCTATGATGTGAACTGCCTCTCGAACTTCGTCGCCGATGCGGTGAACGTCGTCGGCTTCGATCCGTTCGCGCGGCTCGCAGACTACCTCGAGGAGCGCGCCGGCTTCCGGAAGTCGTTCGTCGGTGCCGCCTGATGCGCTACGGCTACTGGATGCCGGTGTTCGGCGGATGGCTGCGCAACGTCGCCGATGAGAAGATGGAAGCGAGCTGGGAGTACACGAAGAAGCTCGCGATTCGCAGCGAGGAGCTCGGCTACGACCTCACGCTGGTGGCCGAGCTTTTTCTGAACGACATCAAAGGGATCGACGCGCCGTCGCTCGACGCGTGGTCCACGGCAGCCGCACTCGCGGCGGTCACGAAGAAGCTCGAGCTGATGGTCGCGGTGCGTCCGACCTTTCATCTCCCTGCGATCTTCGCCAAGCAGGCCGCGAACATCGATCAGATCTCTGGCGGCCGGCTCTCGCTCAACCTCGTGAGCTCGTGGTGGAAGGACGAAGCGCGTCGCTTCGGCGTCCGCTTCGATGAGCACGACGATCGCTACGCTCGCACCGAAGAGTGGCTCGGCATCGTGAGCGGCGCCTGGCGCGACCACCAGCTCTCGCACGAGGGGAAGTACTACACGGTCGATGAAACGATCGTCGAGCCCAAGCCCGTCGCGCGCGGCGCGCGCACGCGGCCGACGGTGTGGGCCGGCGGCGAGTCCGAGGCCGCGAAGACGCTGATAGCGCGCGACTGCGATGCGTACGTCATGCACGGCGACCCTCCTGAGCGGATCGCGCCGAAGGTCGCGGACCTGAAGGCTCGCCGCGAGGGATTCGGGAAGCCGCCGATGCAGTACGGGATGGCCGCGTACGCGATCGTCCGCGACAGTGACGCCGAGGTTAAGAAGGAGTTGGCGCGCATAACCAACGTGTCTGAGGGGACACCCGGCTACGGGAACTACCGCGAATGGATTGCGAATACCAAGTTGGAGCAGCAGGTGTCACTCGAGGACTACTCGGTCTCGAATCGCGGCTTGCGCGCGGGGCTCGTTGGCACACCGGAGCAGGTTGCGGATCGCGTGCGCGAATTCGAGGCGGTGGGTGTGGACCTCCTGCTACTGCAGTGCAGTCCGCAAATCGAAGAGATGGAACGCTTTGCCGAGCAGGTCATGCCGCTCGTAGCTGAGCAGCGGCTAGCGCTGAGCTGAGCTCCGTTATCACCATGGCACTCGAGATGCGGGGATCCTGCGAGACGTGTGGCGCGTCGACGGCTTCCGGCGGCCGCGCGTTCATTTGCTCCTACGAGTGCACGTTCTGCGAATCGTGCGCGACCGAGATTAAGGGAGTCTGTCCGAACTGCGGCGGCGAGCTCGTGCCGCGTCCGCGGAGAAGATGAGCAGCTTCGCAGTTCCCTCCAACCGTCCCTGACATGACTCCGAAAAAATCAATTTTGTGCACGGCGATCGGCGCAGTCCTTTTTGTCGGAGCATGCAGCGACTCGTCGACGCAGCCCGGCACCGGTTTGACCACCGCACAATTGCAATCGATGACGAAGTCGCTGGCGTATCTATTGAGCAGTGGGACGGGGGCGATCACGGCAAGCGTCGAGGCGCCCTCGACCCTCGATGCGAGACGAGTGACGGCCGTAGAGTTTCCGGTCGGCGGTCCTGCGGCGTGTCCTGAGGGCGGCCGCGTGGGAGTGAACGGATCCTTTACCAGTGACTCGGCGGGCAACGGCGTCTTTATCCTGACGGATACGCTCGTGGACTGCGCAGTGAAGGACGATCACTCGAATATCTGGACCTTCACTTCAGAGCCCAGTATTGCTGCGACAATCACCGAGTTATCCAACATCCATGGCGATACGATCGACCTGTCGCATTCCACCCTCCTTGAAACCGATAGTGGGAGCGTTCACTACGCCACTGGATCGCTATCCGGCACGTGTCCGATCCAACTGTCGAGCAGAATCGGGGTATCAAGGGGAGTTCCCACCGCGGATTCCGCCACATTGTCTCTCAGCACGGCGGGCACAATTTGCGGTCACACCGTGAAACGCGATACTGCGTCCACGATCGGCTACGTCTCGGGGCTCTTTTAAACGCCTCTATGGCGGGCGCAGCACCGGCATTGCCGCGAGCCCGCGCCAATCACACTCGTTATATTTGAGTCATACCTTTGGCTGCTGGTGAATTGTGCGCGATCCAAACACTGCTCAATCCCGCCGCACGTTTTTCAAGGCCTCCGCGCTCGCCGCCGTCGCGCTAGCGACCGTCGGAAAAGTCGCCGCAGCCGCGCAACTGCTCCGCGGCCCGGGGAACGAGCCCGATGAGGACGTGAAAAAGGTGTTGCGCGAGAAGTTCGGCGCGCGCACCATTCGCGAGGGACACGTGACGCTCGACGTTCCCGACGTCGCCCCGGACAGTCGCGAGGTACCGCTGCTCATCGAGAGCGACCTCCCGATGACGCCGGACGACTTCGTGAAGGGCTTCCACATCGTCGTCGATCACAACCCGGACATCTACCTCGCCGGCTTCGACTTCTCCTCGGCGATCGGCGCCGCCACGCTCGACACGCGCATCAAAATGCGCCGCAGCTCCCACGTGCGAATCATCGCGGAGACGAGCAAGGGCGAGCTGTGGACCACGTCGAAATTCGTCTACACCTCGCTCAACGGGTGCGTCTGATGCGCAACGACACGGGTCAGGGGAAGGTCATTCTTCCCGTCAAGATCGCGCGCAACGCCGTGATCAACATTCGCGCACTGCTCTCGCATCCGATGACCACGGGACTGAGTCGCGACCAGGCCGGCATTCCGATCCCCGCCTACTTCGTCAACGACGTGGTCATCACCTACGGCGGCGAGCGCGTGGCGCACTTCGAGTGGAGCTCCGGGATCAGCCGCGATCCATTCGTCGGCTTCTCGCTGCGCGCGACGAAGGAAGCGTCGGTTACCGTGACGTGGAAGGACAACAAGGGCGGCGTCTTCACGCACAGCGCGGACATCAAGTTCACGGTCGCGTAGCCACCAGAAGTACCAATAGTTGGTGAGGCGCGCCTTGGTGCAAAAGCGTTGAGGCAGTTGTCCGTTTGTCATCCGCTCAATCCGTTTTTGTCCGTATTTCCCCTGTTAGTGCTCGCGATGCGCCACGATGGCAAGCCGCGCCGGAACGCAAGCGCTAACGACTGTAGATACGGACAAAAACGGATAACGGCACGGACAACGAACGGAAAAAACGAACAGACTGTTTTTTGAACGCCGCTGCGATATTGATTGCTGGTTGATCGCTAGCGCGTCCAGACGACGAGGCTTCCGCACAGTCCCTGGTACTGGACTGGCTGCGTCGAGGCGGAGTAGACCTCGATTCCCATGATGTCCCGCGGCGAGTAGGATCGCGTGAACTCCGCGACCGATCCGTCGAAAGGGAGATTGTCCATGTAGACCTTGGGCTCGCACGCGGACACGCCACCGCCGACCCCCGTTACCATCGCACGCAACCGCGCGCTGCAACCGATGCCGCCGTTGCTCGAGATCGTTACCCCGGGGACGCGACTGAGTAGATCGCAGATGCTCACGTCGTTCGTTTGGGCGATCTGCTCGCGGGTGATGAAGTGGCCGAAGCCCTTTCGTCTTCGCTCCTGGAAGCCCGTGAAGTCGCGCATCTTCCAGCTCGGCTTTCCGAACACCGTCACCGTGTTCAGCTCCTGCGCGCGCTTCGTCATCACGATCGTCACCGCTTGCGTCTCTCCCCGCGCCGGATCCACCGGCACCCGCTTCGGCAAATACCCCAGCACGCGCGCCTCTGCCATCCGACTCCCATCGGGAACCGACGCAAGGGTGAACGCGCCCTGCGCATCGGTCGTGGCGGTGACGTCCGATCCATCGACGCCGACCTGCGCGCCCTCGAGGGGATGGCCGTCCGGCGCGGTGACGACACCGGAAAACGCGGCGCCGGTAGCGACGCCTTCGGCACCGAGCACGAGCGAGATGGTAGTGATCGCACGGGGACCGATCGTGATGTCGACGGTGCCCGTCGCGCGCGTGGCGTGTTCCGCGTGGACCCGGTAGTCGTCGGCATCGAGACCGCACATCGCGAACCAGCCCTCGTCGTTGGTGTGCACGCGAACATGCCGCACCTCCGAGCGCGTGCGCCCGGCGCCGAAGACGAGCGTCGGCATGTCGAGCACGATCGAGCTGGCGCCGAGTGTGGCGCCGGTGACTCCGTCGTACACGTGCCCGACGAGGAGGCCGGTGCTGTCCGACGACGCTTTCCCGGAGGTGACGGGCGTCGCGCAGATGGCCCGGGTGATCGTCGAAACCGAGGGGATGGCGAGCGAGAGGTGCGCAGGACCGTCGGTCACGACGACGCTCGTCGTGGCGGCGAGAATACCCAGAGTGTCGAGCCGGGGATGGAGAAAGCCCGCGACGTAGCTCCCCGCGGGAACGTCGTCGATGTGGAAGCGCCCAAGCGAGTCGCTCATCGCGGCGTAGGCGCCGTGTCCAGGCGGCGAGGAGACGATCTGCACCGTCGCGTTGGGGAGCGGCTTCCGAGAGATGCTGTCGTAGACGATGCCATCCACGCGCGCGCCGGCGGCCTGCGCTCGCAGCGAGCTCGAGCCGAGCATCGCGACGCAGACAATCGAGAGACGTGAACAGGAGCGTGAACGAGCGAGCACGCGGAAAGCCTCCGTGCGGCCGGTTTCGGGAGCGAGGAGCGGAATGATAGCAGCGCGGGCGCGGGCGACGGTACCAAAAGCGCAGGATCGCAAGCGAAACAATGCACGCGAGGACGCACGCCTCGCCAGCCGGTGCGCAATCCCTTCCACTAGCGCGCGTGCACGACGCAAGCTTCGAGGATGCTACTCCGCTCCAGGACTCCATGCGTCGCACTCGCGACTGTCGCCGTGCTCGCGACCGCACCGGCCTGCGCACAGAAGGTCCCGCCCACGCTCACCGTCGACTCGAGGTCGGCCGCCGCCCTGGCGCGCCGGCAACCG
>JBBRYY010000063.1:0-15289 GCA_038237245.1 Gemmatimonadales bacterium | reverse complement strand
GCGCGGCAGGCGCGGCAGGCGCGGGCGCTGACGGCATCACCGCCGTCGGACGCTCCGTCGTCACGCGCGCGACGTTGCGCTGCGCCGCGTCGACGACGTCGCTCGCCACCGACTTCCCAGCCGCAGCGACGCCCGACAGCACGCCCATCGCCTTGTTCATGAGCCCCATGGTCTCGGAGATCGTCGATGCCGAAACGCGCCCTGCGCGCAGCGTGTCTTCGACCCCCTCCGCGAACCGCTGCAGCGCGTTCGGAGACTGCGCCGTCCGCTCCGCGTACTTCGACTCGAGAAACTCGATGTAGTCGAGCAGTTGATAGCCGCGCTCGTCCGGCAGAACGTCGAGTGTGCGGACGATGCGGTCGCGAAGATTCGAATTCATGGGAGGCTACCCGGTAAGGATGCACGAACGATGCTCCGTGTGATTTAGCACGCCGGTCCGGATACAGCTACGCCCCTCGCGGCTGCGAAGGGCGTAGCTGTGAAGCCGAAAATCTCGTTGGAGCAGAGCCTACGAGCGGCCCCAGCGAGCGCGGACACCGCGCGCGTCGACGTGCGCGAACGGCCCATGCACCGAGTTTCCACGGTAGACGCCAACCCCGCCGACGAGCTCGGGGTGCGCGGCCTCGACACGGTCCACGGCATCGCGAATGACTCGCGCGTCGCGGGAATCGACCCGTCCATCGTGATTGAGGTCGGCCATCCGGCCGCTGCCGCTATTGTCGACGTAGACATCCGCCGCGTCGCCGTACTGGTGGCGGCTGTCGCGCACGCGGCCGCCTTCACCGACGCCCTGTACGTTGTACTCCGGAGTGCGGAAGCCCGACATGACGGCCAGATGCTCGACGTGCACACCGTGCGCATTCAGATCCTGGATCACGAGCTCGAGCTTGTCGACGAGCCGCTCGTTGAGCACGAGATACTTGGGCCAGACATCCTGCTGGTCGTGCGTCAGAAAGTCGCTCAAGCGAAAGTGATCCGAGACGAAGGTGCTCTCGTTCGCCTGTGTGACCTCTATGAATCCCTCCGGATTTGCGTACTCGGCCGAGCGCGCCATGCGGCGCTCCGCGGGGAAGCTGCCGATTTTGTACGCTCCGATCCGGCCGGAGTGCTTGGCGGAGAACGGAAGCATGGTGATGAGCGAGAACGACCGCGTCGCATCCATCAGCGGATGCACGCCAGGGATCTCGAGGGCGCTATCGCCAAAGAGCTGGGCGAGGATCGGAATGCCGAGCGTGGGGGTGCCGAGAGCGACGAAGCGGGCGCGGAGCTTCCCGCTGAGGCCGACTAGCGAATCGAGGAACGCGAACGCCATCGGCTTGGCGGGCGCGGCAATGGCACCCGCGGCGATGCTCGTGACGATCGGTGAGGCTGGCAGTGCGTTCGGGAGGTCAGGGTGCTCATCCAGCTCGAAGGACGCGCCTGCGGCGACGCCTACGAACGCGATGCTGGCAATGACTCCGACGGCGCGTGCCTTGTACCGGCGTGCGCGGGGTGTGGATTTGATCACGGGATGCCCTCCCTGGCAACCAGACGGACGACCTGAGGTCGTCTCTTGGTTTTGCGTGTTGGCCGAAGCCAACGTGCCCTTTTACAAGGAGTCCTCGACCTCAGAAGAGGCGAGGCGTCAACACGGTTCTATGTTACAATAGATGTCCGGGGCGTGATACTGCAACCCATTTGTTGTTCTTTAGATTGACTGGCCAGCAAGTCAGTAGATGAACACTGGCGTTCCGACCGGTATGATGCTGTAGAGGTACGCAATGTCCTCGTTGCGAAGACGGACACAGCCGTGACTGACTGCCTTCCCGATCGAGAGCGGCTCGTCTGTTCCGTGGAGGGCGTATCCGTCACCCATGTTGAGCCTGTGACCGCCCAGGGTGCCCTTGTACTTCCGCTGGTTCGTTCCATACGGCGGCACAATGATGTTGCCCCCTGCTGTGATCTCGTGGCCCTCCTTGGCCTCGAGCGGGATCTCCGCGCCGTCCGCCCCGCGCTTCACCACATCGTTTCCGTCGACCTCGATCATCGTTCCATCCCCGCCCGGGATTGCCTTCGTCCGGTCGAGCGCCAGGATCCCAAGTCCCTTCTTCTTGGCCTGCTCCACGTAATGCCAGTCGGGCGGCACCCAGACGGGGTCCATCTCTTTACTCTGCACGACGAGACGACCGCGGGGCGTATCGAACTTGAACTCCTGCCGGGTCCCTTGCTTCTGCACGAGCGTTTTGCCGCTCCCGACCGCGACCTGCGTGGAATAGAGCGTCGTGTCTCCCGACTTGTACCAGAGCCGGCGATCCTCGATGCTCACCACGATGTACGGCTTCGTCGCCGTGCTGTCCGGCTCGGTGGCCAGCATCGTCTGCAGCGAATCCGACACCGTGCCGGCCTTCCGGCTCACGTCGTCGAGGAGCTCCCAGTTCTGATTGAAGACGATCCGGTTGATATCGCGCTGAAAGCGCACGCGCAGCGTGGAGTAGACCAGTGCGCCGCTGGCAATCCCAAGCGCCAGCGTGATTCCGATTGCGCCCGCCATGTACTTCCATCCATCGCGCGGCACCTCTGGCGGCGTAAATGCCGGTCGGGGTCGAGTGGGACGTGGTGCGGGAGCCGGAGCGTCATCGCCAGGTATCGTCATATCACTCAGTAAAAATAGACTACGGTGCCGCGCTGCAGATTCGGCGCAACCGCCCTCAGGTCCTCGGCGCTCACCCGGATGCTCCCGGGCAGCACGTACGACGAATCGTTGAGCGGGCCGACGCTGGGCAACGAATAGATGACGGTGCCCCCATTGAGGACGATTGCCACCGGCCCGAGAGCACCGACCAGCGACGCCGACGCGGGCTGCGGCACCCCTCGGTCCGCATACACCCACGACGGCACCTCCCACGCATCCTTCGGACCGAAGATCTTCTCGACCGTGCGGGTGCCTCGCGGGGTTGCCATGTGGAGCGTATCCTTTCCGGCGCCGAGGCGTTTTTCCTGCGCCACCTCGACCCCCATCTCGCGGAGCAGCGCGCCGTCGCGCTCGAGGTACATCTTGCCGCTGTCGACGGCGACCGCGAGATGGATCTCCTTATCGATCTTGGCCTGCCGCCGAAGCAGCTCCATCATCATCGCGAGGCGCTTCTCCTTCGCGTCGGTGACGGCATCGCTGCGCCGGCGCTCGACGTCGCTCATCCCTGCGCGCAGCCGCGCCACCTCGTGCTCGTAGGCGACGCGCTTGTAGAGCACCCATGCGTCGATCGCGAGCAGTCCGACCATGATGACGGCAACCGCCGCGGTGAACGCCGGGTGCTTTCGGCGAAAATCGGAGAAGGGCATCAGGCGATGTGAGAGGGGGCGGTAACGTGCGGCCGCCGGGAAATGCTAGCGCGGAACGATGCGCAGGACATCGAGAATGGGTACCCCGGAAGGCTCGCTTCGTCCCGCACGCACTCGCGCCAGCACCATGATGTAGCTGAGCGGCGGCAGGGCGCGTGCACTGGCGACGAGGGTCGATGGAAGTGCGAGGTAGAGCAGCGAGCTTTCGCTCCCCGGGCCCCGCGCGAGGAGGTACGGCTCGTCGGGCGCGAGTCCCTTGCGCAGCGGATCGGCCGCCTGCACCGCGATTGCCTGCACCACCCACCGCACCGTCGAGCCCTTGTAGTGATCCGGGTCCGAGCGAAGGTCCGCGGCGCTCACCGCGCTCACCGACGAGCTGTCGACTGGAATCAACTCGCTCTCGCGTACCCACCCTTCGGTTTGCACGCGCGCCCAGCCATGGTCGCGCGCGACGATGCGCACGCGCGCGGCCGAATCCGCGGTGCCCGACGGTGTGCCGTCCGGCGCGGCGCGGAGCACGAGTGGACGCGCGGCGGCGAAATCCCCGAGTGCGATCGAGGCATCGGACTTCGGCGCAACGGCCGGTGCAGCGGGCGCGCCGCGCGCCGGAAGTGATGCTACGCGCTGCGGCGCGCCCTGCGTCGACGGCGCGCGCACGGGCGCACCACCCACCAGCGGCGGCGCCTTGGCCGTCGGCGCCTTCACCGTCGGCGACTTGAGCTCGCGCGTCTGCACCCACGCGTCGCGCTTCACTCGAAACCAGTCGCCCGTGGCCGCCTGCCTGGCTACTGTCATCCCATCCTCGATGACGGCGATGATCGGCGCCGAAGCGGCCGCGCTCGCGCGCAATGCCGCGCCGCTCGACGCGTGCACCGTCAGCTCATCCTTCTTCGCGGTGACGACGCTCTTGTGAAGAAATCCTTCGATCGTCACGGCGGTCCAATCCGCCTTCGTCGCGCCAGTCTTCACCGCGGCGCCGACGCGCATCGTTGCGACGAGCCGGCCGTCGGGCGACACGCGCACCGCCGCCGCCGTCGCCGTCGCCGCAGTGGTCTGCGCGCCGACCCTCGATGACGCGAAGGCCACGAGCACGCACAGCAGCACGAGCGAATTAGACCGCATCGCTGGATGGGGGATGCATGGTCGGGTACATTTCCGAGGCTGGGGTTGCGCCGCAGTATACGTTCGAACTCTCACTGAGCAAAGATGTCGACTACGCGCAAGCGCCCAGTCGTGTTGTTGGTGCTGGACGGATGGGGTTATCGTGCAGAGCGGGATGGGAACGCGATCGCGATGGCGCGCACGCCCACCTGGGATGCGCTCTGGTCCGGCACTTCGCGCACGCTGCTGCACGCGTCCGGACTGCCCGTCGGCCTCCCCGAAGGACAGATGGGGAACAGCGAAGTCGGGCATCTGAACCTTGGCGCCGGCCGCGTGGTCCCGCAGGATCTCGTGCGCATCAACGGCGCGATCGACGACGGGTCGTTCTTCCGCAACGAGACCCTGCTCGAGACGTGCGCCGCCGTGCGCGCGAGCGGCGGCACGCTGCATCTCGCGGGGCTCATCGGGAACGGTGGCGTGCACGCGGTCGACAAGCATCTGTTCGCCCTCATCGACCTGGCCGAGCGCGAGAAGGTACCGCACGTCGCCATCCACGCGTTGCTCGATGGACGCGACACGCTGCCGCGGTCCGCGCTCGCCTTCATGGAGCAGACGCTCGAGCGCGCGAAGGGGCGTGCCGAGGTGGCGTCGGTCGGCGGGAGATATCACGGGATGGACCGCGACCGCCGCTGGTCGCGCACGGAGCTCTGGTACCGTGCAATGATGCAGGGCGTTGGCCCCCATGCGCCGGATGCGCTCACCGCGATTCGCGCCGCCTACGAGCGCGGCGAAAGCGACGAGTTCATGCTGCCGGTGGTCATCGTACGGAACGAGCTGCCCGTCGCGACGGTACGAGATGGCGATGCGATCATCTTCTTCAACTACCGCTCGGACCGGATGCGCCAGATCACGCGCGCGGTCACGGAGGATCCGTTCGACGGCTTCGACGTTCGCGGGCGCCCGTCGATCAAGGTCGTCACGATGACGCAGTACGACGAGACGTACGACGTCCCCGTCGTCTTTCCACCGTTCACCCTCGCGCGCGTGGTGGCCGAGGTGATCTCGGCCCACGGCGGCACGCAGTTCCGCACCGCCGAGACCGAGAAGTACGCGCACGTGACGTACTTCTTCAACGCGGGGCACGAGACGGCGTATAAGGGCGAGGTGCGGGAGCTGGTGCCGAGCCAGAAGGTGGCGACGTACGATCTCGCGCCCGAGATGAGCGCCTACGGCGTGACGGACGTGTTGTGCAAGGCTATCAGCGCGCGCAACTACGACTTCATCCTCTGCAACTACGCGAATGGCGACATGGTGGGGCACACCGGCGTGATCCCGGCGGCGATCAAGGCGGTGGAGACCGTCGACGAATGTCTCGCGCGTGTGATCGCTGCCGCACAGCGGGCGGACGCGCGCGTGATCGTCACCGCGGACCACGGGAACTGTGAGATGATGATCGACCCTGCGACGGGCGGGCCGCACACCGCACACACGACGAACCCGGTTCCACTGGTGATTGTCGATCCGGATGGTGATCGCCCGCTGCGCACCGGCGGTGCGCTGCGAGATGTAGGACCAACGGTACTGGAGATGCTCGGCGTGGAGAAGCCCGCCGAGATGACCGGGATCGACCTCAGAGAGATGGGAGCCGCATCGTGAAGCTCGTACTCACCGCCGCACTGCTCTGCCTGGGCGCCGCACCACTCGCCGCGCAGGTGGGAAGCGCGCCGGACAAGAGCCCGTATCAGGACTTCAACTATCACCAGGATTTCTCGCTCTGGGGCGGCTACTTCGGAGGCAATACGGGCCAGGTCGGGATCGGACCGCAGTCGAGCTCGATCTTCGGTGTGCGCTACGGACTGCACATTGGCGGGCCGGCGGGGTTCGTCTTCCGGATCGGGCGGGCGTCGTCGATCCGCAACGTCGTCGACCCCACCAAGATCGGGACAGCGCGAGACCTTGGCGAAGTCTCCGACCCGATCTGGATCGCGGATGCCGGAGTCAACCTCGCGCTCACCGGGCAGAAGAGCTTTCACCACTTCATACCGGAGGTCGGCTTCGGAGGCGGAGTGGCCAGCAGTCGCAATGCGGCGGATGTGGGCGGCTACCGCTTCGGCACCGGCTTTGCAATTCACGGCACCGCGGGGCTCAAGTTCGTTACCCATGGCCCGTGGGGGGCGCGTCTCGACATAACGGACTACTTCTGGCAGCTCTCGTATCCGGGCGCGTACTTTCTTGCGCCGACCGGCGGCACCGCGGTGTTATCCTCGAGACAAGTCCAGAATGAGTGGACGCAGAACGCCGTCATCTCGTTCGGGGTCACGTACATCTTCTCACGCTAGTCGAGGCCCAGCATGGCACAGGATTTTGAAAACGTATTCGACCTCGACGATTTGAGCGACGCGGAGCTGCGCGCGCTCGTGCGCGATCAGCTCGCGCAGGATGACGCGATCGACGTCGACGGAATTCTCGTGCACGTGAAGGATGGCTACGTCACCCTCGCCGGCCGCGTCGGTACCGAGGGCGAGAAGCAGATCGCCGATCATGTGCTGAGCGATGTCATCGGCCTCGAGAGCTATGCGAACGAGCTGTTCGTAGATCCGATACGTCGCGATCAGGAGCCGGAGGCAGCGGACGACGCGGTCGCCCGCGCGGCCGAACGCAGCGACAGCTCGCTGCTCGGCGGAAGCGATCTCTCCGCAACGGACGAGGAGGCGCAGCGGGCGACCGACAACGATGATGCGTCGCTCTACGGCACGCGGAACATGGAGAGTGTGATGGAAAATGGTGTACCGTGGATCCCGCCGGATGAGCCCACTCCGGAAGGACGCGACGCCTGATCGACGAGGGCAAGTGCCCGTGCACCCGCACATCCTGTACGTGAGGAGCTAGCACGTGTTCTCGCTCACGCGCCGGGTTTCGTTCACCGCCACGCATCGCTACTGGCGCTCCGACTGGAGCGGGCCACGCAATGAGCAGCGCTTCGGCGCGGCGACCACCGCGCACTCGCACGACTATGCGTGCGACATCACCGTGAGCGGCCCGCTCGATGAGGAAACGGGGATGGTCGTCGACCTCGCTGCGCTCGACAAGCTGCTCGATTGTGAGGTCCGTTCGCGCTTCCACGGCGCCGACATTACCGCGCAACTCCCCGAATTCGCAGACGGCAAGCTGATCCCAACGGGGGAGAATCTCGCGCGCTTCATCTACGAGCGCGTGGCTGCGGGACTCACCGGCTCCGCCAGCGTGTCGAGCGTGATCGTACGCGAGGACGCTACGATCTCGTCGGAGTATACGGGCCCGGTGTAGCACCCGTTCTTCGCCCGCCCGGCCCACGAATCACGGTATATTTCGCGGATGACCAATCCGGCCGTCTCGCTCGATGCGGTGGAAGAGGCGCCCGTTTGGCTCGAGGTGAATGGCGCGCCCGCGGTGACGTGGATGTGCACCCCCGAGCGGCTCGACGAGCTCGTGGTGGGATGGCTGCACGGCGAGGGCTACATCGACACCGCCGCCGACATCCTGAAGATGCGCCCGTGTGCGCAGGAGCTTGGCTTTTGGGTCGACGTCCCCGCGGAACGCTTTCAGACGGTGGAGGCGAGTGATCGCAGACGCGTGCTCGCGTCGGGATGCGGCGCCGTCACGACCATCCTGGGCTCACTCAGCTCACTTCCGCGCCGGAAATCGGCGCTGCCATTGGTTGATGTCGCGCGGATGCGCGCGCTTTTCAAGGAGCTCTTCGCGCGCGGCACGCACTACAAGGAAACGGGCGGCATTCACGCAGCCGCGATCACCGACGGCGAGACGCTCCTGTACCACGCCGAGGATATCGGGAGGCACAACGCGGTGGACAAGGTGATCGGCGCGGCGATCCTCGATGGAAACAGTCCCGAGGATCTCATTCTCCTGGTGACGGGACGCATCTCGGGCGAGCTCGCGTTCAAGGCAGCGCGTGCGCGCATGGGGCTCGTGGCCACGCCGTCGGTGCCCAGCACGATGGCGGTGGACATCGCGAAGGCAACGGGGATGGGAATCGTGGGACGCGCGGTCAGCGGCACACCGCAACTGCATCAGACGTGAGCGCAGCATGCACCGGCGTGATCCTGGCGGGCGGGCAGGCATCGCGGTACGGCGGACGTCCGAAGGGGCTGGAGCGCGTCCACGGCGAGCGCGTCATCGATCGTGTCGCCAGGGTGCTCGGCGCGGTCACGGACTCGCTCCTGCTCATCGCAAACGATCCGGCTGCCTCGGAGTGGCTCCCGGGAGTGCGCGTGGCGAGCGATGTGCGCCCTGGAGTCGGCAGCCTGGGCGGGATTCACGCGGCGCTGGTGCATGCGAAGACCGCGGTGATCGTCGTCGCGTGGGACATGCCCTTCGTGCCGGAGGGGTTGCTCGCGGAGCTCCGTGCGCTGGGCGAGGGAGCGGACGTCGTTGCGCCGGAGAGCGGGTCGTCGCGGCGCGGGCTCGAGCCGCTCTGTGCGTACTATTCGCCGGCGTGCATCGCGCCTATCGAGCGCTCGATCGACGCCGATGACCGACGCGTGATCGGATTCTTCGAGCAGGTGCGCGTCGCCCACATCCCGGCGGAGGAAGTGCAAAACTACGGCGATCCCGATCGGCTCTTCATGAACGTCAACTCACCGCACGAGCTTGCGCTCGCGGAGCAATATGCCTCGACCGCCGATCGTGACGATCATCGGAACTAAGAAGCAGGGGAAGACGACGCTCACGGTGAAGCTCGCGGCCGAGATGCATCGGCGCGGACATCGCGTGATGACGATGAAGCACGGTTCGCACACCTTCAACATCGATCCGTCGACGACCGACACGTACAAGCACTATCACGAGGGGCACGCCGAGCGGGTGGCGATGGTGAGCCCGGACAAATTTGCGCTCGTCGAGCGGTGGACGGAGGAGCGCGGGCCGGAGGAGATCGCCGAGCAGTATCTCGCTGACGCGGACATCGTGATCGCGGAGGGCTTCAAGGCCGCGGCACTTCCGAAGATCGAGATCTGGCGCAGGGAAACGGGGAAGACTCCGTTGTACGATGCGACGTCGGCGGCGAGTGCACATTACGTCGCGATCGCAACCGACGATGCAACCATGACGGCGAACGTGCCGGTGGTGCTCTTCTCGGATCCGGAGTGGCTCACGACGTTGGCCGACCTCATTGAAACCAGGGTGATGCGCGCATGAAGATCGTTCGACTGTTGGCTCCGATGGTAATGACGGTGGCGGCGTGCGCGACCGGAGCTGCGAAGAGCGCTCCCGGCGCGGGGAGCACAACCGCAGGCGAGGGTAGCGCGGCGCCGATGCAGATCGTCTCGCGTGCGCAGCTGCGGCACGAGATCGACTCCATGGTCGCGCAGCATCAGTTCCGCAACGCGCACTTTGGCGTGCTGGTAGTCGATCCGGAGAAGGGCGACACGCTCTACTCGCGGAATGCGGGGAAGCTTTTCATGCCCGCGTCGAACATGAAGATCGTCACCGGGGCGACCTCGCTCGCGCAGCTCGGTGCCGACTACACCTACCGCACGAGCTTCGAGGCGGCGGGGACGATGAAGCGCGACACCCTCGAGGGCGCGTTGATCGTGACGGGGCGCGGCGATCCGACCATCAGCGATCACATGCGCGGCGACGCGATGAAACCGCTCTACGACATTGCGGACTCGCTGCGCGCGCACGGGATCGTGGCGATCACCGACGGCATTCGCGCGGGGCCCGACGTCTTCCCCGATACGACGATCGGCTTCGGCTGGTCGTGGGACGATCTCGGCGAGGACTACGGCGCAGGCGTCGACGCGCTGTATTTCAACGAGGGATTCGGCACGCTGATCGCGCTCGGCAGGCCGGGAATGGCGCCGGACAGCTTCGTCACGGCTCCCTCGCGCAAGTATCCGTTCGTGCTCGACATGACGAAGGGGGCCGCCCCCGATACCGGCGATCTCCGCCTCGACTTCAATTCGCTTCGCAACGCGTTCATCCTGCGCGGAAGGCTGAAGACATCCACGGACACGCTCATCTACGTGTATCCGAGCTTTCGCGCCGCCTATGTCACGGCGCTGACGGAGGCCCTCCGGTCCCGCGGGATCGCGGTCGGCACCGGGCGCTGGGGGGCGAGCAACACCGACGCGCTCCCTTACGATCCCACGAAGATGCGCGCGCTCTTCACCGTGCGCTCGCTTCCACTCCGCGAGATCCTCGCAGCGCTCGAGAAGCCATCGCAGAACCAGATCGCCGAAATTCTCTACAAGACGCTCGGACTCGAGAAAACCGGCACCGGCTCGGCAGACAGCGGGCGAGTCATCATCGAGCGGCAGCTCGAGCATTGGGGCGCGCAGCCGGACGGCTACCTCATTCGCGATGGTAGCGGTCTCTCGCGCTTTGACTATCTCAGCCCCGAGACGATCGTGCGCGTGCTCGACAAGATCCGCGCGGACACGGCTTTCCATGTATTCTACGATGCGCTCCCGATCGCCGGCGTCGATGGATCGCTCGAGCATCGCATGCTCGGCACCGCTGCCGTCGGAAAGATCCATGCGAAGACGGGCTCCATCGCGAACGCGCGCTCGCTCTCCGGCTACGCGATCACCGCCGACAACCACACGCTCATCTTCAGCCTGCTCGCGAATAACTGGATCGTGAAGCAGTCATCGGTCGACAGCGTGCAAAATCGCATCGCCGTGATGATGGCGTCGCTCAAGCTTCGCGACGCGCACTAGTGTTCACCGTCTCGGATGCCGTCGCGCGCATCACTGCGGGGATCGAGCCGCTCGGCGTCGAGCGCGTGGCACTTCTCGATGCACTGGGCCGAGTGTTGGCGACGCCCGTCATCTCGCCGCTGACGCTCCCGGCGTGGGACAACTCCGCGATGGATGGCTACGCGCTCCGCGCGTCGGACGTCGAGGGCGCAAGTGTGGCGAAGCCGGTGTCGCTCGCGGTGTTGGAAACCGTCGCGGCCGGCGCGTTCCCGTCGCGAGCGGTGGAAGCGGGGAGCTGCACGCGCATCATGACCGGTGCTCCACTCCCCGAGGGCGTCGACACGGTCATCCGCCTCGAAGATACCGACGGCGGAATCGAGCGCGTCTCGATTCGCAGCGATCGCGATGCGGGGCGCAACGTGCGCCATCGCGGCGAGGACATCACCACCGGCACGATGGTCCTCGATTGCGGGCAGCCGATCGGCGCCGCGCAGATCGGCGTGCTCGCGTCGGTCGGCGCGTCGTCGGTGGACGTCTATCGTCAGCCGCGCGTCGCGTTCTTCGGCTCGGGCGACGAGATCGTCGACCTCGATCGCTTCACCGAGGCGCTCGACGGAAAAAAGATCATCACGTCGAACAGCTACACACTGCACTCGCTCATCCGGCTCAACGGCGGCATCCCCGTCAACCTCGGTGTCGCGCGCGATGATCCGAAGGACATTCGCGCGCGCATCGACCGCGCCGCGGGGTGCGACCTGCTCATCACGTCGGCAGGCATCTCGGCGGGGGAGTTCGACTACCTGCGCCCCGTGCTCGCGGAGGCGGGCGTCACGCTCGACGTGTGGAAGGTGCGCATGCGTCCGGGCGCCCCACTCGGCTTCGGATGGCTCGGGAAGATGCCGTGGATCGGGCTCCCGGGTAATCCGGTCTCGACGATGGTGACCTTCGAGCTTTTCGTGCGCCCGGTGATGCGCCGGATGCTCGGACACACGCGACTCTTCCGGCGGCCGATTCCCGTAACGCTCGAGGAGCCGGTGAAGATCGGCGCGGCGCTCACGCACTTCCTGCGCGCGATCGTGAGCGTGCAGCCCGACGGCACGCTGAGCGCGCGGCTCACCGGGCCGCAGGGCTCCGGAATTCTCACGTCAATGTCGGTGGCGAACGCGCTGCTCGTGATTCCCGAGGAGCGCCCGCGTGTCGAGGCCGGAGAGATGGTGAACGCGATCCTGCTCTCCGACGACGCGCACCTTGCCTCGCACTTCTCGCTGTGACGACCGTGCTGCGCGGACGGTCGCTCGTGAAGGAGCTCGAGCGGCGCTTCGTCATCGCCCACACGAAAGTCGAGCTTCCCGGAGGCATCGTGAACATGATGCATCCGGAGAACACCGATGCGCTGATCAGCGAGGAAGACATGGTGCGCGACGACCGGCTTCCCTACTGGGCGGACATCTGGCCTTCGTCGCGGATATTGGCGCGCGCGATCGCCGAGGAGCAGGGCGCGGGACATACGATGCTCGAGCTCGGCGCGGGGCTCGGTCTCGCAACCATCGGCGCCATGCGCGCAGGTTACGACGTGCTCGCGAGTGATTACTACGACGACGCCCTCCTCTTCACCAGCGCGAATGCGTGGCGCACGCTCGAGCGCGAGCCGCGCACCCGGATGATCGACTGGCGCGACCTCCCCGCCGACCTCGGCACCTTCGACCGCGTCGTCGCGGCGGACGTGATCTACGAGGACCGCTATCCACCGCTCGTGGCCAACGTCATCGCGCGCACGCTGACGCCGGGCGGTGTCGCCACGATCGCGGATCCGGGGCGGCCGATGATGGAGCAGTTCTTCGAGCTGCTTCCTGCACTCGGGCTGCGCCTTCGCAATACCGAGCTGATCGACTACGACGAGGCTCCCGCGAAGCAGACCATTCGGCTGCATCACATTGTGCTGTTGACTACATAGAATCGAATTCTCATTGTGACGTGACAGCAGTCTTTCGGGGAGCTCTGATGCTGTGTTGAAATGATGGAGTCTAGCAGCCTGAGCCGCGAGCTCGACTCCACGAGTCGAGCGCATTTCGAGAGGTCGGTCATGCGGTCGATTGCGTTACGACTCGCCCTGGTATCGATGGTCGCTGCCCTCGGGTGCAGCGGTGATCGCGCCCTTGCGCCAAAGACGGGAACAACTGGCCAGCTCTCCGACCTCCCTCCAGAAGCGTTCGCCGATTATTCCCGGGTGAGTCTCCCGGGGAGTGAGACAGCGGTCGCGTTGAACGACAGTGGAGATGTAGTCGGCGCCACTGCGTCCGGCGGCGTTCTCTGGCACGGCACGGCGCACGAGAGAACCACGCTTCCGATTGTCCCGACCGCGATCGCGGCCCACGGAACCGTCGCGGGAAGCGTTGACGGCCAGGCGGCAACGTGGAAGAACGGCCGCGTCACGATCCTCGACACGTCGACCAGCGCGGCGCTGGCGATCTGTCGTTGTGAGTCCGCGACCGTTGTCGGAAGCGTTCAGGTGGATGGAGTCACCCACGCAGCGATCTGGGTCGACGGAATTCGCATCGACGCCGGCGTGCCGCCGAATAGCAAACACGCCGAGTTTTCGGCGATCGGGGGCGGCTTCGTCGTGGGCAATGCGATCGTGCGCGCGCCCGACCCGCAGTTTGGCGATTCCTCGGACTTCGAGCAGCCCTTCTCGTGGACTCATGCGGGAGGATGGCGTCCCCTTAGTACCTACCCGTTATCGATAGCCCGGATCGTGTCGTTGAATGCACACGGCATGGCAGTCGGATGGGGCTATTGTATTTGCAACCACCTCAGCTCCGACGAGGTCTTCTATGACGTTGCTGCCGGCACCGCAGATGCCGAGCCCTCCTCTCAGCCCATTCTCGACATCTCCCCAACCGGCATCAACGACTCTGGTCAAATTTCCGAAGACGCGGACTTCGCTCCCGGCAACGGACCCCTGGGCTCGATCGCACTAGCGAATGGACGGATATTGCCTCCTGGAGTCCTCGGCGATCGAACCGCCGGCATCAACAGCGCGGGGATCATCGCCGGCAATTCGGACGGCTCGGCGGTGCTCTGGATTCCGAATCCGTGACGCCCAGGTCGTCTCGCCGAGCATGCCCTCCGGTGCTCTCGGGTACTACGCGCGCAACCGCGACGCGACGACCTCGGAGATATCGAGCACCGGCACATCGCTGTCCTTCGCCTTCACGCCGTCGCTGATCATCGTCATGCAAAAGGGGCATGCCACCGCGAGCATGTCCGCCCCCGTCGCGAGCAGCTGCTCCGCGCGCTCGATGTTGATGCGCTTCCCCTGCGTCTCCTCCATGAACATCCGCCCGCCGCCGGCACCGCAGCAAAAGCCGCGATCGCGCGTGCGCTCGGGCTCGACCATCGTCACGATCGGCAGCGCGCGTCGCAGCGTCTCGCGCGGCGCGTCGTACACGTCGTTGTAGCGGCCGAGGTAGCAGCTGTCGTGGTAGGCCATGGTGAGCACCTTGCCGTCGTCCGTATCGAGCGGAACGCGGCCAGCCTCGAGGAGGCGCTCGATGTACGTCGAGTGGTGGATCACCTCGTAGTTTCCGCCAAGCTGCGGATACTCGTTGCCGATCTGATGGAAGCAGTGCGGACAGAACGTGACGATGGTTTTCACATCGTAGCGCGTGAGCGTCTCGATGTTCTGCTTCGCGAGCGTCTGGTAAAGGTACTCGTTCCCCATGCGGCGGGCGGGATCGCCATTGCATGACTCCTCCTGGCCGAGGATCGCGAACGGCACGCCGGCCGCCTGGAGGATGCGCGCGAAGGCGACGCTGATCTTCTTGGAGCGGTCGTCGAAGGAGCCCATGCATCCGACCCAGAAAAGAATCTCCGGGCTTTCGCCACGCTCGACCAACTCCGCCATCGTCGGGATATCGAGCCCGTCGGCCCACTTCGCGCGATCGTCGGGGCGAAACGCCCACGGTGATCCGTTCCGCTCCATCGACTCGAAGGTCGGCAGCACCTCGGGCGGAAAGCGCGACTCCATGAGAACGAGGTTGCGCCGCATGTCGACGATGTGGTCGAGATGCTCGATGCCGACCGGGCACTCCTGGATGCACGCGCGGCACGTCGTACACTGCCAGAGCTCTTCCTCGGTGATGAAGTTGTCGAGGAGCCGGTGCTCGAGGATC
>JBBRYY010000062.1:0-15343 GCA_038237245.1 Gemmatimonadales bacterium | reverse complement strand
GATGGATCGCGAGACGATGACGGCGCGCGTCCTCCGCGCGCTGGACGATCCGCACGTCACGATCCTCGGCCACCCGACCGGGCGGCTGCTGCTCAGCCGCGAGGCGTACGCCATCGACATGGAAGCGGTGATCGCGAAGGCCGCGGCACAGAACGTGGCGATCGAGATCAATGCGGATCCGCACCGCCTCGATCTCGACTGGCGCCACTGCCAGCTCGCGAAGTCGCTCGGCTGCTCGTTCGAGATCGGCCCCGATGCGCAGTCGACGCGCGGGCTGCAGAATATGGAGTTCGGAGTGGGGATCGCGCGGAAGGGGTGGCTCGAGGCAGGGGATGTGATCAATACCTTCGGCCAGGAGCGGATCGTGCAGCGTTTACGGCAGCGGAGAGCGAGATGAAAGCGAAGCAGAGAGCGAAAAAAGTGGGGAAGAAAGTCGCGAAGCAGGTCGCGAAAAAAGTCGTGAAGCCGGCCACGAAGAAGATGGTGAGGAAGGCGGTGAAGTCGGCGAAGCCGAACATCGTCCTCCTCCCTCATCTCAAGGAGCGCTGGCCGCGCACCCTCGCCGAGCGGAAGGCGCGCGCGACGGAGTACTACAGGCGCCTCTCCGCGATGTACCCAAACGCGCACTGCGCCCTTGATCACGAGAATCCCTATCAGCTCCTCGTGGCGACGATCCTGAGCGCGCAGTGCACCGACACGCGCGTCAACATCGTCACCCCTGCGCTGTTCACGCACTATCCCTCGCCTGTCGAGCTGGCCAATGCAGAGCGCGAGGAGCTCGAGACCGAGATCAAGAGCACGGGCTTCTTCCGCAGCAAGACGAAGAGCCTGCTCGGGATGGCGAAGGCGCTCGTCGAGCGGCACGGTGGCAAGGTCCCGGACACGATGGAGGAGCTCACCCAGCTTCCCGGCGTCGGCCGCAAGACCGCCAACGTCATCCTCGGCAACGCCTTCGACAAGAACGTCGGAATCGTCGTCGACACTCACGTCACGCGGCTGTCGGAACGGCTTGGCCTCACGCGCGAGACCGATGCGGTGAAGATCGAGGAGGATCTCATGCCTCTCTTTCCGACCCAGCACTGGACGATGGTCTCACACCTGCTGATCGAGCACGGACGCCAGATCTGCATCGCGCGGACGCCGCTCTGTGAGCGGTGCAAGCTCAACGGCCTCTGCCCGTCCTCCCGCGTGTGAGCACCAGAGGGTGCGGATGCGGGTGGCCGTTGGCGCGATTAACTTGGGGTGCTGCTCTACTTCGACTTCGACTTCCCTAGACGGCTGGTTGCTTACATGGCGAAGAACGCTACGATCGAGACGAATCGCGGAACCATTGTCGCGGAGCTCTTTGAAAAGGATGCACCGCTCGCGGCCGGCAACTTCGAGAAGCTCGCGAACAGCGGCTTCTACGACGGTGTGAAGTTCCACCGCGTCATCCCCGACTTCATGGTGCAGGGCGGCGATCCGCTCTCGCGCGACCTCCCGGTGGGCGACCGGCGCATCGGCACGGGCGGCCCCGGCTACCACATCAAGTGCGAGACCAAGGGGAACCCCAACAAGCACGACGTCGGCGCGCTCTCGATGGCTCATGCCGGGAAGGACACCGGCGGCAGCCAGTTTTTCATGGTGCTCGACGAGAACAACACGCGGCACCTGAACGGCGTGCACACCGTGTTCGGCAAGATCACGAGCGGGATCGACGTCCTGAAGAAGCTCACGCAGAACGACACGATGACGACTGTCCGGGTCGCCTGACCTTTCCTTGGAGGAGATGAAATGCCCGCACCAAAGGAAGGAGATCTGAAGGCTGGCCTCACCGGCATGATCCTCGGCGCGGTGGTGCTGCTCGGGGCAATGACGGCGATCGTCCACTTCACGAACGAGCACTACGAGGCTGAAAAGCCGCCGGCCGCGGCGGCGGCGCAATAAACCGCTTCGAGGAATGGAAAGCGGGGCGGGCGCGAGAGCGTCCGCCTTTTTTGCATCCCACCCACTCGAGTTCGCTGTCGTGGTTGCACGAATAGTCGCCTTCGAGTAACTTACTCGACAGTCACTTACTTGTTACCTCGACTTTCCGCCCGGGAACAACTCTACTGACGAGCCGTTTAGTTACTCTCGCACAACCACTAGAGCCCGATGTCTGAGTCCACCCAAAGTTCCGCACCCCGCTGGCGCCGCCTCCCCGGCGAGCGCCCGCGCCAGATCCTCGACGCGGCGCTCGAGGTCTTCGGCGAGCGCGGGCTCGCGGCCGCACGTCTCGAGGACATCGCCCGCACTGCCGGCGTCTCCAAAGGCACCATCTACCTCTACTTCCCCAACAAGGAAGCGCTCTTCTGCGAGATGATCCGCGAGATCCCATCGCGGCACATCGCGTCGGTCGAGGCGAGGATCACCGAGAATGCCAGCGCGCGTGAGCAGCTTCGCGAATATCTGCACAATTCGTGGGACTACGTGCGCACGCCGTCGTTCGAGATTCTCTATCGACTCATCCTCAGCGAGCTGCATCACTTCCCCGATCTCTACGAGCAGTTCATCGAGGAAGTCCCCATGCGCTCCATGCGCATCCTCGGCGACATCGTGAAGCGCGGCATCGCCAGCGGCGAGTTCCGCGACATCGAACCGCTCGCCGCGGGACGCATGCTCCACTCCGTTCTCTTCATTCACGGCGTGTGGGCCGCCAAGCGCGCCAGCATCCCGTTCATGCGCGATCTATCCGACAACCAGGTGCTCGATCAGCTCGTGGACTTCTGTCTGCACGCGATCGGCCAGCTTCCGGCGCCAACCGCGTCAACCGTGCACCCATGACGACCAGCTTTCGCACCCTCCTCGCGTTGATCGTGCTCGCGACCAGCACCGCGGCTGCCCAGGACTCCGCCCTCGCCCGCCCGCTCACCCTCGGCGACGCCGCGCGGCTCGGCGCGCGCCAGAACGCGTCCGCACTGGAGGCTCGCGCTCGCACCGCGCAGGCCGCCGCGCGCATCACGCAGTCGCGCTCCGAACTTCTCCCGTCGATCTCCGGATACGCCGCGGAGAATGGCCGCTCGTACAACTCGGCCACCTTCGGCATCACCTTCCCGGGCTTCGACGCAAACGGCGAGGTCGTTGGCCCCGTCAACATCTTCGATGTACGCGCGAAGATCACGGAGACGCTGTTCGACTTCGGCGCCTTGCAGCGGATCAAGGGCGCTCGCACCACCGCGCGCGCGTACGGCGCGACCGCGGCGAACGCAGCCGAGCTCTCCGCGCAGAATGCGGCCAACGCGTATTTGCGCGCACAGCGCGCCGATGCGCAGCTCGGGGCGCGGGTCGCCGACTCGGTGCTCGCGGACTCGCTGCTCGCCATCGCGCACGAGGAGTTGCGAGCCGGAGTCGGCGTGGCCCTCGACGTCACTCGCGCGCAGTCGCAGTTCGCCACGATTCGCGCCCAGCTGATCGTCGCGCGCAACGAGCAGGATCGCTCGCGCCTCGATCTGCTGCGCGCACTCGGCCAGCCGCTCACGGCGACGGTGAGCCTCGCCGACAGCCTCAACGGCCTCGTGCTCCGGGACACGACCATCAACGAGGCGGACGCGATCGACCTCGCGCTGCGCACGCGCCCCGATCTTCGCGCCGCCGACGAGCAGATTCGCGCCGCGGAGCAGGAAGTCACGGCGATCAGGGCCGAGCGGCTGCCGTCGCTCGCGGCCTTCGGCGACTACGGCTACATCGGGAAGGACCGCTTGCTCGGCACGTACGACTGGGGGGTGCAGGTCTCCATTCCGATCTTCGACGGATTGCGTCGCGAAGGACGAATCGAGGAAGCGAAGGCGATCTCCAACGAAATCGACATCCGCCGCCGCGATCTCCGCCAGGAGGCTGCGATCCAGGTGCGCGGTGCGCTGCTCGATCTCAGGTCGGCGAAGGAAGAAGCCGACGCCGTAAGAGAAGCACTCAGGCTCGCGCAGCAGGAAGTCGCGCAGGCCCAGGAGCGCTTCCGCGCCGGTGTCGCGGGCAACGCGGATGTCTTCACCGCATCGCTTTCGCTCAACTCCGCACGCACGCAGGCCGTCGATGCGCTCTCGAGCTATCAGGGCGCGAAAGTCGCACTGGCACGCGCGGTCGGCTCCGTCACGGCGCTTCCGTAACTCTGAATTTTTTGCAATCACAGACTCATCGGCACTAACGACGCAGAGGAATAGCAACATGGGGACGACCACCGAACACGCGACCACGCAGCCACAGCCGGCGACGCCACCGCCCGCGGCGCGTCAGCCCGCGCCTGAGGCTCCGCCGAAGACGACGCGGAAGAAGATGATCGTTCTGGCAATCGTCGCCGTCGTCACCGTGGCTGCCCTCATCTGGGGTGTGAAGACCTTCATTTACTCGCAAGCCCACGAGAGCACCGACAACGCACAGGTCGACGGACACATCGTCCCCGTGCTCGCGAAGGTCGGCGGCTACGTCACGGCGGTGAGCGTCCAGGACAATGACTCGGTGCAGAGTGGAAAAACGCTCGTTCGCATCGACGACGCCGAGTACAAGGTGAAGGTCGCGCAGGCCGACGCGGATCTCGCGGCTGCGCAGTCGACCGCGGGCGGGCGTCAGTTCACGGGGCAGTCGCAGGCGGCGGTCGCCACCGCTACTGGCAATCGCTTCGCGGCGGACGCGCAGATCCAGGCCGCGCTCGCGAATCAGCAGAAGGCGAACGCGGATCTCGCACGCATGCGCGATCTCGTGGCGAAACAGATCGTCTCGGCGCAGCAGCTCGACGCGGCGCAGGCGGCCGCCGCAGCGGCCGCGGCGGATGTCGAGGCGCTGCAGCGTCAGGCGACCGCCGCGGGCGGAGCCGTGCAGAACGCGCAGGCCGGCGTGCGACTCGCGCAGGCCAAGCTGCAGGCAGAGCAGGCGGCGCTCGACAATGCGAAGCTGCAACTCAGCTACACGGATGTGCAGGCGCCCGAGACGGGAACGATCTCGAAGAAGCAGATCGAGATCGGGCAACTCGTGCAGCCCGGCCAGACGATGATGTCGATCGTCGCCGACACGGGAACGTGGGTGACGGCGAACTTCAAGGAGACGCAGCTCAACAAGATGGTGGTGGGTCAGCCGGTAACGATCGAAGTCGACGCGTATCCCGGATGCGAGGCCGAGGGGACGGTGCAGAGCCTGAGCGGCGCGACGGGCGCGCGCTTCGCGCTGTTGCCGCCGGACAATGCAACCGGCAACTTCACGAAGGTGGTGCAGCGCCTTCCGGTGCGCATCGCCATCACGAAAGGGTGTGGAACGACGCGACCGCTGCGTCCGGGGATGTCCGTCGTCGCCCACGTGCAAACGAAGAAATAAGGAGCAGCGCTCTGTGAGTTCCGAAGCCACGCTTCCGTCGCGCGACGACGCGCTCGCGCTCGTGCACGAGTACACCGCGAGCGAATCGCTGCGCGCGCACATGCTGTCGGTGGAGGCGGCGATGCGGGCGTACGCAGCGAAGTTCGGCGAGGATCCCGAGCGGTGGGGGCTCACGGGGCTGCTCCACGACTTCGATTACGAGCGCTTCCCGAACAATGCACATTCGGCCACCGCGGAGCATCCCGCGGAGGGGGTGCGCATGCTGCGCGAGCGCGGCTATCCCGAGGACGTGCTGCAGGCCATTCTCGGACACGCGACGTACTGCGGTGTGGCGCGCGAAACGAGGATGGCGAAGGCGCTCTTCGCCGTCGATGAGCTCACGGGATTGATCACGGCATCGGCGCTCGTCCGCCCGTCGAAGAGCGTGCTCGATCTCGATGGGAAGTCGGTAAAGAAGAAGATGAAGGACAAGGGATTTGCCCGTGGGGTCAGCCGCGAGGACGTGACTCAGGGGGCCGCGGAACTGGGGGTGGATCTCGACGAGCACATTCAGTTCGTGATTGCGTCGATGCGGCCGGTTGCCGACTCCCTGGGCCTCAGGGGCACGCCTGCCGCCGGGTGAGCCCGGTTGGCCAACGATAAATCGCAGCGGCGCGTATGATCGAGACACCACGATCATCAGCCATGACCGCTGCTCCACTGCACATCCTCGATCGCCCGATGACCGTCCCGCCGGCTGAACCGGCGCGGCCGGACGCCGAGCGCGAACTGGTGCGTGAGGCGCAGGCGGGGAGCGAGCCGGCGTTTGCGATGCTGGTGCACACGCACATGCGCCGCGCATACGCGGTGGCGCGTGCGATCTGCGCCACGCACGAGGATGCAGAAGACGCGGTGCAGGACGGCTTTCTGCACGCGTACAAGGCGCTGGAGCGTTTCCGGCCGGAGCAGGCCTTCGCTGCGTGGCTCAACCGGATCGTCGCGAACGCTGCACTGGACATTGGTCGTCGCAGGAAGGTGCGGGACGCGGATTCGCTTCCCGAGACGCTCTCCGTACCGCACTTCGATCCGTCGGAGCGATCGGAGCTGCGCGGTCGGCTGGGCGTCGCGCTGAACGTGCTTCCCGAGCGGCAACGCTCAGTGCTGGTGCTGCACGACGTCGAGGGGTATACACACGGGGAGATCGGAACGATGCTGGGAATTCCCGAAGGAACGGCGCGATCGGACCTTCATCATGCGCGTGCATCGCTGCGCGAGCGGCTGCGCGATCTCTGGGGTGAGCGATGAAGTTGGAACCGAGGATCGGCCCGGACGGGCGAGACGACGAGTTGACGCGTGCGCTGCGCGTGATGCACGCGCCGCCCGGTGGTGAGGCGTTCTGGGAGCTGCTCGAACGGCGCATCCTGGCGCGCGTGGTCTCGTCGGAAGACGATCAGTGGTGGCGCCAACTGACTTACTGGCGTCGCGGACTCGCGATAGCGGGAGCCGCGGCGGTGCTGGTGGCGGCCATTGCCGCGCAGCACTCGAACCATGAGCGCTCGGTCGCGGCGTACCGCGAGATCGAATCCAGCCGCGTCGCGCCCGTGCAGGTGGCGAGCGAAACGGAGCGCGAGGCTTCGCGCGACGTCACCCTGCGCTACGTCATCGGTCCATGAGCAGGAGCTCACGATGAGGAAATCGAAGTCGCTCGCACTAGGCTTCCTGCTCGGCACGCTGGTCGCCGGTGGGGCACTCGGCTTTTCGCTGGATCGGGTCCTGACGCATCCGGCCTGCGACGCCAATACCGACCGCCAGGCTGTGCGAGGCTACATGGCCTCCAAGCTGCAGTTGAGCCCTCTACAGCGCGCGCAGGTCGATAGCCTGCTCGACATTCGCCATCGTGAGCTCAGCAAGATCGTCGCGCCTGTCCGCCCACAGCTCGATTCGGTGCGCGAGGCGACTCGTGTGCAGATCAAGCGCCTGCTCGACCCCGCCCAGCAGCGGCGATTCCAGGATTGGGTGGACGAATCGAAAAAGGAAGAGGCGAAGCAGCAGTGACTCCCGCATCACAACTGATGTTCGTTGTGGCGCTGGTGGCGATGGCCCAGCTCTCGAGCGCCCAGAGCGTCCCGGATTCCTCCCGCACCATGTCGCTGCGGGAGGCGGTCAGCCTCGCGCAGAAGAACTCTCCGCTCGCGGTGAATGCGCGCGGGCAGCTGCGTTCGAGCCGCGCCGGTGTTCGCTCGGCGTACGCCGCCTTCCTGCCGACGCTCAATATCCAGGCAACGAACACGCAGAACAGTCCCGCCGGCGTCGTCATCGACAGCTCGGGCCACGTCTTCTCCGGCAAGTGGCAGAACTCGCAGGGCTTCAGCACAGGGCTGCAGCTCTTCGATGGACTGTCGCGCCTCTATCAGATCCGCGCGAGCAGGGCCGAGGTGACGGCGGCGCAGGCGAACGAGGTGACGCAGACGTTCCAGATCGCGCTGCTCGTGTCCCAGCAGTACTACGCGGTGCTCGCGGCGAAGGAATCCGAGAGCGCAGCGCGCGCACAGCTCGATCAGGCGGAGCAGCAGCTCGCGGTGTCGCGCGCGAAGGTGCGCGCGCAGACGTCGACGAAGTCCGACTCGCTGCGCGCGATCATCCAGGTGGGCGATGCAGAGCTCGCGCTGCTCCAGGCGCGCAACAATCTGCAGATTGCCAACGCGACGCTCACACGCCTCGTCGGCGAGCCGTACAAGGTCACCGCGGACGCGGCCGACACGATCACCGGGCCGACGGTGGAGATCGACAGCACGAGGCTGGTCCAGCTCGCGGAAGTCAGTCCGGTGGTGCAGCAGGCGCAGGCGCAGCAGGTCGCGGCGCAAGCCCAGTACCGCGCGGCACACGCACCGTATTTCCCGAACATCTCCGTCGCGTACAACCGGTCGCGTTACCACAGCGACAGCTCGTTCAACTTTGCGCACGGTGGCTACAACTACAGCGGTACGCTGCGCTTTACCGTGAGCTATCCACTGTTCAACGGTCTCACGCGCGAACAGGACGTCGTCAACGCGGACGTCGCGCGGCAGAACGCGGCGGCCGAGGCACAGGATGTGGCGCTGCTCGCGCAGCAGAATCTCGTGGCGTACATCGGCACGCTGCGCACGGCCCAGCAACAGATCGAGATCCAGCAGGTATCGGTGGTGGCTGCGGAGGAGGATCTGCGCGTGCAGCAACAGCGCTATCAGCTCGGCGCGTCGATTCTGCTCGACGTGCTGACGTCGCAGACGCAGCTCACGCAGGCACGGCTCGCGCTGATCCAGGCGCGATATGACTATCGCGTTGCCAAGGCGCAGCTCGAGGCACTGATCGGACAAACATTGTGAGGCCGCACGAATGAGACGATCAGCGTTCCTGCTCGCAGCCGCGATGGGCGTGGCGGGGTGCAAGGGGAAGAAGGCGGATCCCGCGTCGGCGATCCAGACCGCCGTGATCTCGCGGCAGGATATCGTCGTCGACGTCCAGGCGACCGGGGTGATCCAGCCGATCAACGCCGTGCAGGTGAAGTCGAAGGCGTCCGGGCAGGTAATGCATCTGCACGTGGTCACGGGCGCGCAGGTGAAGCCGAACGATTTGCTCGTGGAGATCGATCCGCGCGATGCGAAGAGCCGCTACGACCAGGCTGTGGCGGCGCTGCAGGCAGCGCAGGCCAGCGTGACGGTGACGAAGGCGCAGCTCGACCGGTCGCAGTCGCTGGCGAAGGAAGGCGTGATCACCGCGCCCGAGGTGGAGACCGCAGTGCTCGCGTCGGCGAACGCGGTATCGAATCTCGTGGCCGCGCGGGCGGCGCTCGACCAGTCGAAGATCGCGCTCGAGGACGTCACGATCCGCGCGCCGATGGCGGGGACGGTGATCGAGAAGAATGTGAGCGAGGGACAGGTCATCAGCTCGGCGACGAACACCGTGGGCGGCGGCACGACGCTGCTCACGATGGCCGACCTGGGGCAGGTGTACGATTCGACGCTGGTGAGCGAGAGCGACATCGGTAACGTGAAGGCGGGGCAGACGGCATCGGTGAAGGTCGATGCATATCCGAACCGGACGTTCACGGGGAAGGTCGAGCGGATCGCGCCGCAGGCGACGGTGCAGCAGAGCGTGACGATGTTCCCGGTGCTCATTCGTCTGGACAATCGCGACGGTGCGCTGATGCCGGGGATGAACACGGATGTGTCGATCCTCGTGGAGAATGCGGACAACGTGCTTGCGATTCCGAACGATGCGGTGCGGAGCATGAAGGACGCGGCGACGGCGGCGACGGCGCTCGGGCTGGATCCGGTGGCGGTGCGCGCGACGCTCGCGAGCCAGCGCGGAGGCGGCGCGGGCGGCGCGGGCGGCGCGGGCGGAGGCGGCCGAGGCGGCGCGCCCGCGGTGGCGGTGACACAGTCGCAGTGCGATTCGCTTCAGAAGGTGCTCGCCTCGCATGCTGCGGCGCAGGCGGCGCTCTCGAAGTACCGGCAGCAGATGCGCACGGACACGGCGCACGCCGCGCAGCTGCGCGCGGGCGCGAAGGCGACGACGGACAGTCTGCACCTCGATGCGGGCGTGCTGCGCGGATGCATGCAGCTGCGCCGCTCGAGCGCTGGCGGGTCCGCGCTTTCCATGGGAAGCGGAGATGAGACGCCGGTTATCGGGAACACGAAGCCGCATGCGGGGCTCGTCTTCGTCGCGGCCAATGGGACCTTCGAGCCGCGCATGGCGATGCTCGGCGTCGGCAACTACGACGTGACGCAGGTGCTCTCGGGACTCAACGAGGGCGACAACGTCGCGCTCATCAATGCGGCGATGCTGCAGCAGAACCGGCTGGAGCGACAGCAGAAGATTCAGAGCCGCATGGCGCTTCCGGGGGTGAATCAATCGCAGGGCGGCGCTGCGAAGGGTGCGGCGACTGGCGGCGCGCGCGCGACGCCGCCCGCTGGTCCTCGACCGCCGTGATCGCGTGCTGATCGGCGAGGTCATCATGGTCGCCCTGAGCGCGCTGCGCGTCAACAAGCTGCGCTCACTGCTCACCATGCTCGGCATCGTCATCGGCGTCGCCGCGGTGATCGCCGTCGTCGCGCTCGGACGCGGCGCGCAGCAGGCCGTGAACGAGCGCATCTCGTCGCTTGGCACCACGATGCTCACCGTCATCCCCGGGCAGGTCTTCACCGGCGGCGTCGCATCGTCGACGGACCGGGCGAAGCTCTACGTGGAGGATGCCACGGCGCTCACGCAGCGCGGGACCTTTTTCGCCGGCGTCGAGCCCGAGATGTCGCGCTCGCTGCAGGTGCAGTATCGGAACGCGAACACCAGCACGCGTGTGATCGGCACGACGCCCAACTATCTCGACGTGCGCAAGTACACGATTGCGGGCGGCCGCATGTTCACCGAGGCCGACGACAACGGCCGCCAGCGCGTCGCCGTCCTCGGCGCCACCACCGCGGCGAACCTCGGCGCGAATCCGCCGGAGAGCGCGGTCGGCTGGATGGTACGCATCAGCGGCATCCAGTTCGAGATCATCGGTGTGCTCGCACAGAAGGGCGGCGCGAGCGGCTTCAACGATCCCGACGATCAGGTGCTCATCCCGCTGAACACCGGGCGCTTTCGCGTCTTCGACACGAAGAATCTGCAGTCGATCAACGTCCTCGCGGCGACCGAGGCGCAGATCCCCCAGGCGATGACCGAGATCGAGAGCATCATGCGACGGCAGCACCGCCTGCAGACCGGGCGCGACGATGACTTCGAGATCCGCAATCAGTCCGACTTCCTGAACGCCGCGCAGCAGACGACGCAGCTCTTCGGCACCCTGCTCGCCGGCATCGCCACCGTGAGCCTGCTCGTCGGCGGCATCGGGATCATGAACATCATGCTCGTCTCGGTCACCGAGCGCACGCGCGAGGTCGGCATTCGGAAGGCCCTCGGCGCCACGCGACGGAACATCCTCGCGCAGTTCCTGATCGAGGCCGTCGTGCTCTGCGTCATCGGTGGGATCATCGGGATCCTGGTCGGATACGCCGCTGCGGTCGTGATGCGCTACTCGATGCACTGGAACACCGATGTCTCACCCGCCGCCGTCGGGGCGGCCTTCGTCTTCTCGGCGCTCGTGGGCGTGGTATTCGGCGTGTGGCCGGCGCGGCGCGCAGCAGGGCTCGATCCGATCGCCGCGCTGCGCTACGAATAGCGTCGTGTACTGATGCGAGAAGCCGGCCCCGCGCAAAGGCGCGAGGCCGGCTTCATCATCGTGCGGCTGCGGTTATCGCTTCTTCGCGCCGTCGTCGGTGTATTCGGTGTTGTTCTTGTCGAGCTTCTCGTCGATCTTCTGCTCGGCCTTGCCGAAGTTCTTCTGGACGTTGCCCTCGGCCTGCTGCGCGCGCCCCTTGATGTGCTCGCTGGTGTTGTCGGTTGCATCGCCGATATCGCCGCGGACCTTACCCACGGTCTCCTTCACGGTGCCCTTGATCTCGTTTGCGATGCCCTTGCCGGCCATATCGTTGTTCTTGTCCATTTTGTGCCTCTGCGTAAGACGTTGAAGTCCGGCTCGCCACACTGCCGGCGCGCCGTTACCGTAATGAAGGGCAAGGCACATGCCGTGCTCGTTGGCGTGTGGAGGCGCTAATGTCCCTGCTGGCCAACCAGTCAGGCGGCTCGCTGGGACTCGCAATGCGGGGCGCCGGACCGCAACTTTCGGGTTGTGCTTTTGCCCCGCCCGCTGGACTACCGCGGGCGAGCTCCGCAGCTCGAATCCTCCTTCGCTCTTCATGCCTCGATTGTCGTACCTCCGCACCGCATCTCTGAAGGCGACGACGACCGGATTCACGCTTCTCCTCGCCGCGGCATGCGCCACCGGCGGCGGTGCCGCGGCACTGAGCTCCCGCCAGGACGATGACTTCGCGCGGCAGCAGGTGCTCAAGCGCTTCACCGATGTCGACTTCCAGCTGCAGCTCGCTGGCGACATGATCGTGCGGAAGGTCCAGTACGCCGGCGCCGACGACATGATCATCCCCGCGTATCTCTTCATGCCGCGCGATACCACGCGCAAGCGTGCGACGATCGTCATGGTGCACGAAGACCTGCACGGCGACTTCAAGACACTCTACGTACCGGAGCTGCGCGCACTCGTGCATCGCGGCTACATCGTGATCGCGCCGGAGTATCGCGGGAGCACCGGATACGGACGGGAGTACTATGAGGCGATCGACTACGGCGGAAGGGAAGTCGAGGACGTGATCCAGGCGCACGACTATCTCGCCGCACTCGTTCCCGAGGCCGATCTCGACCGCCTCGGCATCATGGGCTGGAGCCACGGCGGCTTCATCACGCTTCACGCGATCTTCCGCCGTCCCGAGCTGTACAAAGCGGCCGTCGCGATCGTCCCCGTGGCTGATTTGCAGACGCGCATGCAGACGCACGACGCCGACTATCATCGGCTGTTCACGATGCAGAAGGCTTACGGGGCGACCATCGAGCGAAATCCGAGGCCGTATCTGGAGCGATCGCCGATCACGCACGCGCGTGAGCTGAAGGTGCCGCTGCTCGTGCATGCGGCGGACAACGACAGCGATGTGTTCATCCCCGAGAATCGCCATCTTCGCGACTCGATGGTCGTCGCGGGGAAGGACACCGCGGGGCTCTACACGTATAAGGAGTGGCACAATCCACCAGGCGGCCACCAGTTTTCACGCGTGGATACGAAACAGGCGCGAGAGAGCTGGACCGAGACCCTCGCGTTTCTCGACGCGCGGCTACACCCGGAGCGCTAAATCTCTCTTCCCTGCAGCTCCGCGCGCTTCTTGCACCCGCGCCTCACGTGACCGCCAGCTTCCCCGCCGCCCGCGAGCGGCCGACCGTCGAGCTGAATCCGTCCCGGAAGCGTCTGGCCGTGCTCTCGCTCACCGCGCTCGGCGTCGTCTACGGCGACATCGGGACGAGCCCGCTGTACGCGATGAAGCAGTGTTTCCGCGTCATCCCCGGCGGTCCCGAAGGCGCGAGCGTGGCGCCGACGCCGGACAATGTCTTCGGCGTGCTATCGCTCATCGTCTGGGCGCTGACGATGATCGTCACCGTCAAGTACATCTTCTTCATCATGCGCGCGGACAACGACGGAGAGGGCGGGATCCTTGCACTCCTCGCACTCATCCAGCAGCGGCTGCACAAGGACAACGACGCGATGCGCCTCACGGTGCTCGGCGCGCTCGGGTTGTTCGGAGCGGCGCTGCTCTACGGCGACGGCGTCATCACGCCGGCGGTCTCGGTGCTGGGCGCCGTCGAGGGCATCGATGTCGCGACGCCCGCGCTCAGGCATCTCGTGGTGCCGATCAGCGTGATCGTCCTCTTCACGCTCTTTCTCTTCCAGCGGGGCGGCACGACGAAGATCGGACGCGTGTTCGGACCGGTGATGCTGCTCTGGTTCGGGAGCATCGCGCTCTTCGGGCTCATGGAGATCGCCAAGGAGCCGACGATCCTGGCGGCGGTGAATCCGGTGTACGCCGTAAAGTTCTTCATCAACCACGGCTGGCACGGCATCTTCATTCTCGGCTCCGTCGTGCTCGCGGTGACGGGTGCCGAGGCGCTGTACGCCGACATGGGGCATTTCGGGCGACTTCCGATTCGTCTGGCGTGGGCGCTGTACGTCTTCCCCGCCCTGCTACTCAACTATTTCGGTCAGGGCGCACTCCTGCTGCGCGATCCGACCGCATCAATCAATCCGTTCTACCGCCTGATTCCGGGCGGGCTGATCTTCCCGATGCTCTTTCTCGCGACGGCAGCTGCAGTGATCGCGTCGCAGGCGCTGATCTCGGGCGCGTTCTCGCTCACGCATCAGGCGATGCAGCTCGGCTACTCGCCGCGCCTGACCGTGACGCACACCTCCAAGCACGAGGCCGGGGAGATCTTCATTCCGCAAGTGAATCGCGCGCTGATGATCGGCAGCATCGCGCTGGTGCTCTTTTTCAGATCGTCGAGCGCGCTCGCGTCCGCGTACGGCATCGCGGTCACGGGAACGATGGTGATCACGACGATCCTCTTCACGCAGATCGCGCGCAGACACTGGGGCTGGTCGCGCTTCAAGGCGATCGTCTTCCTCACGATCTTCCTCGTGATCGACGGCGCATTCCTGTTCGCGAACGTGATCAAGATCGAATCGGGCGGCTGGTTCCCGCTCGCCGCGGCGTTCGTCGTGTACCTGATGATGACGACCTGGAACCACGGGCGCCGCGCGCTGCACACGCTGCTCCGCGAGGGCAGCCTGCCAATCGATCTCTTTCTCGACGACGTGAAGCGCCGGCAGCCACCGCGCGTGCCGGGGACCGCGGTGTTCATGACGAGCGACGAAAGCGGCGCGCCGGTCGTGCTGCTGCATCATCTCAAGCACAACAAGGTGTTGCACGACCAGGTGATCCTGCTGTCGGTCGTGACGGACGATGT
Source organism: Gemmatimonadales bacterium (assembly GCA_038237245.1). Taxonomy (GTDB): domain Bacteria; phylum Gemmatimonadota; class Gemmatimonadetes; order Gemmatimonadales; family Gemmatimonadaceae; genus FEN-1250. Next base: position 607 of record JBBRYY010000062.1, on the reverse strand, counting down.
GCCGGAGGTCGCGGCCGGCGAGCGCGTGAAGGTCGATGCGCTCGGCGAGGGCTTCTATCGCGTGATCGCTCGCTACGGATTCATGCAACAGCCCAACGTGCCGTCGATCTTCCCGCAGTGCGCACCGCTTGGCGTGAAGCTCCGTCCGAACGACACCTCCTATTTCCTCGGACGCGAGCAGCTGATCCCGACTGGGCGTTCGCAGATGCCAAGGTGGCGGAAGAAGCTGTTCGTGTTCATGTCGCGGAATGCGCAGTCCGCGACGCAATTCTTCGGGCTACCGCCCAACCGGGTCGTGGAGCTCGGCGCGCAAATCGAGTTTTAATGCGACGCCGTTCGCGAAGCGCGATGCTCGCGGCGCTGGGGGTCATGGCGACTGTCGGCATCTCGCGGGCGCAGGCGACTGACAGCTCGGCAGCATTCCGGACGTCATCGAATCCGCACGACGCGCAGCCCGAGCGTCCCACCGTCGCGACGCACGCGGGCACCGTGGCACCCGGATGGGTGGAGCTCGAGGCGGGGGTCGAGCGCGACCAGCTCGACGGCGCGCACGCGCTGTTCACGCCCACCGTATTGAAGATCGGTATTGTGCCGCGCGTGCAGCTCG
>JBBRYY010000061.1:0-15603 GCA_038237245.1 Gemmatimonadales bacterium | reverse complement strand
TTCGCCATGATCTTGAGATCCTCCGCCAGGCACTGGCGCTCGAGATACTCGAGGTCGTAGCGGATCTTCGTGCGTACGTCGTCGATCGACGTGTCGTACGCATGGTTGATCTGCGCCCATCCGGTGATGCCGGGACGCGTGCGCTGGCGGAGCCGGTAGTCGGGGAGATCCTCGCGCAGGCGCACGAAGATGCTCGGGCGCTCGGGGCGTGGACCAACGATGTTCATGTCGCCGCGGATCACGTTCCATAGCTGCGGCAGCTCATCCAGACGCGTGCGACGGAGAATCCGGCCGAGCTTCGTCACGCGCGGATCGTTGCGCGTGGCCCAAACGGCGCCGGAGCTTCGCTCCGCGTCCGCGCGCATCGTGCGGAACTTGTAGATCGTGAAGATCATCCCGCCCTGATCCTGCTTGCGATTGCTGTACAGCGCATCGATCACATGCCGGCGGCGATCGAGCCCGACGCGCGTCTGCGAGTACACTGCCGGCCCCTTCGACGTGAGCTTCACCGCGATTGCCACGAGCACGATCACCGGAGTCAGCACGACCAGCGACACCGACGCGAGCGCAACGTTCACGCAGCGATTCGCGATCTCCGAGCGCTCGGCCTCGACGATCGTGGGCGCCTGCGGCGTGATACGCCGGTCGGCGCGACGCGACGTCTCGATCCCCATCTGCGAATCCGCGGCGGGGGTGACGATGCGCGCTCCTCCACTCCGACGACGAATCGGGGTGCGCTCAACGGTCGGCTGATCGATGACCTGCGGGATACTCCACACTTTTGCGACTCCTTGACTACGTCCGTTGCTCATCGGCGGCGTGAGAGCACGACAGCGGTGCTTACCAAACCAGCCGTGATGCCGACGATCGAGGCAATCAACGCCCAGTTCGTCTTGTGCCGTTCGCCAATGAGAATCTGATCCCCAGGTCTGATATTGAGCTGGTCCAGCGTTGCTCCCTTTGCAACTTCCTGACCGAGAAGCGTCGACGAATACACGACGTCATTCCCGCGCTTCACCTCCGTCCGGTCCACGTCCGCATTCTGCGTCGGCCCGCCCGCCATCATGATCGCATCCGCGAGCGCCAGATCCGCCGGAAGCTGATAGAACCCCGGCTTGCTCACCGCACCCATGACCGCCACTCGCACGAGCGATGTCGTCTGCACATCAGGACGCTTGATGTAGCGCGTCAGCTGCGTCGTCAGATAATCCTGTAGCTCGGAGCGAAGCACGCCCTGCAGCGAGATATCCGGAATGTTCGGCAGACGGATCATTCTCCCCGCGCGAACCGTGACCGTGTCGCTGATGGTCGAATCGGTGCGAATCGAGATATAGACGCGATCGCCAACATCGAAATCGCCGTCGCGTAGCCGAGCGCGAATCGTTGCCGCCTGCATCATCTTCTGCGACTTCGTTGCCGCATCCGTGGAGGCGGTTGCTTCCTGATCGGTGTTGACCGCCATCTGCTGCAGCTGCGTCCTCGTCGCTTCCGCATGCGGCGATTCGCTCGGAGGCAGCAGCTTCGATTGCGCGGGCGGCGCCGAGTGGTGACAGGCGCTCACGCCGATGGCGAGCAGTGACACGATCAGGACGCCGCGTGTCGAGCTTCGCAGCCGGTTCAAGCTGTAACGAAATGAAGTGTGCATGTACGCGGAGATCATTGCACCAGCCGTGCTAGAGGTGAGAGGAATGCCACTAACGGATAAATCTTTACGGACTAGTGACTTGAAAGGCGAACCCAACCGCCAGAGAGAGCATGGACGGTGCCATGTGTGGTACTCCCTCCACAATAGCGACGGCGCTGGTCACAGCGTGATGTGGAGACAGTTACTCAGGTGGAAAGAAATGAATCACATGAGCTTGCGAGGTTCCGTGACCCACATTTCATCCAGTCGGTGATACACGTCGCATACCGCGCGTGTCACCCTCACATCGTAGCTGTGGCATGCGTGCCCCACGACGCGCCTCTTGGGCGTTGCCGGTCCTGCTCTAACAGGCGCAAAATCAATGCGTTAGAGGACATGCGCCCATGGCGCATGCTACGTGCAGAGCGTGCTCCCGCGTCGCATCGCGAGCACGGACGCTGCGCCGCACTTGCTTCACCAACCTGGAAGTGCATGACGGAAGCCGGTCTTACCCAACGACCTCCTCTCATTCTGCTCGCCAACGAGCACGAATGGGCCGCGCGTTCCCTGGAAACCATCCTCGGTCCCCACGGCTTCGCCGTTTTGCGCGCATACACGGGTCGCCAGCTGCTCGGCCTCGTGCGCAGCGCGCAGCCGGATCTCGTCATGGTCGACGTGCGGCTCCCCGACATGCGCGGCGTCGATGTCTGCCGCGCACTTCGCGACGATCCGCACTTTCCGGACGAGACGCCGATCATCTTCACCAGCTCCGGCACGCCCGAGCGCGAAGAACGCCTCGAAGCATTCAGGGCCGGCGCGTGGGAGATCGTCAGCCAGCCGCTCGACGCCGAGGTGCTGCTGCTCAAGCTCGATGCCTACATGCGCGGCAAACGCGCCGTCGATCGCCTGCGCGATGAGAGTCTGCTCGACCAGGCCACCGGCTTGTACAACATGCAGGGGATGGTGCGCCGTGCTCGCGAGATGAGCGCCGACGCGCAACGGCTGCACGCGCCGATCTCCTGTGTCGCCTTCACTCCCGTCGCCACCACCGACTCCGAGCCTACACCGCCCGCGATCACCGAGATCATGATCGAGCGACTCGGTGCCATCGTGCGTCGCACCGGGCGCGCGTCGGATGCGATCGGCCGTCTCGGACCCACGGAGTTTGCGATCATCGCGCCAGCCACCGAAGAGCCGGGCGCGATTCGTATGATGGAGCGGCTCGAGGCGCAGCTCTCCGACATGCTCTCGCACCCCAACGGCATCGCTCAGCGCGTCGAGTTGCGCGCCGGCTATTGCTCCGTCGCCGATGGTGCGCGCTCGGACGTCGACGCGGTGGAGATGTTGCTGCGTGCGAACACCGCGCTGCGCGACGCCCGCAATGCCGAGCGCGGCGACGAGCTGCGCAACTACGACAGCTCGCCGCTCAGGTTCGCCCTGTAAGCTCGCCAACCTGCGGCGAGGTACGCGGAAGATCGTCGTCCTCGCTCGTGGTGTAGCCGTACAGATACGAGTAGTACTTGTACTCGCCCTGTGCGCGAATGTCGTTGAGCACCGCACCCAGCATGCGCACAGGCAGCCGATCGAGCAGCTTCAGCTTGCTCTCGGCCATCTTCCGATCCGTCGCGCCCGTGCGCAGCACGATCAGCATGTTCTGGGTCGCCGCGGCGAGCACGAACGGATCGACGCCGGCGCCAAGCGGCGGGCTATCGACGACCACCACGTCATAGCGCCGACGGAGCTCGGCAATGAACTGCGACATCGCCTGCGAGTGCAGCAACTCGGGTCCGCGATGACGGCGTGTGCCGCACGGGATGAGCGTGAGACGATCGTGCGTCGTGCTGCGGAGGATCGCCTCGAACGGCGCGTCGCCGCCGAGTAGATCCAGCAGCCCGGGACGGCGATTGGCGCCGAACATCGCGTGCAGCTGTCCGCGGCGCGTGTCGCCATCGACGAGCACCGTGCGGTACCCCGCCTCGGCGAACGACAGCGCGAGATTCGAGCAAACGAGCGACTTGCCATCGCCGGCGCCCGGACTCGAGACGGTGAGCATCGCCGAGCCGCTCGCGTCGTACTGGTTCGTAATCGCCATGCGGATCGTGCGGAACGACTCGATCACCTGCGCAGCTTCCTCGGGATCCGGATCGCCGGCGCGAGAGCGCTTGATCGTCGGCACCGCGCCGAGAATCGAGAGTCCGAGCTCGCGTGTGACCTGGTCCGAATAGCGGAGGCGCGGATCGGTGTGGTCGAGCAGCAGCGCGAGACCCACCGAGGCGCCGAAGCTCACCATCAGCGCGAGCAGCAGGATCGTCGGCGCCGTGTTCTTCGTCGGCGCGAGCGGTGCGACGGCAGTGTCGAGGATGCTGACGTCCGGAGTCGCGCCCGCTTCCGCGAGCTTCGTCTCGGCGTAACGCTGCTGCAGCATCGAGTAGAGCGTCGAGCGCGAGACGACATCGCGCTGGAGGCGCATCGTCTCGATCGTGCGCGTCGGGATGTTCTGCAGCTCGGTCGACGCGCTCGCCATCTGGTGACTGAGATCGGTGCCGCGGGCCTGCAGCTCGCTGATCAGCTGGTTCAGCACCTGCGGCAGCGTCTGCGTACGGAGCGTCTGCACGGAAAGGCGAAGGTCCTGCACGATGCGATGCTCGTCCGTGTAGCTCTCGCGCGCCGCGCGGAGCGCGGCCTCGCGCTTTCCGAGATCCAGGAGCGTCGACTGCAGCGCCGGCGAAGCCTGCGCTGAGGGAATTCCGATGAACGCATCCGCCGTGATGCTGCTCGGATCTCGCGCGAGGATCTGGAGCAGCTGGATGTCGTGCTGTACCGTGAGAAACTGCGCCTTCTGTCCGAAGTAGTTCCCGATCATCGGATCGCCGCCGCCGCCCCCGCCGGTGCCCATCCCCGTCGCGGGCGCCGCCATGATGGCTTCCGACGGCAGGGTGATCGTGTTCTTTCGGAAGCTCTCGAGCGCGGACTCGGACGCGCGAAGTGCGCGCGAGGCTGTGTCCAGCTGAACGGCGAGTGCCTTCGACTCCTCGGTGAGATTGCGGCGCTTGAGATCACCCGCGGTGCTCACGAACTCGCGCATGATGCCGTTGAGGATCATCGCCGTGCGCTGCGGATTCGCGCCGCCGAGCGAGAGGTTGATGAACTGGCTGTTCAGCGGCAGCGTGACTTCCACGCGCGAGATCAGCGCGGTCGAGACATCGCGCGGATTGTTGACGGTGAAGGGGACGGAGCGCGACGGGCCGAGAATCAGCGCCGACGGCTTCCATCCGAAGCCGACCGTGCGACCCACGGAATCTCCGGGAACACCGCGTTCGACGATCGTCTTCCCCTGATTCGTCGACAGTGTGTAGTGCGCGTTGGCGGCGTCCGTCGCGAGCGTGTAGCTGCCGGACTTCAGCCCCGGAAGCGGCTGAAAGCCGGCGAAGACGGAGGAGTCGCGCGCGTACTGGGGCCACATGTACAGCGACAGTCTGCGAACGACGTTGTCCATGATCGACGAGCTCTTGATCAAATCCGCCCACGCACCCGGTGTCACGAGCGCCTGCCCCTCGATCGGGCCCTGCGTGCCCATGCCCTGTCCCTTCACATCGGTGGAGATCCAGATCTTTCCAGTCGTCTGGTACGCCGGCGTCATGAACTGCGTTACGCCGAAGCCGATCCCGGTGCCCGCGACCACCACGAGCAGGATGAGCCACTTGTAGCGCTTGAGCGCCGAGAAGTAGCGGGACCATGAAATTCCCGGCTCCTCCAGCGCCGATTGCTGCGCCCATGACGGCTGATAGTTCTGCCCATGCGCGACCGAGGTGGGGTCGCGATTGGGCTCGACAGGAAGGTTCGACGGAAATTGCGGAGCAGTCATCGACGATTTTGCTGAGTAGGAAGTCGGGCGGCCAATATGTGCGTAGAGCTTCGGGTCCAGTCAACAGGATATGATCCGGATGAGACTTTCACAGTGGCGGGGGATGCAATATCAGGCCCAGCGAAGGGTCCGTCCGAACCTCTGAAATGGCGCCCAAACGACTCTCCGACGTAGCCGCCGACAGGAATAGTAGCGATCGCGTCGCCATTTTGCGCGCGGGCAGTGGCGCGGACGCCGCAGGTAGTGTAGTATGCCTGCCGACCGCGTTGTAGTCGCGCGGCGACAATGTTGTCGCAAAACTGGAACATTTTTTTGCTGTAAAATCGTGATTCGATGGGACTGAACAACAGAATCCCCCATATGTGGCGTTAGACACGCACATAATGTGACGCATGGCCGCACGAACTCATCCTGATAGGGAAGGGCACCATTCCGGTTTTGTTCGCGCGCGAGGAGAATCACAATGACGGCTCCATTGCTACCCGCCGCACCGATGGATGTAGCGGCCCCTTCGTCGCGCGTTGGCCGCGATCCGCTCGCCATTCCCGCGGCGGTGAAGGCCGACATCCGCATCCTCGTCGTCGATGACGATCGGACGCTCCGGGAGGGGTGCGCCAGCGTCCTCGAGCTCGACGGCTACAACGTCACCTTCGTGGGCCGCGGCGACGAAGCGCTCGAGGTCGTGCGCCGCCGGAAGTTCGACATCGTCCTCGTGGATCTCTATCTCCAGCCGATCTCCGGGCTCGACATCCTCAAGGCGGCGCTGGAGACCCATCGCGAGACCATCGTCGTCGTCATGACGGGGAATCCGAGCGTCTCCTCGAGCATCGAGGCACTGCGTGCGGGCGCGTGGGACTATCTCCCGAAGCCGTTCTCCGCCACGCATCTCCAGGTGCTCGTCGGCCGCGCCTCGCACGCCGTGATGGTCACGCGCGAGACGAAGGCGCTCCGCCAGCAGCTCACGCAGCAGAACGGCAACAGCGACAAGATCACCCTGCTCGGCGTCGCCCCCGCGTTTCGAAAGGCGGTGGAGCTCGCGCGGAAGGTCGCGCCCACCGATGCGTCGGTCATGATCACGGGCGAGAGTGGCACCGGAAAGGAAGTGATCGCGCAGTTCATCCATCATCACAGCCGGCGTGCAAGCCGCAAGCTCGTCCCCATCAACTGCGCCGCGTTGCCGGAGCCGCTTCTCGAGAGTGAGATGTTCGGGCATCGAAAGGGCGCGTTCACCGGTGCGGATCGCGACAAGCCGGGACTTCTCGAGACCGCGAATGGCGGAACGCTCTTCCTCGATGAGCTCACCGAGATGTCGCACCCCATTCAGGCGAAGCTGCTGCGCGTGCTGCAGGATGGTGTGGTGCGCCGCGTCGGAAGCGAGCAGCAGGATGCGACGGTCGACGTGCGCTTCGTCTCGGCGACCAATCGCGATCCGCAGGAGGCGGTGAACGCGGGAATTTTGCGCGAGGATCTCTTCTATCGGCTACGCGTCGTGCCGATCAAGCTCCCGCCACTGCGCGAGCGTCACGAGGATATTCCGCTGCTCGCCAACCACTTCCTGGCGTATTACTGGGAGCGGCACCGCGAGACGAGCGACATTCTGCCGAAGCTGACCGAGAACAGCATGGAGTTCCTGCGTACGCGGCAGTGGCGGGGCAACGTGCGCGAGCTGCAGAACGTCATCGAGCACGTGGCGGTGCTGGCCGAACCGGGGCAGCCGATCCAGCCGCAGGACATTCCCGCGTACGAAGATGGAAACTCATCGCCGGCGCGGACGTCGATGTCCGGCGCCATCATGGACGAGCCGTATCACGCGGCGAAGGACAAGCTGATCGCGGAGTTCGAGCGCGAATATCTCGCGCGCCTCTCGGCGCGCGCGGGCGGGAACATGTCGCGCGCCGCGCGACTCGCGAACATCGACCGCACCACGCTCTATCGCCTGATGGAGAAGCACAACGTTCGCCGTGACGAGCTCACCGGAATTCGCGAGTGATTGCTGGCGCACGACGTCGGGAACGATCGTGAACGGTCCATCGGCATCTGCACAGGCGCACGAGAACGACGACGGGGCCGTGCGTCGCGACGCCGCGGGGGCTCCGGTCCTTCCGATTGCGCTGGGTGATGCGCTTGCGCACGCGACCGCGCGCGCGATGCGCGAGCTCATCGCCGTCGCGCAGTCGGCGCACCACGATGCCGATCTCCGCGACAGCATCGCCTGGGTGTCGGACGCGGTGCGCGCCGCCGCGATCGCCGAGGGCGCCGAGCCGCGCACGCATCCGCCCGCGCCCGCGCCGCTCGCACTCGACACGCTCCGCGGTTGCCTCCTCTCGGAGCTCGGCGCCGCCGGCACGGAGGTCGACGCCCCGGGAATCCTGCGCATGCTCGGCGCCGTGGAGCGCGTGCACACGATCATCGAGCACGATGACGCGCACCGCTTCAGCGCGCGGCTCGCGGGCCCCGGCGGGCTCGAGCTTCTCGTCGAGGTCGGGCACGATCTGCGCTCGCCGCTTGCGTCCATTCTCTTTCTCGCCGAGACGCTGCGCAAAGGCGGGAGCGGCGATGTGAACGCCGTGCAGGAGCGGCAGCTCGGGCTGATCTACAGCGCGGCGTTCGGGCTGAGTACCGTCGCCAGCGATGTGATCGCCTTTGCGCGCGGCGGCGACCGTCTTCTCGATCCGAAGGCCGAGGCGTTCTCGGTGCTCGCGATCCTGCGCGCGGTGCAGGATATCGTGCTCCCGCTCGCGGAGGAGAAGGGGCTGCAGGTGCTCCTCGTGCCCCCCGAGGCGGACTTTCGCGTGGGACATCCGGGCGCGCTCAATCGCGTCCTGCTCAACCTCATGACGAACGCGCTCAAGTTCACATCGAGCGGGCACGTCGAGATCGCTGTGAGCGCGCCGTCGCGCTCGCGTCTCTCCTTTTCGGTGCGCGACACGGGGCGCGGAATTCCCGCGAACGTGATGAGCTCTCTCTTCGATCCGTTCCGGCGGCGCGATCCCGGAGACCACGTGTTCTCGAGCGCGGGGCTCGGGCTGTCGATCTGCCGCAAGCTCGTCTCGGCAATGGGCGGCACGCTCGGCGTCGAGACGAGCGAGACGAACGGCACGCGCTTCTTCTTCGAGCTCGAGCTGCCGGTGGTCACGCGGCTCTGAGCCGCGCGGCTACACCACCGCTGCGCTGCGCCCCGTCTCGACGCCGAATGATTCCGCCATTGCGTAGGCTTCTTCCGCGCTGAGCACCTCGCGCTCGACGAGCGCGGCGGCCAGCGCCTCGACCGCATCGCGATGCTGGCGGACGATCGTCTCCGCGCGCACGGCCTGGGTGGCCATGAGTGCGCGGATCGCCATGTCGATCTCGCCCTGCAGATGGCCGCTCACCGAGCCGCCCTGCGCCTGTGCATCCGCGCTCACGAGCCCGATCGCCTCGCTCATCCCGAACTCCGCAACCATGCGCCGCGCGATCCCCGTCGCCTGCACGAGGTCGCTGCCGGCGCCGGTGGTGACGGCATCCGGGCCAAGGAAGACGAGCTCCGCGGCGCGGCCGCCGAGCGCCTTCGCGATGATCCCCTCGAGGTAGCGGCGCGGATGCAGATGGCGGTCGGACTCCGGCGAGAAGTGCGCGGCACCGAGCGAGCGGCCGCGCGGCTCGATGGTGATCTTGTGCAGCCGGTCTTCCGGGCACGCGACCATGCCGACGATCGCGTGTCCCGACTCGTGCAGCGCAATGAGGCGGCGCTCCTGATCGTTGATCACCATGCCGGAGCGCACGCGTCCGAGGAGGATGCGGTCGCGCGCCTGCTCGACGTGTGCGTTCGTGATGACGTCGCCCGTGTCCTGCACGGCGATGATCGCAGCCTCGTTGAGCAGATTCGCGAGCTCGGCGCCCGAGTGTCCGACGGTGAGCTGCGACAGGCGGTCGAGGTCGACATCCTTCGCGAGCTTGCTGCGCGACGCGTGAATCTTCAGGATCTCGAGACGGTCGGCGGCGGTCGGAAGCGGAACCTCGACCACGCGATCGAAGCGTCCGGGACGGCGGACCGCAGGATCGAGCATGTCCTCGCGATTGGTGGCGGCCATCCAGACGACGCCGTTGTTGCCGGCCATGCCATCCATCTCAACAAGGAGCTGGTTGAGCGTGACCTCCTCCTCGCCGGAGCGATTGGGCCTGCCGCGGCGTCCGCCGAGCGAGTCGAACTCATCGATGAAGACGATGCAGGGAGCGGCGTCGCGCGCCTGCTTCGCGAGCTGGCGCACGCGGCGCGAGCCGATGCCAACGTACATCTCGTTGAAGTCGGAGCCGGCGGCGACGATCACCGGGCATCCCGCCTCGCCGGCGACCGCGCGCGCGAGAAGCGTCTTCCCCGTGCCCGGAGGTCCGACGAGGAGCACGCCTTTGGGGCAGTGCGCCCCCATGGCGAGGAAGCGCGCGGGACTTCTGAGATAGGCGATGACGTCCCGCAGGTCGGCCTGCGCCTCGCGCGCGCCACCGACGTCCTTCAGCGTGAGATGCCGCGACGCCGGCGAAGGTGCGAAGCGATTGACGCCGAGCGCGCTGCGATGATGAACCGCGTAGGCGATGAGGAGCGAGAGCACGAGGGCGATGCTCACGATCTGGATGAGACGATCGCTCGTGCTCGTGCGGGCCTCGATGACGCGTACCGTGGTACCGGAGGCGGACCAGCGCTCGAGGTCCGCGAGCGTGACGACCTGTGTCGGGACGATCGTTTCGACGGAGCGGATCTGGTGTCCGTTCGCGACGCGCGGCGTGCGCAGAGTGAGCACGAGGCGGCCGCCGTCGCTCGCGACGACGACAGTGGAGACCTGCTTGTTGGCGAGCGCCCACGCGGCTTCGGAGTAGGCGACGGACGCATCGCCGCGGATGGCCGCGGGGGAGAAGCGCCAGAAGGCGATCGCGGCGACGACCGCAACCACGATGGCGCCGCCCGTCCAATAGCGGACGGGGCCGCGCCTGAGCGCGATCGAGAATAGCGAGCGGAGCTTCCAGTTACGCCGATCGCGGGGCGGGGCGGACTGGTCGTTCGCTCTGAGCGTAGGTGGCATGGGGTAGTCGCGCGGTGCACTGTTGAGGACCACTCGTGGATCGTCACGCGCGGTATAGTGAAAGGACGGTGGACGATTGCTTGCCGTAACAGCGCCCTTTTGCCAATGTAACTTCGCAGTCGCATGGGGCGTAGGGTCGACGGAGCTCCTGCGGAATCGCTGCGCACTTTCTCTTTCACGACGACCTCATGTCACCGCATCGCACGCTGTTCACAGCCATGCTGTTGTGTGCGCTGTCCGTATTCGCGGCGCCGCTGTTCGCGCAGCGCACCGGCCCTTCGCCCGTGCTCGCCACGCCGCCTGCGGCCGCGCAGGGGGTGAACGGGCATCTCGATCCCGAGGCAGCCACGCAGGCCTATCTCGCGACGCTGTCGAGCGACAAGAAGGCCTCGTCGGACGCGTACTTCGAGGGCGGGTACTGGCTGATACTGTGGGATTTCGTGGTTGCGGCGGTGGTCTACCTGCTCCTGCTCGGCACCGGCCTCTCGGCGCGCATGCGTGACCTGGCTGAGCGAAAGACGGGGTCACCGACGCTCCTGAGCATGCTCTATTGGGCGATCTTCCTCGTCGTGATCACGGTCGTGCAGCTTCCCTGGAGCATTTGGGAAGGCTATGTACGCGAGCACTCGTACGGGCTGTCGAATCTGACCTTCGGCGCCTGGCTCTTCGAGCAGGCGAAGGGGTTCGCGATCGCGCTCATCCTCGGTGCGCTGATGGTCGCGGCGCTGTACGCGATCGTGCGCAAGCTGCCGCGCAGCTGGTGGGTGTGGGGAGCCATCGCGACGATTGCGTTCGCATTCTTCGGCGCTGTGATCGCCCCGGTGGTGATCACGCCGATGTTCAACACGCCGACGAAGCTCGCCGATGCGCGCGTCGTCGATCCGATTTTGCGCCTCGCACGGCAGAACGGCATCAACGCGACCGATGTGTGGGAGATCGACGCATCGAAGCAGAGCAAGCGGATCAGCGCGAACGTCAGCGGCGCGCTCGGCACCGAGCGCATCACGCTCAACGACAACCTCCTGAATCGCGCGTCGCTGCCGGAGATCGAGGCGGTGATGGGGCACGAGATGGGGCACTACGTGCTCAATCACGTCTACAAGGGTCTGATGGAGTACGGGATCATCATCGTGATCGGCTTCGCGCTGGTCGCGTGGCTGTTCGAGCGGCTGCGACTGCGCTACGAGGAGAAGTGGAAGGTGCGAGGGATCTCCGATCCGGCAGGGCTGCCGCTCGTGGCGCTTCTCTTCGTCGCTTATCTGTTCGTAATGACGCCGGTGCTCAATACGATCACGCGCACGGCCGAGTACGAAGCGGATGTCTTCGGGCTCAACACCGCGCGGCAGCCGGACGGCTTCGCGCAGACAGCGATCAAGCTGAGCGAGTACCGGAAGCTCGACCCCGGGCCGTGGGAGGAGAGGATCTTCTTCGACCACCCGAGTGGACACACGCGGATCTTCACCGCGATGCGGTGGAAGGCCGAGAATCTCCCCGGACGAGACTCGGCTACGACACCTTCCGCGTCTTCCGCTTCAGGAAATCCATGAGAATGAACTGACCGAGCGTCATCGTGTTCGTGAAGTACGCCTTGCCGCGGCTGATCGCGGACATGCGCTTCACGAATTCGATGAGCGCGCGGTCGCGGGCGAGCATGAAGGTGTTGATCACGATCCCCGAGCGGCGGCAGTCTGCGACCTCGCGCAGCGTCGCTGCGGTCACCATGGCGTCGAGCCCCATCGAGTTCTTGTAGATCATCCCGTTCGGCATCGTGAGCGCGCTGGGCTTGCCGTCGGTGATCATCACGATCTGCCGCATGTCCTTCTTCTGCGACATGAGAATCCGCCGCGCGAGCTTGAGCCCCTCTGCCGTGTTGGTGTGATACGGACCGACCTGCGCGTGCGCGAGACGGTTGAGCGGAATCTCCTCGGCCGAGTCGTGGAAGAGCACGACGCGGATCGTGTCGCCCGGGAACTGCGTGCGGATGAGATGCGTGAGGGCGAGCGCGACCTTCTTCGCGGGGGTGAAGCGATCTTCGCCGTAGAGGATCATCGAGTGCGATGTGTCGAGCATCAGCACCGTCGCGCACGACGAGCGGTACTCGGCCTGGCGCACCATGAGGTCGCCGTAGTCGAGATCGATCGGGACATCGAGGTTGCCGTTGCGAATGAGCGCGTTCTGCAGCGTCGCGTTCACGTCGAGGTTGAGCGTGTCGCCGAACTCGTACGGCTTGCTCGATGCGTCGGCCTCGATCCCTGTGGCGAGGAAGGGGGTGTCGTGGCTGCCGAAGCTCGAGCGCCCGAGTGAGCCGAGGAGGCCGCGAAGTGTCTTGAATCCGAGGAAGTCGATCCCTTTCTCGGTGAGGGAGAACTGGACGTCCTTGGAGGCGGCGTGCGCGAGTCCGCCAGGGCCGGTGACCTGCTGGTGGCCGGCGGGCATCTGCGGCGGCGCGTCGACGTTGAGGTAGCCCTCCGCGACGAGCTTGGAGATGATGTCGTCGAGGAGCTTCGCGAGCTTCTCGGCGCTTTCGCCGTCGTCCGTGCCGTCGCCGCGAAGGGCCTCGAGCATCTCGGCGGTGAACTGCCCGCTCTCCATGAGCGCCTCGAGGATCGCTTCGCGCAGCGCGTCCATCGAGCGATCCTGCTCTTCGCCCATGTCGTCGTGATAGTGGTTCTGCATCTTGCCGCCGGCGAAGCCGGACTGCAGCAGAAAATCCGCCAGCTTGTCGAGGAGCGACTGGAGGTCGATGGCGTCGGCCATCTGGGGGCTGAACTTGCCGTAGGTGTGAAAGCGCAGCGGAGTATACGGCTGTAGGTTGTGTTGGTCGCCATCGCGCGCGAGCGAAGAAAGGCGGCTGGCCGGCGTCCCTGATCGCAGGATGACACTGGCGGCGGGACCTTGCAACCCCTGGAATGATCGACTCGATCCCACCGACCACGCTCACACCGCCGCGCGGCACGCCATCGGGCGCGATCGCGGCGCCGCGCTACCGGAATCCGTTCTCGGTGCTGATCAAGCATCGGAATTTCAGGATCTTCTGGTTTGGGCAGACGGGCTCGCTGGTGGGCACGTGGATGCAGCAGGTCGCGCTCGGGTGGGTGGTACTGCAACTCACGAACTCTCCGTTTCTCGTTGGCGTCGAGGCGGCGGCGGGATCGCTGCCGGTGCTCTTGTTCACGCTGTTCGCGGGGGTGCTCGCGGACCGGATGAACAAGCTCGTGCTCGTCCGCATCACCCAGTCGCTGCTGCTGTTCGAGGCGACGTTGCTCTGGTGGTTCAACTGGACTGGGCACGTCACGATCGAGGTGCTCATCGGGATTGCGCTCTTCGGCGGAACCGCGAGCGCGTTCGACATTCCGACGCGGCAGTCGCTGATGGTGGAGCTGGTGGGCCGCGACGATGTGGTCGACGCAATTGCCTTGAATTCAAGCGGTTTTAATCTCGCCCGGATCGCGGGGCCGAGTCTGGCGGCGATCATCATCGATCGCTTCGGTCTTGCGTGGTGTTTCGCGAGCAATGCGGTGAGCTATCTGCTCGTGCTCTTCAGCCTCTTCCTGATCAAGCTCCCGCCGAAGGTGATCGTGGCGACGGAGCTGTCGCCGACGGAAGGGCTGATGGAGGGGATTCACTTCATGCGGAAGTCGCGCGAAGTGTCGCTGCTCATGAGCATGGTCACGGTGTACTCGATCTTCGGGATCCCGTATCTCGTGCTGATGCCGGTGATCGCGCGCGACACGCTGCACGGCACGGCGCGGACGTACGGGTTGCTGCTCGCGAGCGTGGGGCTCGGTGCGGTGACGGGGGCGTTCGCGCTCGCGATGGTCGGGCGGCGGGTGCGGCGCGGGAAGGTGCTCGCGGGGGCGGCGTTCTCATTCAGCGGGCTGCTGATCGCCTTCTCGTTCTCACGCAACATCTGGCTGAGCGTGGCGATCCTGTTCTTCACCGGCATGACGATGATTCTGAACAACGCGCTTGCGAACGGGCTGCTGCAGACGATTACGCCGGATGGATTGAGGGGACGTGTGATGTCGGCGTACGCGTTCGTATTCGTAGGGATGGCACCGGTGGGATCGGTGTTGTCGGGGAGCGTTGCATCCGCGCTCGGGGCGCCGGCGGCGATCGGAATTGGCGGCGGGGTGCTGATCTGTTTTGCGGCGTGGGTGTTCGGGACGCGACCTGAGCTCAAGGGGTTGTAGCGTGTGGTGGTCGCGCGGGAACACATGCACTAACGATTGAGATACGGACAAAAACGGAAAGGGGCACGGACAACAAACGGAGCGTGCGACGGCTTATGATGCACGTCGACCGGTCAGGGTGATAGTGTGAACGGGATCTTCGCGGAGATGTGGTCGCCGAATATCCCGCGCACCGTGTAGGTGCCCGGCGGATAGCGGCCGTCGGAAGTATTGCCGATCGCGAAATCGAAGATCTCTCGCTTGGTCTCGCCCGCGCGGAAATACGTCTCTTCCGCATCGAGCGCGACGACGAAGCTGCCGACCTCCGATGTGCTATCCGTCCCGATCAGATATTCGAACGAGACGCCGAGGTTGCCGTCGCCGTACGGTGGAAGCTGCACCACCACATCGTGGCTCGCCGGATTGCGTGCGGTGACGATGAGCGCGAAGTATCCGCCGTATGTCGAAGCGCTCGCGGGCGCCGGCTGGATCTCCACGTTCACCTCGAGATCGTTCGTCGAGACGAGTGGCGTACCTGCGGGCACGGCCGGCGGTGGGCCGGCTTCGCCGATGCACTTCTTATCGCACTCGACGACGCCGGCGCAGCGCTCGAGAAATTCGTAACGCGTGTGCCCCGCGCGCGAGAGCGCGTGCAACATCTCGTGGCGCACAAGGGCGCCGTCGGTTTGAGCCCCGGCGGTCAGCACGATGTGGTTCCCCTGCTCGAACCAGTAGCCGTCGTAGTCGCCGCCGTTCACCGGGAAGCCTGAATCTCCGGGGACGACGTACCACTCGACGGACGACATCGATTGGTGAAGTCCAGAGCACGATTCGACCATCTGCCACCAGAGCGGGTACTCGGCCGGCGGGTCGAACGACTTGCCACCG
>JBBRYY010000060.1:0-15793 GCA_038237245.1 Gemmatimonadales bacterium | reverse complement strand
TCGGCCATCCAGGGATCAGTGCGTGTGTGCCGCTCCCCCTGGCTTATCGCAGCTTACCGCGGCCTTCCTCGCCTCCGTGTGCCCAGGCATCCTCCACATGCCTTCGCTCGCTTGACTACATAGTTCGTAGCAAGCAGAGCATTCCTACAACTTGATACCTTGCAATCACTATCGATCTCGTTGCCTACGACGCAGAAGTCATCCGCGCCGCACTCTCCGAGCTCGATGAGAATTCATATCCCACGATCTACTCATCCATGATCATTTTTCAAATAGCGCCGCCAATCAATTCCGCAGAGCGGAAAAGTTCGCGGGATAGCCTCATATTTTAATACCCTTCAGGCTCGCTGTCAACGAGTGTAAATCCTTTCGCCCGCGTGACATGACCCCGGAGGGACGAGAATCTTAAAACAGACCCCGCTCCGCTTCAAGGGGAACCACTCCTCGGCCCCGTTAGCTTTCCCGCCATGCCTCGCACCATGCTCCGCCCCACTACCGTCGCGCACGACCCACACACCGCAGCCCGCGCCACCGTCTCCGCTCGCGGCGCCGAACGATGGGACGCCGGTCACCCCTGGATCTATCGCAGCGATCTCATCGACCCGCCCGAGATCCCCGCCGGCGCCATCGTCGTCACCGACCGCGGCTCCCGCAAACTCGGCGTCGCCCTCTACAGCCCAAAATCCGAGATCGCGCTTCGCCTCCTCGATCGCGATGCATCCGCCTCACTCGATGCCGCATGGTGGCGCGACCGTCTCGGCCGCGCGCTCGCGCGTCGCGCACCACTCGAGCAACACACCAACGCCTATCGCGTCGTGCACGGCGAAGCCGACGGCCTCCCCTCGCTCATCGTCGACCGCTACGATCGATGGCTCGTCGTCCAGCTGCTGAGCGCCGGGCTGGAAGCGTTCCGCGCGCCGATCGTCGACGCGCTGGTCGATCTGCTCTCGCCCGATGGCATCCTCGCGCGCAACGACACCGCCGTCCGCACCAAAGAAGGACTCGGCCGCGTCACCGAGGTGCTAAACGGCGACGTCCCGCGTGAGATCGAGGTGCGCGAGCACGGCATCCGCTATCTCGCCGCACCGTGGGACGGACAGAAGACCGGCGCCTTCCTCGACCAGCGCGAGAATCGCGTCCTCGCCGGCTCGGTCGCTCGCGGACGCGCGCTCGACTGCTTCGCCTATCATGGCTCCTTCGCGCTTCACCTCGCGCGCAACGCGAGCGACGTCACCGCCCTCGACTCCTCCGCCCCCGCACTCGCGCGTGCGCGCGAAAACGCATCGCGCAACGGCTTCACGAACATCCAGACGATCCAGACCGACGCCTTCGAGTTCCTGCGCGCCGAAGCGCACGCGGGCGCGCACTACGACACGATCGTCCTCGATCCTCCGGCCTTCGCGAAGACGCGTCACTCGCTCGACTCCGCGATCCGCGGCTACAAGGAGATCAACCTCCGCGCCATGCAGCTGCTCTCCCCCGGCGGGATGCTCTTCACTGCGAGCTGTAGCTTCCATCTCTCCGCGTCACTCTTCGGCGACATGCTCCGCGACGCCGCCGCCGACAGCGGTCGCCGCATCGCGCTGCGCGAATTCCGCGGCCAGCCCCTCGATCATCCGGAAGTGCTCACGATCCCGGAAAGCGGCTACATCAAGGGCGCGTTGCTCGAGGCGCTGGACTAGCTGTCAGCAACGAGGGTGCGCGGCAACACACGCGCTAACAATCGAGATACGGACAACAACGGTAGGGGCAACGGACACACACTCAAAAAGCTTTTAACTCGCAGTTGTCAGTTTGTGTCCGTCCCATCCGTTTTTTGTCGTCTCATCAACTGGGTTGATCTGGCTCGTCCCCATCACGGAGCGCGTCAGCTCTTCTGATCCACCGGGCAGTAGTACGTCGACCGGCCCGCCTGCACGATGCGCTTGATCGTCGCGCCGCAGCGCGGGCACCGCTCACCCTCGCGGTCGTACACGTTCCACCTCGAGCCGTCGTGCTTCGCCCAGTATCGGCCCGCCGGTGCATCCGAGAGCACCTCGCGGATCGCCGCCACCAGCTTGTCGCGCCGGTGCGCACTCAGCGACGCCGCCTTCGCCTTCGGGCTGATCTTCGCCACCCACAACGCCTCGGCCGCGTAAATATTTCCGATCCCCGCCACCATCTTCTGATCGAGCAGCGCCGGCTTGATCGCACCGCTCCTGCGCTTGAGCGATACGCCGAGCGAGTCTGCGTTGAACGCAGGGTCCGTGGGCTCGGGCCCGAGCTCCGGCTCGCCTTCACCCTTGTCGAACAGCTCCACCGTCGACAGCGCGCGCATGTCCGTCAGCGACACGCGCGTTCCATCCGCGAGCTCGAGCTGCGCGCGCGTGAATCGCGGCTCCGCGTCGCTCACCGTTCCGATGTCCCAGTCGCCGTTCATCCGAAAGTGAATGGCGATCGTGCGGCCATCATCGAGATGCAGAAGCTGGTGCTTACCGCGCCGCGCCACCTTCTCGATGCGATGTCCCTTGAGCCCACGCAGTCGCCCGGCCGTAATGCGCTTTGCGAGCGATGGGTGCAACAGCCGCAGCCGCGCGATCGTCTTCCCCTCGGCGGCCCGCGCGAGCTCCTTCCGCGCGGCCTCGACTTCCGGTAGCTCGGGCATGACGGAAACGTAGGCTCGCGATGCGCCAGCTGCCACGTGGCGGCATTGCCCGTTCGACGACGGGCGGTTCATCCTTCTGCCGTGCGCACACACCGCGAGCCCGCCGTCCGCAACACGCTGATCCTGATCCTCGTGCTGAACGCGGTCGTGGCAACCGTCAAAGTCGTCGTCGGCCTGCGGACGAACTCGCTTTCCGTCCTCGGCGCATCGCTCGAATCCGCACTCGACGTATTCAACAACATCGTCGGGATCGCGCTCGTCCGCGTCGCATCGCAGGAGCCGGACGAAGATCATCCCTACGGCCACCAGAAGTTCGAGACGCTTGGCGCGCTCGCGATCGTCGGATTCCTCTCGATTTCGTGCTTCGAGTTGCTGCGCGAGGGCGTGCGGCATCTCCTGATCAGCGAGCATCCGGTCTACCCGTCGCTCACCGAGCTGTCGCTGATCGCGGCGACGATGTTCGTGGACGTCGGAGTAGTCTGGTACGAGCGCCGCCGCGCGCGTCAGCTGAACAGCGACTTCCTGCTCGCGGACGCGGCCCACACGCGCAGCGACATCTACGTCACGGCGGCCGCGTTTGCATCGCTCGTGCTCGCGCGCCGAGGATATGGCGCGGTCGATGCGCTGCTCGCGATCGGCGTAGCGCTGCTCATCGCCTGGAACGGCTATCAGATCGTGCGCCATACGGTGCCGGTGCTCGTCGACGAGCGCGGCGTGGATACGGGGCTGCTGCGGCGCCTCGTCGGCGCGATTCCGCATGTGGTCGATGTGCGCACCGTTCGCTCGCGCGCGATCTCCTCGGACGTGCTGTTCGCCGAGGTGACCATTGGGGTGAATGGGTCGACGACGGTGGAGGAAGCGCATCGCATCGCCGACACCGTCGAAGAAAAAATCGCGAAGGAGCTCGGCGTCGCCGAAGTGCTGGTGCACGTCGAGCCTGTGTGATGGGGTTGCAACGCATCGCGAGTCATCTAGCTTACTGCTGACTCCACCCAGTGACTCATGGCCCATCGTCCACGCTCACTACAGCACGAGTACGAGCTGTTCGTCGAGCGGGAAATCGAGAACTACAAGGAATCGGTGCCGCGCCGCATCATCCTGGGCATTGGGGATGAGGCTGTGGCGTCGCTCGAAGCGCAGCAACAGCTCGCGTTGACGGAGTTGCTGCTGTGTGAAGAGGTGGACCGCATCATTCGCGCGCGGCTGCGTCTCGCGACGTTCGCGACGTGGCGGAAGCGACGGGTGAAAGCGCTCGCGGAATTCAAGAAGCCGGAGCGGTGGGGGATGCGCGCGGACTGCGCGATCGCGCGCACGGCCGCGGCGGCGCACGAGGGACATGTGCTCGTGGCAGGGGCGCTCGAGGAGGGACGCTCACTCTACCTCGCGGCGAACGGCTGTGACGTGACGACGCTCGATCCCACCGAGGACGTCATCGAGCGCGTGATCGATGCGGCCGCAGGTGTCGGACTCACGGGGCGGATCCGCGGGGTGGTGAGCGACCTCGCGGAATGGGAGCCGGACTTCCCGATCAGCGCGGTGGTGTGCGCGGCGGCGGCGCTGATGGAGCTGACACCGGCGCAGCGGCAGAAGGCGCTTTCGATCCTCCAGGCGGCGACGAAGGAGGGCGGGGTCCACGTGGTCGAGACGTACTCGGAGGGGGTGAGGCTGGTTCCGCTCGAGGAGCTCGAGGCGTCCTACTATGGATGGCAGATCACGGTGGAGGGCTCGTCGAGCAACGAGACATTCCTTGCTCGCAAGGCAGTCGCGTAGCGTTTTGACACGGATGACCGTCCGCTGGACGTGTCACTTCGAGTCTCGGGCCGATGCGTGAGAATCCGCACATTCGCCAACCAGTTTAAAATCAATCGGTTACACGATGAGCGGCGGCGAGGAACGGGAGGCATGGACGGTGCCTTAGTGGTAGGCGGCCCCCGACCGTTACGGGGGCTTTTTCTCCGCCTGCTCCATCTGAGGACCGTGCCCATGCCGAACACCAGTCAGTCCGAATCGACCGAACCCATTGGGATCGTGATCTCGCGCGGCAATCGCGACGAGCCGACGCCCGCGGTGTTCGCGTACATCTGGGGTGCGGCGCCGGTGGTCGAGGCGGAGATCGAACCCGTGCGTGCCCCGCGCGCTGCGTGAGAGCGACTGAGGGTTCCAAAAGAAAACAACGCGCCGGCAGAGCTTCTGCCGGCGCGTTTTGCATCCGCGTCATCGCATCTCGCGATGAATGTTGACGGATGAAGAAAAGGCCGGCGAGAATCCGCCGGCCTTTCTTTCCTGCTATGCACAACGTCGAAGCACTACTTGCGCTTCTTGGCCGCCTTCTTCGTCGCCTTCTTCTTCGTGGCGGTCTTGCGGCCAGACTTCTTCGTCGCGGACTTCTTTTTCTTGGTAGCCATGATTCATTCTCCATTGAACCGGAGTGAAAACAGCCCGTCCGATCCCCCGGTGGATCGGTGGGGCGATACGACGTCGAAATAAATCCGTCGTATCTCTACACGGCCTCCGAGAGGCTCGTGAAGTTGAAATCCTTCACCTTGATGGTCGGCATTACGATATCGCCACCCTGCTCCGTACCGGCGAGTCGTACTGATGGTCCGAGCATCTCGAGGTTATTCAGCATGAACAACGGTGAATCATTGAAGCGAAAGTTGCGAACCGCCTTTGTAACCTTGCCGTTCTCAATCAGGAACGTACCATCGCGCGTGAGTCCCGTATAGAGGATCGTGCGAGGATCCACTTCTCTCAAGTACCAGAGTCTGGTCACCAGGACTCCGCGCTCGGTGCTCGTGATCATCTCTTCGATCGATGTCGAACCGCCCATCATCTTGATCGAAGCCGGCTGACCGGTCGCCACCTTGCCTTGCTTCTTCGCCCAGAATCGTGTGTAGAATAACTGCTTGAGCACACCATTCTCAATGAAGACCTGCCGATTCAGTGCGAGCCCATCTCCATCGAACGGCTGCGACATCAGCTGCGGATCCTGTGGATCGGCTACGATCGTCACTCGCTCATCGACGATCTTCTCCCCGACTTTGTTACCACCGCCGGTCTTCACGAACGGGCTGCGACCCTCATCTGCAGAGCGAGCATCGGAATAATTTCCGATCAACTGCACCAGATCACCTACCGCCTGCGGCTCGAGAATCACCGTGTAGCGTCCAGGCTCGATCGCCACCGGAGTGCGCGACAGCTTCGCTTTTTCGATCGCGCGATCGCTCACCGCCTTGAAGTCCAGCTGTGTCCAATCCGGGTGATCGGCGGCGGCCCACCCTGATCCGGTGCCATCCGCCGTTCGCACGGTGAGCTGATAATT
Source organism: Gemmatimonadales bacterium (assembly GCA_038237245.1). Lineage (GTDB taxonomy): Bacteria > Gemmatimonadota > Gemmatimonadetes > Gemmatimonadales > Gemmatimonadaceae > FEN-1250. Next base: position 9,827 of record JBBRYY010000060.1, on the reverse strand, counting down.
CGCGCTCGTCGCACGGTGATACGCGAACATTCCCTTGTTGTTTCCGATCGCGACCGACGTCTCACTGGTAATAATGAACCCGGCGGCCTGCAAATCGCCAGCGGCACGTGCCGGCGCGAGTGCCGTGAGCGCCGCCTTCGCGCGGTCTGCCGGCGTCAGCGCCGCCGTAGAATCGAAGTGCGCGTTCACCGCAACATACGTCTGCATCTCGAGCGCCGGCATCACTTCCGGATCATCCGGCGCGAGCTTCGCCAGCGCTTCCGACTCCGCCACCGCGCGCGCGAGCGACTCGTCGGTGAGATCGTTGGTGACGACCACCGCGTGCTTCGCGCCGAAGGAGCTCTGCACCGCGAGCTGCCTGTCGGTGACGCTTCCGGACGTCGACATCTGATTCGCCGCGAAGCGCGTGTTGCCCGTGTGGTTGCTGTTGAGCTGCATCTCGATGGTTTCCGCCTTCGACAGCTTCCGCACCCGCGCGAAGAGCGCCTGTGCATCGTCCGCCGATGCGATTCCCGAGTCCGGCGTCATTTCCGGCGCCAAAAGGCGATGTGGGCGGCTCATGCCTTTCTCCCGGTATTGATGACGTTGATGTTTCGGAAGCGCGCGGGGACAGCGCCGTGACTGACGGCGTTCGACTGCCCGGGCTGTCCCTTTCCGTCGAAGAAGCTTCCGCCGATCTCGTAGCTCTTCTTGCCGCCGATCATGTCCATCGCGTTCCAGAAGTCGGGGGTGCGCATCTGGTAGGCGACATCCTTGAGCGGTCCGACGATCTTGCCGCCCTTGATCTCGTGAAAGACCTGGCCGCCGAACTGCGCGTTGTAGCGTTGCTGATCGATCGAGAATGACCCGTCGCCAATGATCGCGATGCCCTTGTCGGTCGCGGCGATGAGATCCTCGTACGACTGCTCCTTCTCGCCGGGGAGCAGCGACACGTTGGGCATGCGCTGGAACTGGACGTTGTCCCAGTTCTGCGCGTACGAGCACCCGTGCGAGCGCGTCTCGCGTCCCTCCTTCTTGTACCACCAGTCGAGCCACGAGGCCTGCTCGCGCGTGGTCTGATAGTCGTTGACGATTCCCTTCTTGATGATGAGGAAGGGCTCGGGCTTCACACCTTCGTCATCCCATCCGACGGTGCTGAGGCAGCCCACCTGGCTGCGATCGCCCTGGATGTTCATGATCTCGGGGCCGTACTTGCATTGGCCGAGGAACTTTTCGGGAGGCGCGACGAAGCTCGTGCCGGCATAGTTGGCTTCGTAGCCCATCGCGCGGTCGAGCTCCGTGGGATGCGCGATCGACTCGTGAATCGTGAGCCAGAGGTGCGACGGGTGCAGCACGAGATCGTAGCGACCGACTTCGACCGGCTTGGCGGTGAGCTTCGCGACCGCCTCCTCGCCCCACTGCGGCGCGTGTCCCGCGAGGTCGCGCTCGAGCACGTACTCCCAACCCCGCCCCATTGGCGCCGCGATATTCCCGCGATTCTGGAAGTCGCTCTGGTCGGAGTTGATGGCGGTGATCTGCATCAGCGGCCACGAGCGAACAGCGGTCTGCGTGGTGACAGTGCCATCCGTGTTCGCGTAGCTGCGTTCTTCCTTGACGAAGAACAGGCCGCTGAAGATGAACTTGACGCCTTTCACCTTGAGCGCTTCGGCGTTCGCCTTGAGCAGGAGCGCCGCCTTCTCCTCGACGGAGATGTCCCACGGATCCTTCGTGTAGGCGCTCTTCCAAGTTCCGTTGGGGAAGGACGGCGCGGGGGTGAGCACGACGGGCCTGTCGCGCGCGCTGCGATTCGCCTTGGCGATCGCGACTGCTTCCTTCGCAGCCGCCGAAACGCCGTCCTTCGTGAGGAGGCGCGTGGCGGCGAAGCCCCACGTGCCATCGACGAGTGCGCGAATGCCGCATCCCATCGAGTCCGTATCGACCACGTTCTGGATCTGCTGCTCGCGGGTGAAGACGAAGTTCTGCCGCTGGCGACCGATGCGCACGTCGGCGTATCCGGCCCCGCCGGACTTCGCAGTGGTGAGCGCGGCGCTCATCAGCTCCTTGATCGTCGAATCGGGAATCTCTTCGAGCGGTCGAGTCGAGACGGCGGCGAACGCATTCGACACGCCTCCTGTCGCCTTCCACGCGTTGGCAGCGGCGACTGCGGCCGCGACCTGCGCGCTCTTCTTGAGGAAATCTCTTCGATCTGTCATCAGACGGCGTCGCTCAGGCTGGTGAAGTTGAAATCGTGCGCCTTGATCGGTGGCACGACGATCGCGAATCCCGGGCTGCCGTCTTCACTCGCGCTCACGCGCACCGACGGACCCATGGCGTCCAGATTGTTCAGCATGAAAACGGGGGATTCGTTGTAACGCAGATTCTTGACGGCCTTGGTGATCCTACCGTCTTCGATGAGGAAGGTGCCATCGCGCGTGAGTCCTGTGAAGAGGATGGTGCGTGGATCGACCGGGCGGATGTACCAGAATCTGGTGACGAGAATCCCGCGCTGCGTCGACGCAATCAACTCCTCCATGCTGGACGTGCCGCCCGACATCTTCATCGATCCGATCAGGGGTGTTGGTGTCTTCCCCTGCTTCTGCGCCCAATAGCGATCGTACGCGAGGTTGCGCACGACGCCATTCTCGATCCACGTCGTCTTCTTCGCCGGCGCTCCTTCCGGAGTGAACGGGAGTGCCGCCGCATTGGAGTCCAGTGGATCCGATACGATCGTCACGCGCTCATCTACGACCTTGAGTCCGATTTTGTTTCCGCCGCCCTGTTTCGTGAAAAAGCTGCGTCCCTCATCCGCCCCGCGCGCGTTCAGTGCGAACGCCAGCAGCTGCACCAGATTCCCCACCGCGGTGGGCTCGAGTACCACGGTGTACCGCCCCGGCTCGATCGCGACGGGATTCATCGATGCGCGGGCCTTCTCGATCGCGCGCGCCCCCAATGCCTCGGGATCGATCTTCGACCAATCCGTGTGTGATGCACCAGCCCATCCGCTCGCGCTGCCATCCGTGGCGCGAACGGTGGTGGTCATCGATGCCGCCGTCTGCCGTCCGAAGGCGAACAGTCCCTTGTTGTTCGCGATCGCATGCGCCTGCGCGTCCGACTCGATGTATCCCGTCGCGGCGAGCTTCGCCGCGCGCGAGGGCTCCGTCACTGCGCGCACCGCAGCCGCACGCCCCGCGGGCTCGAGATTCGCCGTGATCTGACTCCACCCCGGCGACTCGTCGTACGTCTGCGGGCCGAGCTCCGGCATGGCTTCCGGATCGTCGGGTGCGAGCTTCGCGAGCCGCTCCGACATGTCCACCGCCGACTGCAGCGATGCGTCGTCGAGCTTGTTCGTGGTCGTGCTCGCGCTCTTCGAGCCGAAGACACTTCTGATCTGCACGGTGACGTTGGTATTGTCACCGCCGCTCGACACCTGATTGACCGCGTAGCGCGTGTTGCCGCGGGTGCTGCCGATGACGGTCACGCGCGTCTCATCCGCTTTCGCCATCGCGAGCACGCGCTTCGTGAGCGCCTGGGCATCCTCCTTCGTGAGGAAGCCGGCCGGATCGAACAAGGAGCGGGGGCTCATGCTTTCCTCCCCGTGTTGATCACGTTGATCTGACGGAAGCGGCTCGGCACGCAGCCATGACTCACCGCATTCGACTGACTCGGCTGTCCCTTTCCATCGTTGAAGGCGCCGCCCATCTGATAGCTCTTCTTGCCGCCGATCATGTCCATCGAGTTCCAGAAGTCGGGGGTGCGCATCTGGTACGCGACGTCCTTGAGCATCCCGACGATCTTGCCGCCCTTGATCTCATAGAAGAGCTGCCCGCCGAACTGCGCGTTGTAGCGCTGCTGGTCGATCGAGAACGACCCCTCGCCGACGATGGCGATTCCCTTGTCGGTCGCGGCGATGAGATCTTCGAACGATTGCTCCTTCTCGCCAGGGAGCAGCGAGACGTTCGGCATTCGCTGAAACTGGATGTCTTCCCAGCTCTGGGAGTACGAGCAGCCGTGCGAGCGCGTCGGCTTCCCCTGCTTCTTGTACCACCAGTCGAGCCATGGCGCCTGCTCGCGAGTGGTCTGGTAGTCGTTGACGATCCCCTTCGTGATGATGAGGAATGTGTCGGGGACGACGCCTTCATCATCCCAGCCGCACGCGGAGAGCGAGCCGGGCTGCGTGCGATCGCCCTGGATGTTCATGAGCTCGGGACCATACCGGAGCTTGCCGAGCATCTGCTCGGGCGGCGAGACGAAGCTCGTGCCGGCGTAGTTGGCTTCGTAGCCCATCGCGCGATCGAGCTCCGTGGGGTGCGCGATCGACTCGTGGATCGTGAGCCAGAGATGCGTAGGATGGAGGACGAGATCGTAGCGGCCGACGTCGACCGGCTTGGCGCCGAGTTTCTGGACGGCCTCGGTGGCCCAACGCGTTGCGTTGTCGACGAGCTTCGCGTCGCGCACGTGCTCGTAACCGCGCCCCATCGGCTGAATGTCGTTCGACTGGCGCGACTGAAAGTCGGAGAAATCCGGCGCGACGGCGGTGACCGTCATCTGCGGCTGCGAGCGGAAGATTGTCTGGACGACGTAGGTGCCGTCGCTCGTGGCGAGTGTCTTCTCCTCGCGCAGAAAGAACATCCCGGAGCTCACGAACTTCGCGCCGGCGACCTTGAGTGCGGCGGCGTTGGCGTCGAGCAGCAGCGCGACCTTCTCTTCGATCGGGACGTCGAATGGATCGATCTCGGCCGGGCCGCGCCAGGTGCCGTTCGCAGTCGGCGTGACGGGCGCGAGCACCACCGGGCGCTCGAGCGCCGCGCGGTTCGCCTGCGCCTGCGCGACGGCCTGGCGTGCGACGCGTACCATTTCGTCGGGCGCAAGATCGCGGCTCGCCGCGAAGCCCCACGCACCCTTCACGAGGACGCGCACACCGAAGCCGAAGGTTTCGGAGTCGCTGAGGGACTGCACGCGATGCTCGCGAGCCTGAATCGCCTGATTGCGATTCTGACTGATGCGCACATCGGCGTATTCTGCGCCGGCGGACTTGGCGGCATCGAGCGCGCGCATCGCGAGCTCCTTGAAGCCGGGATCGCTGAGCGGCGGGGATGTGGGAGAGGCGAGGCGGTACTTCGGGGGGAGGCGGTACGCCGCGAGGCTGAGCGCCGCGGCAGAGGACAGCTGGAGAAATTCACGTCTCGAATGAGCCACTCATCGCCTCGGCGCAGGGCGCCTGTCGTCAGGCGCGAATATAGGAATGTAAAAAAACGCACGCAATACCGCAGACGTTGAACAATTTTTTCGTTCGTTGCGATTTGCTATTTAAATGCGGGACCGCGAGCGCACGATGTAGTGAGATCGTGCACACGAGCGTGCATCGCGACTTGCCGCGCACGGATTCTCGCCGACGTCGTGCGTGGATCGATGCGGGGCTGGCGCGCATCGCCGGACGGTCGCCACTCCATTATTATAGAGAAGGCTTCTTCCGCCGTGGCGTGATGTCACGGCTGCGCCCGCCGAGCTTGATTCTTCGAGCGACTGATTGCCATGCCTACGCTTACGATCGACGGACGTGAAGTGACGGTGCCCGAGGGCACCACGATTCTCGAGGCGGCCCGCTCGATGGGCATTGCGGTGCCGACGCTGTGCTGGTATCCCAAGCTGCCCATCGTCGGGAACTGCCGCATTTGCCTCGTGTCCATCGATGGCACGCCGAAGCTCGTCGCCTCGTGCGCGGCGCAGGCCGCGGACGGACAGAAGGTCACTACCGAGTCGCACGCTGCCGTGCAGAATCGCAAGGCGGTGCTCGGGATGCTGCTCGAGCGCTATCCGGTGGAAGAGATCCCGGTCGACGGCGCGCGCAACGAGTTCGAGCAGTATGTGCGCCGCTACGACGTCCCGACGGAAAAGCGCTCATCGCTTGGGCTGCGCACCGGCGATCAGCGCGAGGGCGATCCGCTCATCCAGCACGACATGTCCACCTGCATTCTGTGCACGCGCTGCGTGCGCGCGTGCGATGACATCCAGGTGGTGGGTGTGCTCGAGACGGCATTCCGCGGCGAGCATGCGGAAATCATCGTCGGCGCCGACGGCAATCCGGATCACGCGGGGTGCACCTGGTGCGGCGAGTGCGTGCGCGTGTGCCCTACCGGCGCGATCCACGACATCATCCCTCTTGCGAAGATGCGGGCGGAGTCGCTGCGCGAGCCGGTGCGCGAGGTGCGCAGCGTGTGTCCGTACTGCGGCGTCGGATGCCAGATCGATCTCGAGGTGCGCGGCAACGACATTCAGCGGGTGAACAGCCCGTGGATCGAGGAGACGACACCGAACATCGGCTCTACGTGCGTGAAGGGGCGCTTCGGCTTCGACTTCGCGATGCACCGCGATCGCCTCACGACACCGATGATCCGCATTGGGTGGGTCAAGCGTTACGGCGAGTGGAAGTGGGAGCCGAGCGCGGAGCAGACAGCGAAGTGGGGGCGGCGCAACGGGCCGTGGATGCTCGTCTCCGAGGAGGGGCAGACGCAGAAACGGCGCCCCAAGTTCAACACGCTGCAGAAGCTCCCGCTCCTCGACACCCCGCTCGGCGACGCGCGCGACCGCGCCTCGACGCCGGCGAGCTGGTACGAGCCGTTCCGCGAGGCGACGTGGGAGGAGGCGATGGATCTCACGGCATCGCAACTGCTCAAGCTGCGCGACGAGCGGGGGCCGGACAGCATGGCAGTGTTCTCATCTGCCAAGTGCACGAACGAGGAGAATTATCTCCTCCAGCGCTTGCTGCGCGGGGCGATCGGCACGAACAATATCGATCACTGCACGCGGCTCTGCCACTCGTCATCGGTGAGCGCGATGCAGCGCGCGATGAGCACGAGCGCGGCGTCCGGCTCGATGCGCGAGGTCGAGACGGAGAGTAACGTCATCTTCATTCTCGGCGCGAATACCACCGAGTCGCACCCGGTGTTCGGCGCGGCGATCAAACGGGCGCAGAAGCGCGGTGCGAAGCTCATCGTTGCCGACCCGCGGCGCATCGAGCTCGCGCAGCGTGCGGACATTCATCTGCAGATGCTCCCGGGCACGGACGTCGTGCTGCTCAACTCGATGGTGCATCACATCTTCGCGCTCGGGCTCGAGGACAAGGAGTTCATCGCCGGACGCACGCACGGCATCGATGTGCTGCGTGAGTCCGTCGTGCCGTACACGCCGGAGAGGGCGGAGATCATCACCGGCGTGCCGGCGAGCCTGATTCGAGAAGCGGCCGAGATGTATGCGAAGGGCGGCAAGTGCGCGACGATGTGGGCGATGGGGCTCACGCAGCACCACACGGGTACGGACATCGTCACGACGCTACTCAATCTCCTTCTCGTCACCGGGATGATCGGGCGATGGGGCGCGCCGATGATGCCGATCCGCGGACAGAACAACGTGCAGGGCGCGAGCGACGTTGGCGCGATCCCGATGTATTACACGGACTATCTACCGGTGGAGGATCCGCAGGTCCGGAAGGTGTACGCGGACGAGTGGCACGTGCCCGAGGAGAAGCTCTCGCTCGTGGCCGGTTTGCGCGTCACGGAGATCGTAAAGGAAGGAAGCCCGGTGCACGGGCTATACGTGATGGGTGAGAATCCCATCATCTCCGACCCTGACATCTCGCACGCCGAGGAGTGGTTCCACAATCTCGACTTCGTCGCCGTGCAGGATCTCTTCCTCACGGAGACGGCGCGCTACGCGGATGTGGTGCTACCCGGATCGTCGTTTGCCGAGAAGACGGGAACGGTGGTGAATACGGAGCGCCGAATCCAGATCATGAACAAAGCGATCGATCCGCCCGGGAACGCGCGCGGCGATCTCGAGATCCTCATCGATCTTTCGAATCGACTCGGGCTGCCGACGCCGTTCAAGGATTCGTCCGAGGTGCTGGACGAGATCGCGCGCGTGACGCCGTCGTGGCGTGGCGTGTCGCATGCACGGCTGAACGGCGGCGGGCTGCAGTATCCGGTGGAAGATGCGCATCATCCGGGCACGGACTTCCTCTTCGCGAACCACTTCCCGACGCCGGATGGCAAGGCGACTCTCGTGGGCGTCGAGTACATGCCGTCGGCCGAGCTGCCGGACGCCGAGTACCCCTTCTTTATGAATACGGGACGGCAGATGTACCACTGGCACACCGGTACGATGTCGCGCCGTGCGACGGGGCTCGACGCGCGCGAGCCGACCCCGACCTTCGAGCTCAACCCGCTGGACGCCGACGAGATGGGGATCAAGGATGGCGATCCCGTGCGCGTTACGTCGCGGCGCTCATCGATGGAGATCGCGGTTCGCATCTCGGGGCGTGTCGCGCGAAAGCAGATCTTCGTGCCGATGCACTATCGCGAGGCGGCGGCCAATCTGTTGACGAATCCCGTGCTCGATCCCTACGCGAAGATCCCCGAGTTCAAGGTGTGCGCGGTGCATCTCGAGCCGGTGACGAAGGATGGTGTGCGAGTTGGCGAGGATCCGAGAAGTGACAAGGCAGTGGAGCACGACATCAGTGAACGCTCGCTCGTTGCCGGAGACGACTGAATGGATCTCGGAATCGACGGAAAGGTCGCGCTCGTCACCGGCGCATCGAGTGGGCTCGGGCGCGCATGCGCGCGTGCGCTGGCGGCCGAGGGGGTATCGGTCGCGCTGATCGCGCGCCGGAAGGAGGAGCTCGAGCGCGTGGCATCGGAGATCGCGGCCGAATCGAAGCGGCGGATTCTCCCGCTGGTCGCGGACGTGACCGACAGCGATGCGACGGCGGCGGCGATCGCCGAGGCGAGGGCGACGCTGGGGCCGATCGATATTCTGGTGGCGAATGCGGGCGGACCGCCGTCGACGAACTTCGAGACGACGACGTACAAACAATACGTGACGGCGATCGAGCTCAACCTGCTGTCGTCGATCCGGCTCGCGCAGCTCGTGGTGCCGGGGATGCGGAAGCAGCAGTGGGGGCGCGTGATCTTCCTGACGTCGACGGCGGCGAAGCAGCCGATCGCGTCGCTGATCCTGTCGAACACCGCGCGCGCGGGGCTCGCGGGCTTCGCGAAGACGCTGGCGACGGAGTGCGCGCACGACAACGTGCTGGTGAACACGATTCTGACCGGGCACTTCGACACCGACAGAGCAATGTCGCTGGCGGCGATCGCATCGCAGCGCGAGCACAGCACGATTGCCGAGAAGCTGCGCGACCGGCGCAAGCTCATTCCGCTGGGCCGCGCGGGCGATCCGGCCGAGTTGGCGGCGGTGGTGGCGTTTCTCGCATCGCAGCGCGCGAGCTTCGTGACCGGTGTGGCGATCCCGGTGGACGGCGGCCAGATCGCGACGACGTTTTAAGAACTGCATTCGCAATAGCCGTTTTTGTCGGTCTTCCTTCCGTTTTTGTCCGTATCAAAATCGTTAGTGCCTGTGCTCCGGCGCAGTTTGGCGTTGTCGTGCTGGAACACAAACGCCAACAAGTGAGATACGGACAAAAACGGACAGGAGCACGGACAACACACGGACACTACTGCTCGCCCCTCGGGACTTCGTAGCGCATGCGGACTACACCGTCGGAGAACTTTTTCGTCGAGAGAGTGCGGAGGAGGAGCGCTCTGTGGCGTGGAGCGACGAGAGGGATGCCTTCGGGCGCTCTGGGCCCGCTACCGTTTGATTGGGTCCCGTGCGACCTTTCCGACGGCGTTCGAGACAGTGGTATCGCATTGCAACCGCAATTGAGGAGCGTCTTTGAAAGCGCTGGTGAAAGAGACGGCGGGACCCGGGTTCGTGCTCCGCGACGTTCCGGTGCCGACGATCCGTGACAACGAAGTCCTGATCAAGGTTCGGCGCGCAGGCGTCTGCGGGACGGA
>JBBRYY010000059.1:0-16432 GCA_038237245.1 Gemmatimonadales bacterium | reverse complement strand
GTCTACGATTATTCCGAGACGCAGCTCTCCAGTAGCTTCAACGCGCGCATCACCGTAGTGAACGATACCGTGTCGAGCGTGATCGATCCGCAAACGGGCCAGCCTCCGGCAACGCCGCGCAGCTGGCCGACGATCGACGGAATTTTCAACGAGGCCAACTTCGCGGTTCAGGATGGCAACTTCACCATCTCGATCGAATACGACGACACGTACGGCTATCCGACGGTATTCAACGCGCAGTCGAACAACCCCGGTGGAGGGGTGCTCGTGAGGGCCTCGAATCTGCAACCGCTGGAGTAGGCTGCGGCAATCGACGGTGAGTCGACCTGGCGAGGCGGCGCGAGCAGGGCAAAAGTGAATGGCAAGCGGTCGCCGCCACCGCCCACGCTCTGGAGGATGCATGAGAACATTCGTCGTTCGTTTCGCGCTCGCCGCAGCCGTTCTCGCGTGCTCCGATGCTACGAGCGGGAGCTTCGGCGACCTCACTGCGCTCCACCAGCATGAGGCCCAGTGGAATCATCGCGACTTCCATTCCTACACGTTCAACCTGCGCGAGCAGCATTTCGGCGACGTGTTCTATCTTCGCGTCACGGTTCTCGCCGACACCGTCGCATCATTTATCAATGACTCGGCGGGCGTGACGTCTATTGGAACGATAGCTCCGCCGACGGTCGACGAGCTCTTCGCGATCGCACGCTCCGATCTCGACTCCAAAGGACTCGACGTGCGCGTCGAATACGATTCGCAGCTCGGTTACCCGACTCTGGTGTACGCGTACAACCACGGTCCGGCCGGGGCATTCGAGGCCACCGTCTCGAACCTCCATCCCGTGCAGTAGCTTCGATCCTCAAGGCTGCTCCGAACACGCGCCCGCGAGGATATTCTCTCGCGGGCGCGTGTTGTTTTGCATTCACATCCAACTCGAACGACCTACACGCCTTTCTCCTCGAGCAGCTTCAGAAACTGTCCCGGCTCCGTCAGCCCCAGCAGTCGATTCGGCACGTCGGCTTCCTTGCTGAACTGCGCGATCTTCCCGAGCACGGGCAGATACTGATTCGACACTTCGAGCGGCGGCGCGACGATGAGGAAGAAGAAGTTCACCGACTTGTCATCAATCGCCTTGAAGTCCACCCCACTCGCCTTTCGGCCGAAGGCGACGCGAAGCTTGTTCACTACGAGCGAGCGGCAATGCGGAATCGCGATCCCGCGTCCGATCCCGGTCGACCCGAGATTCTCGCGCCGCTTCAGCATCTTGTAGAGCATCCCCTCCGACTTCTCATCGAGCCCCAGCAGAGAGATCAACTCCTTGAGCACGTCGTCCTTCGTCGTGGACTCGAGGTTGAGCTTGATTGCGTCTTCGGTGAAGAACTGGCGTAATTCCATCAAATCCTCGTCGGCAGTATCGATGCGTGCTCGCGGGCCGCCGCCCGCCGCAGCACAGGAAGGTAGCCCGGCTCGCGCCGAGTGTCAAACTCCATGCGTTGCATGGACTTGCAACGGTCGCTAGATTTCCCCAGATGCGCTTCCCGGTCGAGTTGACGCACCCCGTTCCACTCTACCTCGCGCCCATGGCGGGAGTGTCGGAGTCGCCCTTTCGCCGGCTCTGCCGGCGCTTCGGCGCGGATGTGGTCGTCACGGAATTCCTGTCGGCCGAGGGGATTCGTCGAGAAAATGAAGCCACGATCGCGAAGCTCCGCTTCGCCCCGGACGAGCATCCGATCGGCGTCCAGATCTTCGGCTCCGATCCCGCCGCGATGGGCGACGCCGCCGCACTCGTCACGGATGTCTTCGCGCCCGACTTCATCGACATCAACTTCGGCTGCCCAGTCAAGAAGGTCGTCAAGCGCAACGGCGGCTCGGGGTGCCTCAAGGACCTCACGCTCGTCGCGGACATCATTCGTGGCGTGCGCGCGCGCACGCATCTTCCCGTCACCGCGAAGATCCGCAGTGGCTGGAACGAAGAGACGCGCGATCCTGTCCGCATCGCGCGCGTCTGTGAAGATGCCGGCGCGGCGGTCATCGCGTTGCACGCGCGCTCGCGCACGCAGATGTACTCGGGACGCGCGAACTGGGACGAGATCTCCGCCGTCGTCGACGCGGTAGCCGTCCCCGTGCTCGGCAACGGTGACATCAGTTGCGCCGCCGACATCGTCCGCATGCGCGAGCTCACCGGATGCGCCGGCGTCATGGTCGGACGCGGCTCGTTCGGTCAGCCCTGGATCTTCGATCAGGCCCGCGCGTTGCTCGACGGTCGGCCCATGCCCGCTCCGCCACCGGTCGCGGAGCGTTTCGCGATCGCGCTCGATCACGCGCGCATGGCAGACGCATACGAGCTCGATCAGCGCGGCGCCGCGATTGAATTCCGCAAGCACCTCGGCTGGTACGTGAAGGGACTCCCCGGGTCGGCCGATCTGCGGAAGCGCCTGCACGCGGTCACCTCGCTCATGGAAGTCGAGGGGATCTTCGCCGACTATCTGGCGATGGTGTCGCACGGCGACGGGCCGGAGCGGCAGCAAGACGTGCGGGAAGCGGAAACGCGCGCGGCGTGAACCTCGAGCGTACGCAGGCACTCCTCGATCGCGTCGCGAGGGGAGAGATCGAAAGCGGGGAGGCACTGCGCCTGCTCTCGCTCCCCGACAGCGAGTCGCTCGGTTTCGCCACGATTGATCACCATCGCGCGCTACGGCAGGGGTTCCCCGAGGTCATCTTCGCGGCTGGCAAGACACCGGAACAGGTGCTGGCCATCGCGACGCATCTCAACGCCGACGGCGAAGGCTTCCTGGCTACGCGCGTGCAGCAGGAGATGTGGGCCCCCCTTGCAGCGCGCTTCCCGGGCGCGGAGCTGAATCAACTAGGGCGCGTAGCCTATCTGGCCCCGACTGCGCCTCCGCAGGCGACGAAGGGGCGCGTGCTGGTGATCACAGCGGGGACGAGCGATCTTCCTGTAGCGGAAGAAGCGGCGGTGTGCGCGCGGGCCTTCGGCGCTCAGGTCGAGCGGCTCACGGATGTCGGCGTGGCGGGAGTTCACCGCCTGCTGTCTCGCGGCGAACTGCTGCAGAGCGCGGCCGTGATCATCGTCGTGGCAGGAATGGACGGAGCGCTCCCCTCGGTGGTCGGCGGGCTGGTCGCGATCCCTGTGATCGCGGTACCCACCAGTGTAGGATATGGCGCAAGCTTTGGCGGAATCGCCGCTCTGCTCTCGATGTTGAACAGTTGCGCCGCGGGCGTGACTGTCGTCAATATCGATAATGGATTCGGAGCGGCGTACGCGGCCTCGCGCATCATCCATCGCTGATTCACCTCCTCAATCCCTTGAAGGCGGCGACGTCTGTCTGCCATTCTGCCTGAACGGTCGCGTCCAGCTGTCCTGCTAGCGTTCTGCTTTGTCTTTGCGATCATCGCAAGCAGTTACGCACGCTCGCCACTCTTCGCGCTCATGTGCTGTGTGATCGCGCTCCTCTCGTATCAGCGAGGGGTGAGTGTCGGCATCGTGAGCGCAGTCATGAGCACGGCGATCGCATTCACGCTGGACCCGTACGCCGTGCACCCGTTGCACATCAAGATAATCGTGAGTGTCGTGGTCCTCGCGATCGTCTCCGTCGTGAGCGGAGACCTCTTCGGGCGCATCGTGCCGGCGGCCACCGTCGCCAAGACGGCGGTCGCGCCAACGCGCTCCGTCCGCGGTCTCGAGACTCCCGCACGCGGCACGCGCGCCGTCCCCGAACCGCGACGCTCGCTCGCGATGGAAGTCCAGCCGGAGAGCAATGTCGAGCAGGAGACGATCTCGCGCTTCCTGCGCGAGATGCGCGACCAGATCGGCGGTGATGAAGTAGTGCTGTGGCGCTACGTTCGCGAGAGCGATGAGCTGCTCCCGGTGTCATCGGCATCGAGTCCGGTGCCCACTGTCACCTTCGAAACGAACCCGCCCCTCGAGTCGCTCGTGCACTGGGCGGTGCAGCAGGGGCTGCCGACCACCAACTACGACACCGAATCCTCGTTCTTCCTCACCGCATCCGTGGGGAAGGAAGGCCGCTTCCAGGGCGCGCTGGGTGTGTACGCCGAGGATCGCGAGAGCCTCTCGCGCGAGAAGGCGAAGATTTTCCTGCCGCGCTACGCGACGCGGCTCACGATGCTCGTGGACATGCTCTCCGATGGCAAGGAGACTCGGCGCTATCGAGGGAAGGCGGACAGGGTCGTCGTCGCTGCACAAAAGATTCAGAAGAGCCAGGACCTCGCCGCACTGGACATCGCCATCTGCGAGAGCGCGCTCGACGTAACCGGCGGCACACGATGCGCCTTCATCCGCTGGAACGAGGCGGAGGATACGGGGATCGTCGAGAGCGTGACGCCGCTGCACACGATCGAGCCCGGCTTCGCCGTCGCGCCGGATTCGATCATCGGGAAGTTCCTGCGCAATTCGGACCGTCCGCGCATGGCCGTGCGCGAATCGTATCGCAAGTCCGAGGGCCTTCCTTTCAGCCCGCTCGAATCGTCGCGCAAGATCGGATCGCTCGCGATCGTGCCGCTGGTGGTCGACGATGAACTAATCGGCGCGGTATGTGTCGAGGGCGACGAGGAAGCGCAGATCACCTTCGTCGAGGCGGAGCTCCTTTCCATGCTCGCTCCGGTCGCGTCGGTGGCGCTCAAGAACGTCGAGCAGCTGCAGGATGTCACGCAGAAGTCCAATCACGATGCGCTGACCGGACTCGCGAATCGTCGTCAGTTCGAGGAGCGGCTGCGGCACCACCTGCTCGAGCACGCGCGTCACCGGCAGCCCGTGTCGCTGATCCTCCTCGACATCGACATGTTCAAGACGGTGAACGACATCTTCGGGCACCAGGGCGGAGATGAGGTGCTCAAGGAAGTCGCTGAAGCCGCACGGAATACGGTTCGCGAGATCGATCTCTGCGCTCGCTACGGCGGCGAGGAGCTCGCGATCCTTCTTCCGCAGACGAATCTCGCCGGCGCCTCGCGCACGGCTGAACGGCTGCGCGAGGCCATCGCCAATCTCCGGGTGACGCCCCCAAACGGTGGCTCGCCCATCACGGTGACGGCGTCGTTCGGTGTGGCGTCATACACAGAGAGTGTAAAGGCCGGCGACCTCCTCTTTCCCGCGGCGGACATGGCGCTCTATCAGGCGAAGAGCGCGGGGCGGAACTGCGTGCGGCAGGCGATGTCGCGCAGCTCCTTTGGAAAGGGAATGGGCACCGCGGAGTGACCCGTCAGTCGCGCGTAGCGAGGCACAACTTCCTTGGCGCCAGGATGTGCAGTCGCTATATTTGGTCGTATGTCGGGCCTGAAATGGTTTCGATTGTGTAGAAGAAGCTGTGGTCGCGTGCCCAGGTCCTCGGGTTCCTGGTAAAACCCTCGGGAAACTTTTCAACTGCCAACTCAAACATGGCCCTCGCAGCGTAACTTCGGTTACCGCTTGTGAGTGCCTACGAGGAAGCCCGCCCGGGGCGGCTTCGTAGGTATCGAAAATCTGGGCTAGTCATGCGTCGCGCTTTCAGGCACGTGGCGAAAATTTAGAGAGCTTATCCGGCGGTGGGTCGTTCACCAGCCAGCCGTCGGAAACATCAATCGGTGGACTACGCACGTAGAAGCTGTGGTTGATCCTATGCAAGACGCGAGTTCGACTCTCGCCAGGTCCACGTGGAACGCCGGATGGAGCTCACGCTCGGTCCGGCGTTTCTGCATCGAGGCTCGCCCGGCACGGTGTCTGCCACAGTAGGACCGGGACGAGTGCGCTGCGCCTTCGAACGTAAGGGAGACATGCGGGAAGTGGGCCGCACGCTGGCACAGGCACGCAAACTTGGCGCGCTCTCGCGCGAGGAAGAGCGCTCGGTCACGCATGGCGACTTCTGGGTTCCGGAAGCCGAGCGCGAGCTATACAAGCGTGCGCTTGGCGCGCTCAACGCGGCGGGGATCAGGTACGTCGTTGCGGGCGCGTACGCGATCTATGAGCACACGGGTATTTATCGCGAGACGAAGGATCTCGACGTCTTCGTCGAGCCGGCGCATCTCGTGGCGGCGATGGGCGTACTCAAGAGCGCGGGGATGACCGCGCGCCTCGAGCAGCCGCACTGGCTGGCGAAGGCGACGTTCGGCGAGCTGTTCATCGACATCATCTTCGGCATGGGCAATGGGCTCGCGATGATCGATGACGATTGGTACCACAACAGCCGCCCTGCGATTCTCGCGGCCACGCCAGTGCGTGTGGCGCCGGCCGAGGAGCTGCTCTGGCATCGCCTGTTCATCAGCGAGCGTCACCGGCAGGACATGGCGGACATCGCCCATCTCATCGTCTGCGTGGGACACGCGATGGACTGGAAGCGCATTCTCGCGAAGACGGCGGAGCACTGGCCGCTGCTGCTCGCGCAGATCCAGATGTACGATTACTTGTATCCGGAGCACCGCGACGGCGTTCCCCGGTGGCTGTGCGAGGCGCTGTTGTCACGCGCGCAGGCGGATCTCGATCGCGTGCGCACTGACGAGCGCGTGACGCGCGGTCCGATCATCTCCCGCTTCAGCTTCACCATCGATGTGCACGAGTGGAAGATGAAGGATCTGCGCGAGGAGATGGTCAATCACACGCTCGACAGCCCGCTCGTGCGCGAGATCGCCGCGAGCGACGTTTGGGACGAGCGCAGCGAACAGGTGGAGGAATATCTCGCATGACGGATCGATCGATAGCCGGGGACATCTCGAATGGCCACGAGCGCCGCGCGACGCAGCAGCGCAAGCCGGGGACGGTGCGGATCGCCGCCGTCGGCGACTTCCACTGCGGCGTCGATGACACCGGCGTCTACCGCGAGCTCTTCGCGCACGTGAATGACGAGGCCGACGTGCTCGTGCTCACCGGCGATCTGACGCGTTGGGGTGCGGCCGCGGAGTTCGAAGTCGTGGTGGGGGAGCTGGCCGATGTCGCGGTGCCCATCGTGGCAGTGCTGGGCAACCACGACTACGAATCGGAGGAGGTGGAGGAGGGAAGCCGCATGCTGCGTGCGCGCGGGGTGCATCTGCTCTGCGGCGACACCTTCGAGCTGAACCCAACGGTTGGGTTCGCAGGTGTGAAGGGCTTCATGGGCGGCTTCGGCCGCGGGATGCTGACTCCCTTCGGCGAGCCTGAAACGAAGGCGTTCGTGAAGGCGACGCTCAACGAAGTGCACTCGCTCGAGCTCGCACTGCGCCGCCTGTCGACGCCGGTGCGCGTCGCCGTGCTCCATTACGCGCCGATCGCAGCGACGGTCGCCGGCGAGCCGGAGGCCATCCACCCATACCTCGGCACGGACCGTCTGGCGGAACCGCTGGATCGCTACGGCGCCGCCGTGGCCTTCCACGGCCACGCGCACTCCGGCACGCTGCGCGGCAACACCCTCGGCGGCGTCCCGGTCTTCAACGTCTCGCTGCCCCTGCTGCGCAAGGAACGCCCGGGCGCGATGTACTACATCTACGACGTCAGCCCGCCGGCGGTGGCGGACGGAGCGAAGCTGATGTCGTTGGGGTAGGGTGTCGCGCGCGAGGCATGCACTAACACGAGAGCTACGGAAAAGTTGGCGCTTGTGTTCTCGCGGACCCTCTGCGCTACAGCTAACTCGACGCCAGCCTGAGTGCCGACTGCGCCGCGGCCAAGCGCGCGATTGGGACGCGGTATGGCGAGCACGAGACGTAGTTCAGCCCCGCGGTCTGGCAGAAGGCGATCGAACGCGGATCACCGCCGTGCTCGCCGCAGATCCCCGTCTTCATCCCCGCGCGTACCTTGCGCCCCTCCGTCACCGCGTACTTCACGAGCTTCCCGACTCCGTCCACATCGATCGTACGGAACGGATCGTCCGGGAAAATACCCCGCTCGACGTACAGCGGCAGGAAGCGCCCCGCATCGTCGCGGCTCAGCCCCAGCGTCGTCTGCGTGAGATCGTTCGTGCCGAAGGAGAAGAAGTCGGCCGCCTTCGCGATCTGGTCCGCCGTCAGCGCCGCGCGCGGCAGCTCGATCATGGTGCCGATGGTGTAGGGGAGCTCCTCTCCCATCGCGCCCATCACCTGATCGGCGACGTGCTCCAGAATCGCGCGCTGGTTCTCGAGCTCCTGCACCGTCGACACGAGCGGAATCATGATCTCCGGCTGCACATCGATGCCGCGGCGCTTCGCGCGCACCGCAGCCTCGAAGATCGCACGCCCCTGCATCTCCGTGATCTCCGGATACACGATGCCGAGCCTGCAGCCGCGCAGCCCGAGCATCGGATTGGTCTCGCGCAGCGACTCGACGATGCGATTGAGCTCCTCGCGCGCGATGCCGAGCGTGCGGGCGAGACGCTTGGTGTCCTCACCGCCGTGAGGAAGGAATTCGTGCAGCGGCGGATCCAGCAGCCGGATCGTGACAGGCCAGCCGTCCATCGCCTCGAAGATTCCCTCAAAGTCGGAGCGCTGCATGGGGAGGAGCTTCGCGAGTGCGCGCCGGCGCCCACCCTCATCGCGCGCGACGATCATCTCGCGCATCCCCGTGATGCGATCGCCCTCGAAGAACATGTGCTCCGTGCGACAGAGCCCGATGCCCTCGGCCCCGAAGTTCCGCGCGATCCGCGCATCCTGCGGCGTGTCGGCGTTCGCGCGGACCTGGAGCGTGCGCGCATCGTCCGCCCACGAGAGCAGCCGCGCGTACGTCACGTAGACGCGCGAGTCCGAGCCGCGCATCTGCCCCGAGAGCACGCGCACCACGTCGCTCGGGATCGTCGGCAGATCGCCGCTGAACACACGCCCAGTCGCGCCGTCGAGGGTGATCCAGTCGCCCTCGTTGATCGTCGTGCCGTTCACCTTGAAGCTTCGGTGCTGGAGATCGACCTCCATCTCCTTGCACCCGACGATCGCGCACTTCCCCATGCCGCGCGCGACGACGGCCGCGTGGCTCGTCATCCCGCCACGAGCCGTGAGCACCGCACGCGCGGCCACGATGCCGTGGAAGTCTTCCGGCGTCGTCTCGTCGCGCACGAGGATCACGCGAATCCCTTCCGCTGCGCGCTGCTCCGCGACATCGGGATCGAACACCGCCTGACCGCTCGCCGCACCCGGGCTCGCGGGAAGTCCCGTCGCGATCATCTGCGCGCGCGCCCCCGGATCGATCACGGGATGCAGCAGCTGGTCGAGCTGCTCCGCATCGACGCGCAACACGGCCTCGCGCTGCGTGATCACGCCCTCGGCAACCATCTCATCCGCGATCCGGATCGCCGCCGCGGCGGTCCGCTTTCCCGTGCGCGTCTGCAGCAGGTACAGCGTCCCGCGCTCCACCGTGAACTCGATGTCCTGCATGTCACGGAAGTGCTGCTCGAGCCGGTTCTGCGTTTCCAGCAGCTCGGCATAGGCACCGGGGAGCTGCGTCGCCATCTGCTCGATGGGGAGCGGCGTGCGAATGCCGGCGACGACGTCCTCACCCTGCGCGTTGACGAGGAACTCGCCGTAGAAGCGCTTCTCTCCAGTGGACGGATCGCGCGTGAACGCGACGCCGGTGCCCGAGTCGTTGCCGAGATTGCCGAACACCATCGACACGATGTTCACGGCGGTGCCGAGGGACTCGGGGATGTTGTTCTGGCGACGGTAGTCGATCGCCTTCTTCAGCGTCCAGGAGCGCCACACGGCCTCGATCGCCCCCTGCAGCTGATCGCGTGGCTCCATCGGGAAATCAGCGCCGGTGCGGTTCCGGATGAGTGCCTTGTACTCCTCCACGAGATTTCTGAGCGCGTCTTCCGAAAGGTCGGCGTCGTTCTCGGCCGAGCTCGTGAGACGCTTCGACTTGAGTAGATGTTCGAAGTCCTGCATCGGCACGTCGAGGACGACGTCGCCGTACATCTGGAGGAAGCGCCGATAGGAGTCGTAGGCGAAGCGCGCGTTGCCGCTCTGCTGCGCAAGCCCAATCACAGTGCGGTCGTTGAGCCCGAGATTGAGGATGGTCTCCATCATCCCTGGCATCGACACTGCCGCCCCGGAGCGCACGGAGACGAGCAGCGGATTCTTCGCATCGCCGAAGCCGCGTCCGGAAACCTGCTCGAGCCGCGTGAGGTTCTTCTCGATCTCGCTCTGCAGTTCGGCCGACGTGCCGGCGCCCTTCAGATAATCGAGACATGCCGAGCACGCGATGGTGAAGCCCGGCGGCACGGGGACGCCGAGATTCGTCATCTCGGCCAGATTCGCTCCCTTGCCCCCGAGCACCGCCTTCATCTCCCGCGTGCCGTCCGCGGTACCGCTGCCAAAAAAGTATACGAGCACGCGTAAAGTCTAAAAGGAGATGCGGCAGTCCGCGACCGGCAAAATCGTCAGCAGCCGCAGCCGAAGCGGAGCTTGTCGGGGTCGGTGGGCGGAGGAGTCGGGTAATCTCCCGAGAAACAGGCATCGCAAAAGCCGCGCGGGCCGCCGGGAACCGATTTCAACATCCCGTCGCGGGAGAGATAGCCGAGCGAATCGACGCCAAGGTGCTCGGCGATCTGCTTGATCGTCATGTTCGCTCCGATCAGCTCCTCGCGCGACGGCGTGTCGATGCCGTAATAACATGGACCAGTCACCGGCGGCGACGAGATTCGCATATGGACCTCGCGCGCCCCGGCCTGTCGCACGAGCGCGACGAGCCCGCGCGTGGTGGTGCCTCGCACGATCGAGTCGTCGACCATCACGACGCTCTTTCCCTCGAGCACCTCGCGGACGGGGTTGTACTTGACCTTCACCTTCTGCACGCGCCCCGCCTGGCTGGGTTGAATGAAGGTGCGGCCCACATAGTGGTTCCGGATCAGCGCAAATTCGAGCGGAAGCCCGGTCTCCTCGGCAAATCCCAGCGCTGCCGCATTCGCCGAATCCGGAACGCCGAAGACGAGTTCGGCCGTGGGAGCGGGGCACTCGCGGCCGAGCTGGCGTCCGAGCTCGCGGCGCGCATGGTCGACGGAACCGACGTCGAAGATGCGGCTGTCGGGGCGCGCGAAATACACGTACTCGAAGACGCAGCGCTTGAGCTCCACACGCTCGGGGATCTTCACCGAGCGCACACCGTTCGAATCGATGACGACGATCTCGCCGGGCTCGACGTCGCGCAGATGCGTCGCGCCGACGATGTCGAGCGCGCAGGTCTCTGACGCGAAGACGTAGCCATCACCCAGCGTCCCGAGGGAGAGGGGGCGCCAACCGTGCGGGTCGCGCGCGGCGAGCAGCGTGTCGCCGATGGTGACCGCCAGGCAGTACGCACCCTCGACGCCACGCAACGCTTCGAGGAGCTTGTCCTCGGGGCGCTCGCAGCGCGATCGCGCGATGCGGTGAACGAGGATCTCCGAATCCATCGTGCCGGAGAAGATCGCTCCCTGGTCCTCGAGCTCGCGTCGTAGCTCCGTCGCGTTGACGATGTTGCCGTTGTGCGCCAGCGAGATGCTCCCGTCCCGGAAGCGCGCCAAAATCGGCTGCGCGTTCTCGATGGTCGACGATCCCGCGGTGCTGTAGCGAGTGTGTCCGATGGCGAGCATCCCGTTCATCGCCGCGGTTTCCGCAGCGCCAAGCCCTTCGGAGACGAGCCCCATGCTGCGCACGGCGCGCGCCTGCCCGTCATCGTCGATGGTGACGATACCGGCGGACTCCTGCCCGCGATGCTGAAGCGAATACAAACCAAGATGCACGAGTGCGCCGGCATCCTGCACGCCGCGCACCCCGAATATTCCGCACATGTTCTAGGCGCCAGATGGTTGGGGATGCTGCTCGAGCACCGCGAGCGCCGCGATGGACGCATTCATGATGTTCGGAATTGCGTCGTGATACGCGTGCGCGAGCCGGTCGAGTGGCGCGTGCATCACGCGGTCACTGACGCGGATCGTCAATCCTTTCTCTCGGGCGCGCACCTGACCGATCACGCGCGCCGGTACTCCGTGCTTTCGTGCAATCTCGAGCACCGTCCGGAACTCCGGCGTACTCACGATGATTCGCGCCTGCGCCTCGCCGAACAACAGGGCGCGCAGGGGGAGCGTGCTCCACTTACTCAACTCGATTTCGGCGCCGATCGTTCCGTCGGGGTCGGCGATGCAGCATTCGGCAACCGCAACTGCCAGCCCGCCGTCGCTGCAGTCGTGCGCGGAGCGGACGGCACCGGCGCGGATGGCCTCGAGGAGTGCCTCGATGGTCGCCTGCTCGCGCACCAGGTCGCAGCGCGGCGGGGCGCCCGCAACCACACCGTGGATGCGCGCGAGATATTCGCTTCCTCCGAGCTCGTCGGTGGGCTCGCCGAGGAGAACGATGTCGTCGCCCGCCGTGGTGAAGCCGGAGCGCGTGATGTGCGCGAGCGAATCGATGAGCCCCACCATCCCGACCACCGGCGTCGGATGCACGGCGCCGCGCGGATTCTCGTTGTAGAAGGAGACGTTGCCACCCGTCACCGGAGTGCCCAACGCAAGGCACGCCTCACCCATGCCGCGAACGGCCTCGGTAAACTGAAAGTAAACCTCGGGGCGCTTCGGATTGCCGAAGTTCAGACAGTTCGTAATCGCCATCGGCCGCGCGCCCGTGCATGCGACGTTGCGCGCCGCTTCGGCCACCGCGAGCTGCGTTCCGACGCGCGGATCGAGCGAGACATAGCGTCCGTTGCAATCGGTCTTGAGCGCGATGGCGCGATCGGTGTGCCGAATGCGGATGACCGCAGCGTCGCCATCGCCGGGGCGGAGCACGGTGCTGGTGCGCACGGTGGAGTCGTACTGGCGGTACGCCCACCGCTTGCTCGCGATCGTCGGCGAGGAGAGCAGGCGCTCGAGCGTCCAGATCGGATCGGACTCTTCGCGACGTTCGTTGATGGCGCCGACGTCCCGCGCGCGCAGCTCGACAACCGCGGGATCCTCCTTCGCGGGCGGATTGTACATCGGGCAATCGCTCACCAGCTTCGAGCCGGGGAACTCGGCGACGACGCGGTCGCCCTCGGTGACGCGATACACCGGCTCGGCGATGACCTCGCCGATCACCGCCGCGCTCAGGTCCCACTTCTCGAGGATCGCGCGCACCTGTGCCTCGTGCCCCTTCTTCGCGACCACGAGCATGCGCTCCTGCGACTCGCTGAGCAGAATCTCGTACGGCGACATTCCCTCTTCGCGCACCGGAACCTTCGAGGTATCGATGCTGACTCCTACATCGCCACGCGCGGCCATCTCCGCCGATGACGACGTCAGCCCCGCGGCGCCCATATCCTGAATGGCGACGATGTGGCCGCTCGCGATGAGCTCGAGACTCGCCTCGAGGAGAAGCTTCTCGGTGAACGGATCGCCGACCTGCACCATCGGTCGCTTCGCCTCGCTCGCGGCGGAGAGATCCTCTGAGGCGAAGGATGCGCCGTGGATGCCGTCGCGCCCCGTGCGCGCGCCCACCGCCATGATCGCATTGCCGACGCCTTCCGCAGCCGCGCGGATGAGATCCGTCTCGTGCATCAGCCCGACGCACATCGCGTTGACGAGCGGATTGCCCTCGTATGCGGGATCGAAGACGATCTCGCCGGCGACGGTCGGGATGCCGACGCAGTTGCCGTAGTCGCCGATTCCCTTGACGACGCCGGCGAAGAGGTGCCGCACGCGCGGCGAGTCGAGCGAACCGAAGCGCAGCGAGTTGAGGAGCGCGATCGGACGGGCACCCATGGTGAACACGTCACGCAGGATCCCGCCAACGCCGGTTGCCGCGCCCTGATACGGCTCGACCGCCGACGGATGATTGTGCGACTCGATCTTGAAGGCGATCGCGAGCCCATCACCGATCGAGATGACCCCGGCGTTCTCGCCAGGGCCCTGCAGCACGTACGGCGCTTTCGTCGGCAGCGTCTTGAGATGCGTGCGCGAGTGCTTGTAGGAGCAGTGCTCGTTCCAGAGCGCGCTGACGATCCCGAGCTCGGTGAATGTGGGCGTGCGGCCGAGGAGCGCGACCAGCCGAGCGTATTCGTCCTCGGTCAATCCATGCTCGGCGACGAGCGCCGGCGTGATGACCGGATCGCCGGGGCGGGGCGCTGGAGCTGAGGTCACTTCGGAGGCTTGGGCGGATGACTCGTGCTCGACGATGAGTTGTCGATGGGGGAATGACTCATGCTCGAAGCTGCGCTATCGGCGGGCGGCGGCGTGGTCGCTGGTGTGCCGTACGTCGGCGGTGCGGTCATGCTTGGGGGAGCAGGCGGTAGTTGCCGCGGATCCTTCATCGGCGGTTCGATCTGCCGCGGTGGCGGCGACTGCATCGCCGGAGTGCTCATGCTCGACCGGGCGCTGTCTGCCGGCGCCCGGCTCGTGGGCGAGCTCGCGCTGTCGTGCGGCGGGTAGCTCGTCGGCGTCTTCGCACTGTCGTGCGGCGGGAAGCTCGTCGGTGTTTTCGCGCTGTCGGCGGGACGCGTCGTGGTCGACGTGTGGACGACGGTCGTGCTGGTCGTGCTGTGGAGCGTCGGCAGCGTGGTCGAACCGCTCGAAGGGACTGCGAGTGGTGCATTGCGCTGCGTGCGCGAGTTGGGCTTCGTCGCGTCCGGCGAGCTGCTTGTGCCGGTATAGTGCCGGTTGGGCGATCGGAACATCGCGTCGACGACGACATCGTGATCGAGAATGACGATGTCTTGCATCCCACACTTCTTTCCGCAGCTGTTCGAGTACATCAGGTAGGTCGAGCCCTGGTAGCTGCGAATCGTCGCGGGTTTGCCGAGGGCGGCGATGACCTGCGCGCGTGACATCCCTGGATCGATGGTTCCCGTGGTGGCGGTGGCGCTGCCGCCCTGGGCCTGGCCGGGCACGGATAGAACGACGAACGAAAGCGCGAGTAGCCAGCGATGCATGAGTACCTCGGGGGTTAGGCTGAGACTGTGGCGAGCAGCGATTCAAAGAGCCGGCGGCCATCCGCCGATCCCACGAGATCCTCCATCGCGCGCTCCGGATGCGGCATCAGGCCGAGCACGTTTCCTTCGGCACTGATGATTCCGGCGATGTCGCGCATCGATCCGTTCGGATTCGACGTCTCGTCCGGAGTGCCACTCGCGTTCACATAGCGGAGGATCACGCGCCCTTCGCCCTCGAGACGATCGAGCGTCTCATCATCAGCGGTGAAGCGGCCGTCTCCGTGCGCGACTGGGATGCGAAGCACATCGCCGGTTGCATAGCGCGAGGTGAACATCGTCTCGGCATTCTCGACGCGGATGTAAACGCGGTCGGAGACGAATTGCAGCTTCTCGTTGCGCAGCAGAGCGCCGGGCAGAAGCCCCGCCTCGCAGGCGATCTGAAAGCCGTTGCAGATCCCGAGCACCGGGCCACCCGCGCGCGCGTGCGCGGCGACCTCACGCATGATCGGGCTGAAACGCGCGATGGCGCCGGCGCGGAGATAGTCGCCGTAGCTGAAGCCACCCGGCAGCACGACGACGTCGACGCCCTGCAAATCCGTGTCCTTGTGCCAGAGGTACACCGCCGGCAGTCCGAGCGTGTCGGCCACGGCATGATAGCTGTCGTAGTCGCAGTTGGAGCCGGGAAAAGTGACGATGCCGAACTTCATGCGGCCTCCACCGTCGCAATCTCGAAGTCCTCCGTCACCGGATTCGCGAGGAGCTTGCCGCACATCTCGCGTACCTGGGCGTCCGCCGCCTTCGCATCGGGCGCGGCGATGTGGAGCACGATGTGCCGCCCAATCCGCGTGTCCGTGACGCCGTCGAAGCCGAGCGAGTGGAGCGCGTCCGAGACCGCCTTCCCCTGCGGATCGAGGATGCCCTTACGCGGCACGATGTGGACGGCAACGCGAAAGCGATTCATTCGGAATCCTCTTTGGGTCCGGGGCGGGGAATGGACTTGGGAAAGTTCGGTCCGCGGTGCTCGCGACGGCGGCTGCGTCGTTCGCGCACGGGCGTATCGACGACCTCGACTTCGCGGCGAATGGAGTACTCGTCCGGTTCCTCGTCGTCCTCATCGTCCATGAGCGGATCGCCCGTGGGGAGGCGCTCCATGAGCCCGAAGAGGATCGTGCGGAGCAGTCCGAAGGCGACGTACGCAACGAGGATCGGAAAGGCGTAGCGAAGCGGCTCGACGAAAATCGCGACGACAGCCGCAGCGAGCAGAATCGTGCCGATGATCCCGCGCACGTTGCGAAGGCCGACACGCGGCATCGCTGGATAGAGCACGTGGCTGATCATGAGGAAGCTGAGCGTCAGCATCACCGCGGGGAGCACGGTGTGCCAGGGCCAGCCGTCCACGTAGCGATACCAGCTCGTCTGCGTGAACCAGTAGTACGTCGCCAGCGTCATCCCTGCCGCGGGACTTGGCAGTCCGTGAAAGTGCGTCTTCGCGCGGCCGCCCTGTTCGACGTTGAAGCGTGCGAGGCGCATCACCGCGCAGGCGATGTACGCGAAGCAGACGAGCCACGCCCACGAGTCGCGGTTGAGCACCGCGAAGTACATGATGAACGCCGGCGCCACGCCGAAGCTGATGGC
>JBBRYY010000058.1:0-16708 GCA_038237245.1 Gemmatimonadales bacterium | reverse complement strand
TCTTTGGCTCTCGGTGGTGATCGACAGCGAGGAGACGAATGGCATGCGGGTGACGCCGCTCCCGAATCTCGACCGGCACATCCGCGTGGGCGACTCGCTCGCCGGCGATGCCTTCGAGGAGCTTCGGGGCACCGGAAGCAGTACGATCGCGCGCCTTCGCCAGCGGTACTCGCGCGCGACGGGAGCGCGCAAGCGAACGCTCGATCGCGCCCTGCAGCGCTCGGAGCGCGCCTTCGCGCTTGCGCACGTGGCCGAGCAGATCCAGCGGTGCGCGGTGCGGCGGCGAGATCTGCTCGCAGTAATGCGCGGACGCGATCTCTTCGGCGAGCGCGTGCGCCCCTCGCCCGCGGAGGTGACGCGCCTCGCGCGCGAGCGCGCGCGCACGCGAGATCTCGCAGCGCGCCGCCGCATGCTGCGCGCGGGCGGCGCGCTCCCCTTCGCCTGGGCGACGCACTTCCCCGATGTCGCGCTGCGCGGCGGCTTCGACCTGGTCATCGGCAATCCGCCCTGGGTGCGACTGCATCGCATTCCGGCGGAGACACGCTCGGCTCTGCGCGCGCGATACATGGTATTCGGCGGCGCGGCGTGGGAACGTGGCGCACGCGCTGCGAATGCCGGCGCCGGCTTTTCCGCGCAGGTGGACCTCGGCGCGCTCTTCCTCGAGCGCTCACTCGCCCTCGCCCGCGATTGCGGCACACTCGCGCTTCTCCTTCCCGCGAAGATGTGGCGTGCGCTTGCTGGCGGCGGCGCACGACGGCTCCTGCGCACCGGCGCGCAGCTACTCGCGCTCGACGATTGGTCCGAATCGCCAGCGGCGTTCGATGCTGCCGTCTATCCGTCGCTCGTCGTCGCGCGCAAGGGCGACACTCACGAGGCGCCGCCGATTCTCGCGTCGCTGCACCGTAAGCGCGACGTCCTGCGCTGGTGTGTCGCGCCGTCGCGCCTCGCGTTCGACGGCGATCCCGCGAGCCCGTGGGTGGCGATTCCGCCGCCGGTGCGCGATGCGTTCGACCGTGTTTCCCGCGCGGGGATCGCGATCGCCGAGACGCCGATCGGTGCTCCGCTGCTCGGGGTGAAGTGTGGATGCAACGAGGCGTTCGTGGTGTCGCGCGAGGGGCGCGAGGGCACAGGCGCCGTTGAGGACGATGGCCTCGCGCGCGTGCGCGCGGGCGAGCGCGCGGGACTCATTGAAAATGCGATGCTGCGCCCGCTCCTGCGCGGCGAGAGCACGGCGCCCTGGCGTGCGATTCCCGGCGACGCATCGATCATCTGGACGCACGACGCGCACGGCACGGCGATGCCAGCACTCCCGCAGCACGCCGGCCGCTGGCTCGCACGCTGGCGCCGACGGCTCGTCGCGCGCAGCGATGCGCGCGCCGGCGGCGTTTGGTGGACGCTCTTCCGCACGCCAGCCGCCTCGCCTGCGCGCGCGCGCGTGGTCTGGGCCGACATGGGTCGCACGCCGCGCGCGCTCCTCCTCCATGCTGGCGATCCGACGGTGCCGCTCAATAGCTGCTACGTCGCGCCGTGCGACGACGAAACCGACGCGCTCGCGCTCACCGCGCTCCTCAACTCCTCGCTCGCCGCTGCGTGGCTCCACGTGCTCGCCGAGCCCGCGCGCGGCGGCTACCATCGCTACCTCGGATGGACGATGGCGCTCCTCCCGTTGCCGCGTGACTGGTGTAGCGCGCGCGAGCTCCTCGCCCCGCTCGCCCGCCGCGCGATGGATGGGGATGAGCCAGAGGCGTGCGAGCTCCTCGACGCGGCGACACGCGCCTATCGCCTGCGTGCGGCCGACGTGGCCCCGCTCATCGGATGGGCTGCCAGATGATCGTGCGCGGCGTGGAGGCGCGCGCGCTCATCGCGAGTCACTGGCTTCCGGCAACCGGGGAGCGAGAGTCGCTCGGCACGATCACTCTCCATGCGCATCAGCAGGTTGCGGTGGAGCGGCTGCGGGTGCTCCTCCGCGCGCACCGCGGCGCGATGCTCGCCGACGAGGCCGGCCTCGGCAAGACGTTCGTCGCCGTCGCGCTGATGCGAGATGCCGCGCGCCCGCTGCTCGTCATTCCGGCCGCGCTGCGCGCAATGTGGGGCGACGCGCTCTCCGTCGCGGGGGTGCGTTCGACGATCGTGACGTACACCGCTCTGTCGCGCGGAACGGTTCCGCCCGGCGATTTCGATCTCATCGTGCTCGACGAGGCGCATCACGCGCGCACGGCATCGACGCTGCGCTACGCGGTGCTCGCATCGCTCTGTGCGCGGGCGACGGTGCTACTCATCACTGCAACGCCGGTCCACAATCGGCGCGCCGAGCTGTCGGCGCTCTTCGCGCTCGTTCTGGGCGCTCGGGCATACACGATGAGCGACGAGGAGATCGTCGCGCACATCGTGCGACGCGTGCGCGAGGATGTCGCAGTCTCTGTGAAGGTGCCCGATGCGGCGCCGCCTGTTTGGCTGACGGTGCGCGACGACTCCCCGCTACTGCACGCGCTGCTCGCGCTCCCCCCGCCGGTTCCCCCCTCCGATGGCGGCGCCGGCGGCATCCTCCTCACCTGGAGCCTGCTTCGACAGTGGGCGTCGAGCCGGGGTGCGCTGGCGGGCGCGCTGCGCCGGCGCATCGCGCGCGGGATCGCTCTCGAGAGTGCGCTCGAGGAGGGGCGCTACCCCGATCGGCGCGAGCTCCGCGCGTGGAGCTGCGCGGACGACGCGATTCAGCTCGCGTTCCCGCAGCTCGTGGCGGGTCCCGCCCTCGAGCCGCACGCGCTCTTGCGGCTCGTGCGCGAGCATCTCGACGCCGTGCGCGCGCTGTTGCGCCGCGCACGCGAGGACGCGCAGGTCGACGCCTCGCGTGCAGCGGCGATTCGCGAGCTCCGCGCACGGCATCCGAGTGAGAAAATTCTGGCGTTCTCGCAGTACGCGGACACCGTGCACACGATGTACGAGCAGCTCTACGGCATCGGCGCGATGGCCGCGCTCACCTCTCGCGGCGCGCGGATCGCGAGTGGGAGGCTGTCGCGGCAGGAGACGCTCGCCCGATTCGCGCCGCGAGCGTCCGGCGTAGCACCGCCGCCGGCGGCGGAGCGCATCGACCTCCTGCTCACCACCGATCTCGCGAGCGAAGGGCTGAATCTTCACGATGCCTCGGTGGTGGTGCACCTCGACCTCCCGTGGACTCCCGCGCGGATGGAGCAGCGCGTCGCACGCTCTCGGCGCATCGGCGCGCTGCACGCGCGTACTCACAGCTACGCGCTGGCGCCACCGGCGAGCACCGAGTCCGTGCTCGCGGTGGAGCAACGGTTGCGAGCGAAGCTGCGAACGATGGAGGAGGTGATCGGCAGCACTGGCGCCGTGTTGCCGGCGCCGGTCGATGCGCCAGCGAATCGCGGTTCGGAGACCAGCTTCGCGGAACGGCGAGAGCAGATACACCGCCTGATGCTCGAATGGAGCGCGCGGGGTATCGCACAGGCACCCAACCGCATCGTGGTTGCCTGCGTCGCCGCGCCACGCCACGCGATCCTCGCCCTCGCGCTCGACGGCGCCCACGCAACGCTCGCCGCGTCGCTCGATGACGACGAGCTCACCGATGACGCGCCGACCGTGCTGCGCGCGATCGAGCTCGCCTCCGGCCCTGACGCCGCGCTCGACGATCGCGTGCGCACCGAGTCCATCGGGCGCGCCGAACGCTGGCTCGCGTTGCGGGCCGGGGCACAGGCGGGTGGCGCGCTGGCGTGGCGAGGTGCGTCGCGTCGACTCGCGCTCCGCCGGATCGCGGGGCTCGCCTCGCGCGCACCGCACCATCGCCGGGCGCTCATCGCTCCGCTCGCGATGGCCGCTCGCCGCGTCGTAAGCGCGCCCTACGCGCTGGGCGCCGAGCGAGTCCTCGACGAGCTCGCGAGCGCCCCTCTCCCTGACGAAGCCTGGCT
The DNA here is from genome assembly GCA_038237245.1 of Gemmatimonadales bacterium. Lineage (GTDB taxonomy): Bacteria > Gemmatimonadota > Gemmatimonadetes > Gemmatimonadales > Gemmatimonadaceae > FEN-1250. The sequence goes on along the minus strand of JBBRYY010000058.1, from coordinate 12,785 downwards.
GCGCGCCATCGCCTCCTTCGGCGCGTTGCACTCCGCGCGCGTCGAGGAGCGCACGGCTCGGAGACTCGTCGCCCTCATCATCGCGGGGTGAATCGCGACTTGCCGCCGAAACAGGGCCGGGCGACGATCGTACCGTCCAAGCGCCTGCCCCCGGACGAGACGTGGGTCGCCGTCGCGGTGCCTTGCGTCGGTGCCGCTCACACGCTATTTGCTTCATGACGATCGTCAGGCCGCCAGGACCGCACCCCGGAGAAGATCGAGATCATGCCCGCCGCCCGCCGCCACTCACCTCGCACGACGAAACTCACCACGCGCGCGCTCGCGATCTCCGCGCTGATGGTCGTCGTCGCATGCGTCGGACGCGAGTCGTCGTCATCGACCGGCAGCACCGCGTCGGTCGAGGGTCCGGACTCACAGTCGAAGGTTAGCCGCGGCCACCTGCAGCTCAACGGCGATGCGATCGTCGACACGGACTTTGCAGTCGAGCAGTGCTCCATCGGCCCTGCGGGCGATGGACCGCTCAACGGCTATCACATGAGTGCCAAATCGGGGCGCGGCACAGTACAGCTTCTCACGCTCTCGGTGAAGGGCTACGATCACGATGGTACCTTCACCCCCACCGTCGACACGGGGAAGGTCGTGCGCGGCGGGAAGCGCGGCGTGAGCGGCCCGCTCTCGATGATGGTCGGTCGCGCGAACTCCACGGTCCCGCTCGCGGTGATCACGCATCCCGAGTCGCATCTCACGGTCACGATCTCCGACAGCGGCTCGCGCGGCACCGCCGAGTTTTCGGATCTCACGTCGCCGATCGCAATGGAGGACGTCCAGCTCAAGGCGCCGCATCTGCACACGAAGGAGAAGTCCTTCGCCGGCTCGCTCACCTGGCGTTGCGCCAACGTCGAGCGCGTCGACGCCGCGGCCACCGATGCCGCACAGGGAATGCTGAAGGGGCTTACCCCGGTTCACTGAGCTCGGCCGCGCTCCAGCGCGCGCGCGAGCCTCTGCACTCCCCGTTTGATCTCTCCCTCATCGAACGCTGCGTAGCCGAGTAGCAACGCGCCGCGCCCAAGCTGCGCGAGCGAGTAACGCGAGATCGGCATCACCTCGACTCCCTCGCGCGCAGCCGCCGCGGTCGCAAGTCCGTCGCTCACGCCGGGCTGCAGCCATCCCACCATGTGCAGCCCCGCCGCATCGGGTGCGAGTTGCATTGCGTCGCCGATCTCGCTCTCGGCCGCCTCGAGCAGCGCCTGCTGGCGCTCCGCGCACAGCGCGCGTACTCGACGCACGTGTCGACCGTAGTGTCCCGCTTCCATGAAATCCGCGAGCACGCCCTGCTCGGGCGTCGGCGAATGCCCACCGGCGATCGCGCGCGCCGCGCGGAAGATCTCCACGAGCGCGTCAGGAACGATCATGTAGCCGAGCCGGAGCGCGGGTGCGAGCGTCTTGCTGAAGGTGCCGATGTAGAGCACGCGCCCCGAGCCACCGCGCTCCATGTCGAGCCCCTGCAGACACGGGATTGGCCGCCCCGAATAGCGAAACTCGCTGTCGTAGTCATCCTCGAGCACCCATCCGCCCACGCGACGCGCCCACGTGAGCAGCGCCAGTCTGCGCGACGCGCTCATGATCGAGCCGAGTGGAAATTGATGCGACGGCGTGACGTAGGCGAGGCGCGCGCCGGGAGCGAGTCGCTCGCCCGCATCGATGTTCATCCCCTCGTCGTCGACGGGAACGGGAATCACGCGCGCGCCCGCGGCCGCGAGCGCCGCACGCGCGCCGAGGTAGCCGGGATCTTCCATCCAGACCGCGTCGCCAGGCTCGACGAGCACGCGCGCCGCGAGGTCGAGCGCCTGCTGTGCGCCGCTCACCATTAGCACCTGCTCGGGAGTGCATCGCACGCCGCGCGCGCTCGTCACGTACGCGGCGATGGCATTCCGCAGGGCCGCGTCCCCGGCGGCTGGCGCGTGGCCGAGGAAGACGGCACCGCTGCGCCATCGCCGCGCGGTGAGCCGCGCCCAGAGCGCGGCCGGAAAAATGTCGACGGCTGGCATCCCGAGCGCGAACGCCCTCGTGTCGACGCTCGGAGAGATGCCAGTCTCCGGATCGGCGGCGAGCGCCTGCGCCCATCGCGTGGGGATCGGCGCCGGCGTGGCCGCCACGCGCCCGGGCTCGCCCACTGCGCGCGGCGGACGCGGCACGCGAGAGGTGCGCCGCGGGACGATCACGTTCGTCAACGAGTCCGGCATCGCCGCGCGCACCCGCGTGCCTCCGCCGCCACGCGCACTCAGATAGCCCTCGGCGCACAGCTGGTCGAACGCGAGCACCACGGTGTTGCGCGCAACACCGAGCTCCGCGGCGAGGACGCGCGACGATGGCAGCCGCATGTCGGCGGCGAGGCGTCCGGCGAGAATCCCCGCACGCACGCCCTCGTAGATCTGGCGATGCAGCGGCTCGCGCGCCGCGAAGTCGAGCGGGACGAGCAGCGGCGCTGTCTCAGCGACGCGTTTGCTTCTGGATTCGCCTTTGCTTGGACCAGTCGCCATCCCTCAATTTGGCGCTTGTGAGGGCTCCATGCGAGGGGTAGTCTAAGTGGTCACACAGCACGCAACCACGAACCCCGGACCTCACGATGACCTCCGATTCGCAGTTGAGCCGACGCGACATGCTCGAGCGGCTCGCCCTGGCCGGCAGCGCGCTGCTCCTCACGCCCGCGGCCGCATCCGCCTCCGCCCCCAACGCGCAGAACAAGGGTCCGATCTTCATCCAGGATCTTCCGCCCGTCTCGCTCGACGGCTGGAAGATGACCGCGCTCGAGATCACCTACGCGCCCGGAGAGGTCGATCACGCGCATCGCCACATCGGCTTCGTCTTTGGCTACGTGCTCGAAGGCGATCTTCGCTTCAAAGCGGATGGCAGCGAGGAGACGGTGTACCACACGGGGCAGATGTTCTACGAGCCGCCCGGTACCACCCATCGCGTGTCTGCGAACGCGAGCACGACGAAGCAATGCCGCTTCCTCGCGATGGTGTTCGTCGACAAGACGAAGCCGCTCACGGTGCCCGTATGAGCGCCGGCGCGCTCGTCGCCCGAGCGGAAGACGGCATCGTGCAGACGAAGCGCGTCGCGTTCATCGCGCTGCGAGCGATGGTCGCCGTCCAGATCGTTTGGCTGATCTACTATTGTGTGCGCGAGCACCCTGCGTTCTCGAGCATCTACTACGCGGCCATCTTCACGCCCATCGCCGCTGCGCTCGCGCTCACGACCGGGCGCGTGCGCTGGATCGCGACGCTGACACGCCTCGTCATCGGCGTCGCCTTCTTCGAGAACGTCATCGACCGCCTCGGCTTCCTCGGACCACCGGGCGCGCCAGGCGTGTCGTGGGGCGACTTTCCGCACTTCATCGCGTACACCGCGGTCGTGAACGCCTTCGCTCCCGCGGCGATCATCCCGACACTCGCCGTCGTGGCAACGCTCTTCGAGGGTACCTTCGGGATCACCATGTTGCTCGGCGCTCGTGTGCGACTGGTGAGTATCGGGTCGGCACTGCTGTTGTTCACCTTCGCGACCGCGATGATCCTCTCCGGCATCTCGCAGCTCCCCTACGCGGTCTATCTCATGTCGATCGCCGCATGGGCGCTCGCCACGGTCGACGCATCCGCGCTGAGCGTCGACGCGCTCGTGCGCACTTCCTCGATGCGGATCGCGTGACGAAGCGCAGCGATGTGCGAGCGAAGGCAGCGCGCGGATGTGGCGTCTGAGCGTTCGCACAGAACGCACACACATCACGGATTGAATCTGCCGGGCACGGCTTTCATGCTCCGAGCTTCACCTGGGCTCGAGCACGGAGAGCAATGCGACGTGACGGAGTGGACGAATGTTTGGTCTGATGCTGCTCGCGCTTACCTGTGCAGCACCGTGTAAGGGCGTTGCCGCGCGAGACGGCATTCGTTCCACGCCGCGAGCGACCGCGACCGACACCGCGATTTCCTGGCGATATGATCTCCGCACCGGCGATCATCTCGTCTACCGCGAAACCCTTCGCCAGGAGATCGACGGGAGCGCCGTCTTCGGCGCGCCCGGGCCACGCGACAAGCCGTTCGGCTCACCCTTCCTCAGCGCGGCGCGCTACGAGTGGACGTCGCACGTGCTCGTCGTGCGCGGAGACGCGGATCGGGCGCTCGTCGGCGTGCAGCGCGACCGCGCGCGCGAAGACAGCATCGTCACGTCGCTCGACACCGCGAGCACCATCTCCGCCTCCGATCGCGCGCGCCTGCAAGCTCGACTGCGCGGGCGTGAGCGATTCGCCCAGGCGAATCTCATCACGAGCGCCGGCGACGCGAGGATGCCGTGGGCCGCGCGGCGAGAGATGCGGAGCAAGATGCTCTGGGATCTCTTCGAGCTTCCGTCGCTGCCGTCGTCACCCGCGCGGCTTGGCGACCACTGGAAGGCCTCCGATCCATTCGCCTTCGACATGCACGTTGCCGCAGACGACACGCTCGGCGGCGAGCGCTGTCTCCGCGCAGAAGGATCGGCGACGGCGGAGCTGCTGATCCCGCAATCGAACGCGGATTCGAATCAGCTGCATCTCGCGATCTGGTATTGTCCCGCGAGCCATCTCGTGCGCCGAGTGGAGTTCGAGGGGACGTATCCCGACGTCAACTACTACAAGGTGCACGAGCGGGTGGTGCTCGAGCTCGAGACGCGCGCGCGCGGCGAGTCGAGCGCTGCATGGCTTCTCTCGCGCGAGCTGCGCCAGGGCGTGCTCTCCGCGGCAGCGATCGGCGACAGCACAGACGCGGCCGCCGTGGTCGCCGCGCCCTCGATCGACACGATTCTCTCCGGCGCAGACTCGGCATCCGCGCGACTCCTCCTCGGCATTCGCTATCGCGCGGGCGCGAGTGCGGCCCCGATGTCCGGGTCGGCGCTCACCGCGCCGCTCGCGAGCGGCGACCCACGCACACGCGTGCTCGCGGTGCGCATGCTGGCGCGTCTCGACCCCGCAACCGCGCGTCCGTTACTCGAGCGCGCGGCCACCGACTCCGATGCCTTCGTCCGCGCAGCCGCCGCGCGAATCGCGCACCTCGATTCGATGAGCCGCGACGCCGGTATGCTCGCGAGCTGCCCACTCCCCGACTCGATGCACGCACGGTTCGCTCGCGCGCGCCCGTCGCGTGCGCCGGGAACCACCTTTCGCGGGATGGAGAGCGCGGCGCATCGCGGATGGCCGTACGCCATCTACGTCCCTGATGACTATCGTGGCGATGAGCGCTTTCCGCTCATTGTGTATCTCGCCGGAAACTCCGGCCCCGCGATCGAGGGCGTGCAGCTCGGCAGCACCGCCTTCGAGCGCACCGGCTACATTGTGGTTTATCCGAATGGCTGGGGTGGCTGGTGGCGCACGGTGACCGAAGCGATGGTCGATTCGCTTCTCAAGGATGTGATGCGCAAGTACGCGATCGATCCCGATCGCGTCTACCTCTCGGGGCTCAGCAACGGTGGTACCGGCACTTTCGACTACGCCTCGCTCTGGCCGCAACGCTTCTCGGCCGCCGTCGTCGCGATGGGCGCCGGGCTATTCGGCTTCACGGAGAACGGAGGCGACCGCCCCTTCCCCGCGAATGTCGTGCACCTGCCGATGCTCTTCCTGCACGGGAAGCTCGATCAGGTAATCCCGTACGGCGCGACGACGAAGACCGTGGATTCGCTCCGTGCGCAGCACGCGGATGTGTCGATGAAGCTTTTCGCGCAGCGCCAGCACGAGATCGTCCCCGGAAGCGGCGACGATGGCGCGACGGTCGACTTCTTCGAGCATCACACGGGGCGAGCTCGGCCGAAGAAGATCGACTTTTCCGTCGCGACGACCGCGCACGCGCGCAACTACTGGATTGAGATTCTCGCGAAGGAGGAGCCCAAGGGCGACCAGGCCACTCTCACCGATGCCATCCGCGCGAAGCTCGGTACACTCGTGCGCGGGACCGCGCGAGGATCGATCGACGACCACAACACGATCCACGTCGACGCGGAGCACGTGCGCCGGCTCCGACTCCTTCTTCGCCCCGATCTCTTCGCGCACGACGGTCCGGTAACGATCGTGCTGAACGGCAAGACCGTCTTCCAGGGGGTGCTGCCGAGCGATTGCGCGTTGTACGCCCGGACGCTAGCGGATGAGGGCGATCCCTACCTCGCGTGGTCATCCGAGATGACCTTCGACGTGCCGCAGTAGGGACTCGAAACACGAAACCACCGCCTTATATTGCCCGTACGGCCGGGCACGGCTGGAGTGTGCCCACAAGCGAGGAGTTACGGGAATGATCGATCCGGATGTAGTCAGCTTTGCGGGCGTCATGCTCACGATCATCGTAACGGTCGCCGCGGGAACGCTGATCTACGTCGCCGCGAGATTCGCGCTCGGCGCCGCGAAGGGGAAGGAGCGCGGAGCCTCCATGCTCGATGCCGGAAAGCTCGAACAGCTGCAGCAGTCGGTGGACTCGATCGCCATCGAGGTCGAGCGCATTGCCGAGGCGCAGCGGTTCATGGCGAAGCTGGCCCAGGAGCGCAGCGAGGCGCCGAAGCTGCCGCGGTAGCACTTGCGAGAGCTTCAACGGCCGCTCGAGAACATTGTCCGCTGGCGAGTATCGACCAACATTTCGGCGTTCATCATCTGGAGCGCTCGTGGTCGATGTAACAGGAAGTCGCTGCTCCGCCGCGGCAATCGCACTCGCGTTGGCGCTGCCACTCGCGCTCGTAGCAACACCCTGTGTGCGCGCGCAAACGCGACGCGTCGCTCCCATGCACGCCGACTCGGCCCTCGGCCGTCGCCCGATCCCCGGCGCCGTGGTCATCCCCCTCGCCTTCGCGCGTGCGATCGCCAACGGCACGCGCACGCGTAGCGGCGAGCCCGGCCCGCGCAGCTGGGTGCAGCACGCGCGCTACTCGATCGATGCGTCCATCGATCCGGCGACGAACACCGTCACTGGAACCGAGCACGTCGTCTATCTGAACAATTCGCCCGACACGCTCGCGACGCTCGCGGTCTATCTGCGCCAGAACGTCTTCCGCGCCGAGAGTCCTCGGCGGGATGTCGCGCCGATCACCGACGGCGTGAAGCTCGCGCGCGTTGTCGCGAATGGTTCGACACTCACCAAACTATCCGCGACGGATGAGCAGGCCGAGCAGCGGGTCGGCTACGTAGTGGATGCGACCGTAATGTGGGTGACGCTCTCCACTCCTCTGCTCCCTCACGACTCGGCGACGCTCGACATCGCGTGGTCGTTCATCCCTGCCCTCACCCCTTCCGATGGCCGCGAGGGGCGCGACGATCATCTCTATCTCCTCGGCTACTGGTATCCACAGATCGCGGTCTACGATGACGTGAACGGCTGGGTCGCCGACCCGTATCTGCTCGAGGCCGAGTTCTACATGGATCCCGCGGATTACGATGTGCGAATCACCGCGCCGCGCGGCTGGGTCGTCGGCGCAACGGGATCGCTGCAGAACCCGAGCGAAATACTGAGCGCTGCCGCGCGCGCGAAGCTCGCGCAGGCGCGCGCGACGGGCGCGGTCGTGACGATCAGCAGACCGGCGGATGGCGGCGCGGCGTTCGCGTCGCCATCGCCGAGCGTGATGTGGCACTTCACGGCGCCGAACGTGCGCGACTTCGCGTGGGGCACCAGCGATCGCTACCAGTGGGACGCGACGCGCGCGCTGATCTCCGGCGCGAGTGGAAAGCAGGACACGGTCGACGTCTATTCGTTCTTCCGCCTCGATGCGCGCGCGTCGGCGTGGGCCGGCGGCGGCGCGCGCTACACGCGCGATGCGGTGCAGCAGCTTTCGTCGTATCTCTGGGAGTATCCGTGGCCCACGATGACGTCGATGGAGGGCGTCCTCACGGGCGGCGGCATGGAGTACCCACGGCTTACTTTCATGCAGCCATGGGCCGACACGCTGTCGCTTGCGGGCGACCTGATGCACGAGACGGGGCACATGTGGTTCCCGATGCAGGTCGGCTCGAGCGAGACGCGCTTTCCATGGATGGATGAGGGCTTTACCCAGTTCGACGCTGCGCAGGGGATGCGGCAGCTGTACGGTGAGCCCCGCAAGGGCGGTCGCATCGCGGATCAGGAGGCAGGCCAGCGCGCGCTCTACATCAAGCGCGCGCGCGCGGGAGAAGACCAGATCCTGATGACGCCGGGCGATCTCTTCCCCTCCGATCTCTACAACGTGATGTACTACGACAAGACCGCGCAGATCCTTTCCGCGCTGCGCGGCATCCTCGGCGACGAAACCTTTCACCGGGCTTACCGCGAGTATGGTCGCAGATGGACCGGTCGCCATCCGTACCCGTACGACTTCTTCAACACGATCGAGGACGTGTCGAAGCAGGAGCTGAGCTGGTTCTGGAGCTCGTGGTTCTTCGAGGCGTGGCCGCTCGACCAGGCGATCGCGAGCGTGAGGAAATCCGGAGGCCAGCTTTCGATCACGATCGAGGATCGCGGCCTCGCGCCGATGCCCATTGAGCTCGCGGTCACGCGCGCCAACGGCACGGTCGAGCGCGTGCACGTGCCGGCGAGCGTGTGGCTGCACGGCGCGCGCAGCTACGTTGCGCGAGTGCCCGCGATGCCAGCGGTGACGCGCGTGGAGATCGACCCCAACGACCTCTTCCCCGATGTCGACCGGTCGAACCAGCAGTGGACCGCGCGCCCCGCCATGCGCGCGCACGACTGATCGCGCGAGCGTCTCCGGTGCGGATTGCTGCGCCGTTCAATATCTTGTCATTGTCTCGTACCGTTTCGTTCAATCGGAGCCTCGTTTATGCGTTTCACTCTCGCGACCGCGCTCGTCCTTGCGATCACCACCCCCGCGCTCGCGCAGAACAAGCCGAAGCCAAAGCCGAAGCCCAAGGCCGCTGCCGCTTCGAAGTCCACGAGCGCGATTGCGGGTACGGACTCGGCTGCGCGCCTGGCCTCCGATCCCGTGCTACGCGCGCTGCAGTGGCGCCTCGTCGGACCCTTTCGCGGCGGTCGCGCCGTCGCGGTCACGGGTGATCCAGTCGAGAAGCGCACCTTCTACTTCGGTGCCGTCGATGGCGGCGTGTGGAAGACGACGAACGCCGGCGTCACCTGGAACAACATCTCCGATAACACATCGGCGATCGCGTCCGTCGGTGCCATCGCCGTTGCGCCGTCCGATCGCAACGTGATCTACGTTGGCACCGGCGAGACCGACTTCCGCGAGGATCTCACGGTCGGCGACGGCATGTATCGCTCGACCGATGGCGGCGCGACGTGGAAGCACATCGGGCTCGAGAAGACCGAGCAGATTGCCGCGATCCGCATCGACCCCAAGGATCCCGACGATGTGTTCGTCGCCGCGTATGGTCACGCCTTCGGACCGAATCCGGATCGTGGCATCTACCGCACCCGCGATGGTGGCACGACGTGGAAGCGCGTGCTCTTCGTCGATGACAGCACTGGCGCCATCGACCTCGCGATGGATCCCACGAATCCGCGAATTCTTTACGCGTCGATGTGGCGCTTCCAGCGATACCCGTGGGGCTTCAGCGCCGGCGGCGGCAAGAGCGGCCTCTGGAAAAGCACGGACGGGGGCGATACGTGGACCGAGCTGACCGGCAATCCTGGAATGCCCGACGTCCCGGTCGGACGCATCGGGGTATCGGTGTCCGGCTCGATGCCCAATCGCGTCTACGCCTACGTCGAGACGTCCCCCGACGACTCACTCGGCGGCATCTATCGGTCGGAGAATTCCGGCGTGACGTGGAAGCGCCAGAATGGCGACCAGGATTTCATGGTGCGTCCGTGGTACTACGGACTGCTCGCCGCTGACCCGAAGGATCCGAACGTGGTTTGGGTGATGAATCTCGGCACGTACAAATCCATCGATGGTGGCCACACCTTCCAGCGCATCCCCGTGCCGCACGGCGACGACCACGAGCTCTGGATCGACCCCAATGATCCGAATCGCATGATCGAGGGGAACGATGGCGGCGCGACGCTGTCGCTCGATGGTGGAGAGAGCTGGTCATCGCAGGACAACCAGCCTACCTCGCAGTTCTATCACGTGCTCGCGGACAATGAGTTCCCGTACCGCATCTACGGCGCGCAGCAGGACAACTCGAGCGTGCGTATCAAGAGCCGCTCCGATAATGGTGCGATCACGCGGCAGGACTGGGACGCACTCCCCTTCGGAGAGTCCGGCTATATCGCGGTCGATCCGCGCAACGCGGAAATTTCCTACGGCGCGTCCTACTGGGGGCAGATTCAGCGATTGAACGAGAAGTCGAACGAGTTGCGCGACATCAGCGTGGGGCTTCCGAACTACGACGGCTTCGCCGCGAAGGATGTTCCATTCCGCTTTCAGTGGACCTTCCCGATGGTCCTCTCGCCGAGCTCGCCGTCCACGCTGTACGCCGCCGCGCAGCGCGTCTTCCGCACCACAAACGAAGGACACAGCTGGACCGCCATTTCTCCCGATCTCACGCTGCACGACAGCGCCACGCTGGGCCATGTCGGCGGCCCGATTACGCGCGATGAGACGGGAACCGAGATTTACGCGACCGTCTTCGCCTTCGCGGAATCGCCGGTGAAGGCCGGCGTGCTGTGGGCGGGCTCGGACGACGGGCTCGTGCACATTTCGCGTGACGACGGAGCCTCTTGGCAGGATGTCACGCCGCACTTCGGCGGCAAGTTCACCCGGGTGAGCATCATCGAGCCCGGGCACTTCGATGCCGGCACCGCGTATCTCGCCGCCAATCGCTATCAGCAGGACGACAAGCATCCGTATCTCTATCGCACCACCAACTATGGCGCGACGTGGACCAGGATCGACACCGGCATTCCGGAGCTCGCGTACACGCGCACCATCCGCGAAGATCCCGTCGCGCGCGGCCTTCTCTACGCGGGTACCGAGAGCGGCGTGTACGTGTCGTTCGATGACGGCGCGCGCTGGCAGTCGTTGCAGCTGAATCTTCCGCGGAGCTCCGCCCGCGATCTCGCCGTGCACGGAAACGATCTGCTCGTCGCCACGCACGGCCGCTCGTTCTGGGTGATGGACAACGTGTCGGTGTTGCGGCAGAGCAGCGAGGCCGTGCGCAAGGAAGCCGTGCATGTCTTCGTGCCGGACACGGCTATCCGGTGGGATGGCGGCTCATCGCGGCGCAACGTGGAAGTGGGGCAAAACGCGCGAGGCGGGGTCACCGTCGACTACTACTTCCGGGAGAAACCGAAGGGAGCTGTCACACTCGACTTCCTCGATCACGCCGGCAAGGTCATTCGCACCTTCTCGTCCACAGGCGCGCCGTCGCCCGACAGCGCCGCGAAGGATTCCGTCGCGAAGGACTCCGTGGGCAAGGCGCAGCGCGACACCACCGCTCCCAATGGGCGCAAGAAGAAAATCGAAGCCGCGGACAGCGTGTCCTACGCGCCAAGTGACTCGCTCGTCTCCATGCGCGCGGGGGTGAATCGCTTCGTCTGGAATCTCCGCTATCCCGATGTCAAGCACATCACGGACATCGTCGTCGACTACGGTACCATCACAGGGATGATGGTGTTGCCCGGTACCTACACCGCGCGCCTCACCGCAGGCGGCAAGTCATACTCACAGCCGTTCACCGTCGTGAACGACCCTCGCACCACCGTGACTTCTTCGGCGCTGCAGGCGCAGCTCGCCGCCTGGACGCAGCTGCGCGATCATCTCGACTCCACCGTCAGCGCGGCGAAAGACGTCGAGGCGATGCAGGAGCAGATCGACGCACGCATCAAGCAGGTGAAGGATCAGCCGTACGCGTCGCGCGTGAGCAGCGCCGGGAAGCCGCTTCGCGCGAAACTCGAGGAGGTTCGCGAGACGCTCATCGAAGTGCATTCGCACGCTGACGAGATCACGCTCCACTATCCCGTGAAGCTCTATAACATGATGCTGACGCTCAACGGCCAGCTGCTCACTGGCGATGCCGCGCCCACCGAGTCGCAGCTTCAGTCACTCAAGGAGCTATCGGCGAAAGTCGACACACAGATGGAGAAGCTCCGCGAGATCGAAAACACCGACGTCGGAGCGTTCAACAGGTTGATGAAGGATCTCGATGTTCCCGCGGTGATGGTGAAGGCGCCCAAGGTCGTGATGTAGCAGCTGCGTCGCTCGCGACCAGCGGATGTCGACCGGTCATCGTAAGCATTCTCGTGTGACCGTGCGACGCCGTCTTTCAGCGCGTGGGGATGAAGAGTGAGAATCTGCTTCCGGCACCGGGTACGCTCTCGACGGCGACGCGGCCGCCGTGCGCGCTCATGATCCCGCTGACGATCGCAAGCCCGAGACCCGCTCCCGCATTGCTGCCGCGCGCATACCAGTACCGGTCGAAGATGTGCGGCAGATCCACTCCGGAAATGCCGGTTCCCGTGTCGGTCACCGCGATGGCGACTTCGCCATTCGCCTCCTGCGCGCCTACGACGATCCGGCCGCCCGTCGGCGTAAACTTGAGCGCGTTGCCGATCAGATTGGCGACCGCCTGTGCCAGGCGCTCCGAGTCAGCGCGCGCGACGAGCTCCGGACCCGCGGGAGCGACCACGATCTCGACGCCGCGCTCCTCGGCACCACTGGCGAACAACTTCACAGCCCGATCGATGATCGGCGCGACGGCCTCAGGGCGAAGCACCACGGCGAGCGAGCCGGCTTCGATCGCGGAGATATCGAGAAGGTCCTGAATCATTCGCGACATCCATGCGGTGGATTCATGGATCGTCCGCGCAAGATCGCGTCGTGCGGCATCATCAGTCGGC
>JBBRYY010000057.1:0-16798 GCA_038237245.1 Gemmatimonadales bacterium | reverse complement strand
CGGCCTGCTCGGCTTCGAGCTGATAGCGCAGCGGCTTCGGATCGTGATCGTTGATCAGGAGCATCGCTTCGCCCGACCGCAGACTTTCGAATGTACGGAAAATCGTCGAATGCTTGTCGCGAGGCGGAATTGGGCGCACGTCGAGCTCGCGGGGCTGCGACTTCGAAGCAGTGGAGCGGGATTCATCATTCATTGGGATCCTCACATGGTGAGGCCGCGCGCGGTGAGCGTGCGACCGTGAAATCGTTCGCGCGATGCGCGAAGCCAGTTGCCTTCGTCAAGCGTCTACAGCCGGTGCCTCCGCGCGCCAGATCCGGACGTGCACCTCACCCACTCGTGTGTCGTCGATCTCGAAGGCGAACCCCCGCTCGCGCAGAATGGGAAGCAGGAGCTGCGGGATGCGCACATTGACGTGCAGCAGCGTGCGTGTCTGCGGAAGCACCTCGAGTGCCTCGAGCGTTCGCACCATCGGCTCGGGTGGCTCGAGCCCACGGACGTCGAGCACGACATCGGCGAGCCCGATATCGCTCCCGGACGCGCGCGGCTCCAGCGTCGGGCGCGCAGGAGCTTCAGTCACCGGATCCGGTGAACCCGATTGTCGAAACCATACGAGCCAGTCTTCCGCTCCGCGCTGCTCCGCGTGATGCTCGAAGCCACGCTTCGCAAGAACGGAGAACAGTGGTACTGGCTCGAATGTCGTACGAAGAAGGAGCACGCTGGAGGGGCTGAGCCGCGCGACCGCCGCCATGATACGCGAAAACGGCTCGCGCCCGTTGCGAAGGTCGTCCCGCACATCGAGCTCCACCGCCATCTGGCCCGTCCAATCCGGCGCGGTTGCCTGATCGGCAATTTCCGGCGTGGATTGCGATTCGTCAGCAGCTGCGATCGAAACGTCGGACAGCTCAAATCCCAATGCGGCATTGAGCTCGTCCAGCAACTGCAATGCGGGGATTCCGCAGAGTCGCGCTGCCTGCGCAACCGTGGTCACTCGAGCCATGATCCGGCGCATCGGCGAATTCCTCAGCTTGGCGAGCGCCAGCGAGTGGCTGGCGATGATGTCGATCAACCGCTCGTCTCGCTCGAATACGCTCTGAAGCCGTTCGGATTGGAGTATCCGTGTGGGTGCCGTCATCGGGCCACTGCCGCCCTCGTTTCGCTGGTCGCCGTGCCCGCAGCATGATTCGGAGTGCCGAAGGCGACTCGCACCATCTGACCCGCAAAGAGCAAGACGCCGAAAGTGAAAAGGCACGCAGCCGCGCGGAGCACGAGCGTCGAGCCGAACGCTTCGCCGGCCACCAGTGCCGAAACGGCGACCGTGAATGCCACGAGCCCGTGGTGCGCCGCATTCGACGAATACAGCTCGGCCAGCGCAGGCACTCGCTTTCGCCCCATCTCGTGCCGATAGCGCGCGATCCAAATGAGAAAAGGAACGATTTTATAGAACTGCCCGATCGCAAAGAGTGTGAGACCGCCGAGCAAGCCAAGCATCACGTACGCGATGTCCAGGCGCGGAAGTGCGAGTCCACCGTGCAGGACGAAGGGGCCGAGCAGTGCGCTGGCGGCGAGAAACGAGAGTGACACGGGGACATGAAGAAGGCCGGCGTCGAGCTTCGGCCGCATCCGTGCCGCGAACACCCGTCGTACCTGGAGGAGGTAGCAAAGGATACCGCCCTCGATCATCCCGAGCCCTGCCCACGCGATCCATGCGCTCGCCGCAGCGGGCAGGTGCGCCAGCCCGCACAACACGCCTGCTGCAAGCGTCAACACACCCGCGACGAGGAGACCGATGGCATAACGAGTGAGACGCATGCTGGCGCTGTGTGCGAGAAGAAACATGGGGAGAAGCCGATGCGAGATCCCCACGATCATGAGCAGCACCCAGCCGACCATCGCGACATGCATGTGCACGCCGAGCACGCGCACTCGCGTTGCGGCGAGAAAGCCGGTGTGGAGATTTCGGGCAAGCACCATCCCCAGCACGAGCGTGGACGACAGAAAGAACAGCGCAATCGCGATTGCGGTCCAGACCTCATCCCGTTTCGTGGCAACCCACAGTGAGCTTGCCACATTGATGATGACGCACAGGATGCCGGCGGTAATGAGCGCGATCCCGGCATCCCGCAGCATCAGCGACTGTGCGGCGATCCCGGTTACGAACAGCGCGACGCCGGGGCCATAGCACCAGAGGCTCACGTATCCGAGAAACTTCCAGCGTATGCGAGCGCCGAGGGCGACTGGAAGGAGTTGGTAGAGCGCGCCGAAGATGGTCGTCGTGAGCCAGCCGAGTGTGAAGCAGTGCGTTACCGCGACGACGTGGGGAGACAAGTAGAGCCCTGCGGCGAGCTCCGGCGCGATCCAGATCAAGCCCACCGATCCCAGCGCCAGAAAGACGAGCGCCACGACGAAGTGTTGTCCCGGCAGCCGCAGCGCGGGCGCCTCCGCTATTGCCGGCGCGCTCACCGGCGCGCCTCTTCGCTCCATCCGAGTGCCTCCGCGATTGGTCTCGCGATGTCGTCGAAGGCGAGCGAGAACGCACTGTCCGCGCGCGCGAGCAGCGTGGGAGTTCCGGCATCGCCCTCGCCGGCGACCTCCGCGTCGAAGGGGATTGCGCCCAGAAATGGCACCTCGAGCGCATGCGCGACAGCTGCACCTCCGCCAGCACCAAAGGCGCCCGTCATGTTCTCGACCACGCCGAGCACGCGCACCCCGAGTGTCGCGAACATCTCGCCGGCCTTCTGCGCCTCCAATCCCGAGAGGCGCGAGGGCTGGGTCACCACGATCGCCCCCGAGATCTCGATGGATTGCACGAGACTGAGCGGGATGTCTCCCGTTCCCGGTGGCAAATCGACCACGAGCACATCGAGCTCCGGCCACTCGACACCGCGCGCAAACTGCTTCACGGCTTTCGAGACCATCGGGCCACGCCAGATCGCCGGCGAGCCTTCGCCGAGAAAAAATCCGAAGCTGATGACGGCGAGGTCGTGCGCGAAAACCGGAATGATGTGCTTGTCGGCCGTCATGCGCACGTGATGTTTGGCGGACTCGATGCCCAGCAGCGTCGGCACGCTGGGGCCATAGATATCGGCGTCGAGCATACCCACCGCGAGCCCTCCACGCTGCAACGCGAGCGCGAGGCTCACCGCGACAGTGCTCTTGCCCACGCCTCCCTTTCCTGCGCCCACGGCCACGACGTGACGGACCTGGCCGAGTCTGACGTGTTCTGCCCAGGGATCGGGAACGGTGGCGCGCGGCGCATCGGCGCGCGGAAGCTGCGGCAGCGCGCGCAGCACGGGCTCCGGCTTCACGATCTCGACGATTACCTCCGCCGCGCCGATGGCGCGCAGGCACGCGGTCACGTCCGCGCGCAGTCGTGCAGCTGTCGCCTCTGCGCCCGGGCGCAGCGCGAGTTGCACGCGTACGTCGCGCCCGATGACATCGACATGCTGGACCATTCCGAACGAAACGAGATCACGCGTGAGACCGGGGTAGGCGACCCGCGCCAATGCACTTCGCACACGGTCGACGTTGAGCCCGGCGTCGCCGCGATTCGACCCCGTCAGCATTTCGTGCGCATGCGCGCGCTCTTCCCCCGGCATGAGCGAAGGCTATCTCACGCGTGCCCATGACGGTGTGACGGATGTCTCAGCTATGCGGGTTTGGTCTGCGCGCGTGCGCGCAGGCGCGCGAGGTCGGGGATGCGCATCCGAGCGCCAGGGAGCGACTCGATCAACCCATTCTTCCGCAGTTCGCGCATGGCGCGTGAGACGGATTCCCGCGCCGTGCCGATCTCGAGCGAAAGCTCCTCCTGCGTCCGGTCGAGCGAGAGCACGATCCCTTCGTCCGTCATCGTGCCGAGTTGCTCGGCGTATCCTGCGAGGAGTAACGCGAGGCGCGCGGCGACGTCGCGGAAGGCGAGCGTTTCGGTGACGTGCACCAGATGGCGAAGCCGTTTCCCAAGCGCGCGGATGATCGCGTGCGCGACATCCGGGTGCTCGCGATACATCGCCTCGAAATCCGCCCGCGCTAGAAACACGAGACGCGTCGGCTCGAGGGTGATCGCCGCGGCGGGATAGCTGCCGCCGTCGAAGAGCGGCAGCTCCGCTATCGGCTGTCCCGGACCTTCGACGTGCAGTACCTGCTCCCTGCCATCGGGGGTCGTACGATAGATCCGAACGCGGCCGCTATCGATTACGTACAACCCTCTGCACGGCTCGCCGTCGCTGAAGAGCACGTGGCCGGGGCCCACGCTCCGCACCACGCAGCGCGCCCCGAGGCGCTGAATCGCCACGTCGTCGAGCTCCGCAAAGATCGGGAGTGCGCGCAGCCGCGAGATGGGATCGATGGGAGTGCGCTCCTCGTGAGCTCGGTGCAGGCAATGACGGAGGCAGTGACACGCGTCACTCCGGAGCGTGAACTATCCTGCGAAACTCATGGTACGGCAAGGCGCGGAATTCGGCCGCGCGCGCGATCGATGGACCGGAGAGGAGAATGAGATGACGCAGACGACATGCGCGGTCGAAGACATCTGGCGTGCACTGCGCACGGTGATCGACCCCGAGATTGGACTCGACATCGTCACGCTGGGCCTCGTCTACGAGGTCGAGACAGGCGCAGCATCACCGCCAGCGCAAGGCTCGACCGTGTGTGTCACGCACACGTTGACCACCCGCGGATGCCCCATGGAGCAGATCATCACCAGTGCGATCGTGAACGCGGCGAGCGCTGTGCCCGGCGTAGCGACCGTTACGACGAAGCTCGTGTGGGACCCGATGTGGCACTCCGGGATGATCGCGCCAGACGCGTGGTGAGCCACCAGCCGATCTCCGGGAACCCCATCGAGAGCGTCGAGGTCCGATCGATCATGCAGAGTTGAGCGGAACGCTGGCGACCACCATCGTGCCGGCGCCGGCGACGCTGTCGATCGAGAAGCGACCGCCGATCAACGCGACGCGCTCGCGCATGGTGAACATCCCCATGCCGGGACGTCGCGCCGCGGACGCGGCCACATCGAAGCCGTCGCCGTCATCCGCGATCTCGAGCGTCGCGCTCACGGTCTCGCGCGCGAGGCGCACCCGCACAGTGCGCGGATGTGCGTGGCGCACCGCGTTGCCGATCGCCTCCTGCGCCACACGATAGAGTACCGATGCTCCCGCGGTGCTGAGTCCATCCAGCCCGTCCGCCGCCATAACGTCGACGAGTATCGCGATGCCGGCTCGATCGCCCACCTCGCGCGCGAGATGCTCCAGCGCCGAGGCGATCCCGAAGTCGTCGAGCACGCGAGGATGCATCGTGTGTGCGAGCATCCGCACCTCTTCGAGCGATTCGCTCCCGAGCGCCTTGATCGTTTCCAGCCGCGTCGCCAGCTCTGGGAGCGGGCAGTCGCGCGCAGCAGCACCGATCTGCATCACGAGCGCCGCGAGCGTCTGCGCGATGGAATCGTGCAGCTCGCGCGCGACGTACGCGCGCTCCCGATCGCCCGCGCCGATCACCGTCGCCGCGAGCGCACGAGTCCGCGCGCGATCCTCGGCCAGTCCGTTCAGCAGAAGATTGATCGTGCTCCCCACGTGTGCGACATCGCGGTCCGCGAGCACCGACGGCTGCACGCGCGAGTCGAAATCGCCCTGCGACACGCGGATCGCCGCCGACTCGAGATGCTGCAGCGGCCGCAGCGCAAGCACGATCAAACCGGTGTTCAGCAGGAAGCTCCCCACGATCGCGAGCGCGACGACCAGCATCAGCTCCGCGCTGACGGGCTCCGGTGCATGCGCCCCGCGACGAATGAGCACCGCGGCTGCGATCGCGGCCAGCACGATGATCGCGTTCGCCCCCGCCACCTTCGCGACGAGTGGCACGCGAAGGAGCGGCAGCATCCACCTGTACATGGGTGGTAGCGGGCGACGGTCCGGAGTCATTCCTCAATACTCCCGCGCCCAGGCGCGCCCGAGCGTCGCGTCCTGCTAGGGGTTCACGATCAGAGCCGTCACCATGCCGAACATCCCCGTCTCCGCCTCGGCATGCGGCAGGATGTGACAGTGGAAGGCCCACGTCCCCGGGTTCGTGCACTTCACCAGCACGTCCCATCGCTCACCCGGCGCGATGTTCAGCGTGTCACAGCGGAACGGAGCGGGAACCGGCCAGCCGTCCTTCGTGATCACCGTCATGTGCATGCCGTGTAGATGCATCGGATGAATCATCATCCCCTCGTTCATGAACCGGATGCGCACGGTCTGTCCGAGCTTCGCCACGAGCGGCTCCGTCGCTGGGAAGCCCTTTCCGTTCAGCGTGTAGCCACCCAGCCCGTCGTTCAGGATGAGGATGTGATCGAGATCGGAGTGCGGCTCGTTCGCGCGATTCTTCGGCTCGATGATGAAGGCGCCGAGCAGTCCGAGGCTGACCTGCTTCGTCGAGTTGTGATGCGAGTGGTACATGTGCGAGCCCGGATTCGGCGCGGTGAACTCGTACGTGTACGATGTGTCTGGCTTGATCGGCTGCTGCGTCATGAAGGGGACGCCATCCTGATCGTTCGGAAGCTCGAGGCCGTGGAAATGAATCGAGGTGGACTCGGGAAGCTCGTTTCGAAAGTTGATCCGCACGCGGTCACCTTCGCGCACCCGGAACTGTGGTCCCGGAACCATACCGTTATACGCCCACGCCTCGACCTTCACGCCAGGCGTCACTTCCCACGGAGTCTTCCTGGCCACGATGTCGAAGATCTTTACTCCCTTCTCGATGCGCGGCGTGATGAGGACGTTGCCAACCCCTTCGGTCTTGGCCGGAAAGGCCTTGATCCCTTTCTCGTGCATCGCGTCCATTGCATCGGCGGACTCGCGCGCCGTCGGCGCGACCACCGTCGGCATCGTCCCACCGGTTGCTGCGCCGGCGGCGGTCGGCGTCGACGCTGCCGTCGTGTCGCCGCTTTTCGCTCCCGGCTTACAGGCCGCGAGCGCAGCAGTGGCCAGTGTCGCGAGTGTACCGTTCCGCAGAAACGCGCGCCTCGAGCCCGTGCTCGAGAGAAAGGTCGACTCTTCCTGACTTCGTGCAGCGGGAATGTTCGTCGAGCTTCCGTGTTCTGACATCACTGTGCTCCAGAAGAGGTGCAACCAACCGGCTCGTGATCGGAAGGTACATTTCTCTGCGGAGCAATCAGTCAGGGGCCGGAGGAAATTTCATAGGGGAATCCCCTACGATCCATCGCTCCGGAAAGCACATCGAGTTTGTCTGTGACGAGCGACGCTCGGCTCGGTCCGACAGTTGCCGGCTACATTGCTACGCATGACGACCTCCGGTTCCTGGATTGGCGGAGGCGAACGTTGCACGACGTCAGGCAGGCTCCGTCCACAAGAGAGGTCAACGCATGAGTAGTTCTTCATTCAACCGCATCGCGCTCACTGCGTGCATGATGTCGGTGCTGGTCGTCTCATCGCTTCGCGCGCAGGATGAGAAAGACGATGAGAAGCTCGGCAAGCGCGCCGAGCGCGCGGCGCAGGTGCTGAGCGAGCTCGTGTCGCTGCCGGACAAGTCGCCACCGAAATCGCTGCTCAACTCCGCGACATGCATCGCCGTGGTGCCGGGCGTCGTGCAGGCGGGATTCGGCGTCGGCGGACGCTTCGGCTTCGGCGTTGCGAGCTGCCGCACGGGCGACGGATGGAGCACACCGGTATTCGTCGGTCTCAAGGGCGGGAGCTTCGGCTTCCAGATCGGCGGACAGTCGGCGGACGTCGTGCTGGTGTTCGTGAACAAGGATGCGCAGCGGCTTGCGTCGTCGACGTTCGACATCGGAGCGGGCGCGTCGGTTGCGGCAGGTCCAGTCGGCAGGAATCTCTCGGCCGAAACGGATTACAAGGCGAAGGCCGAGATCTATTCGTACTCCAAGACGAAGGGACTCTTCGCCGGCGTCAGCCTCTCGGGAACGAAGTGGGAGAGCGACTACGATGCGAACAAGAAGGAGTACGCGACCTCACCGAATCTGCCGAATGGCGCCGATTCCAAGAGCGTTGCCGCGCTGCTCACGACGGATGGATCGTCGGCGCCGTCCGATCTGAAGGTGTTCGTGGAAAGCCTGCAAAAGCACGTTGGGAACGGGAAGGATCAGTAGGAGCATGGGGACGCGGCCGCAACGATTGGCTGCGGCCGATTGTTGAGCTCGCCTCCGTATTAGTGTTCGTTTTTGGGACGCAAATTCTCGATTCCGGACGTGTCCGGCTCGCTGAGACACTCGAGCTATCAACGTAACATGTTGTAAAACAAGAAGTTACAGAACGACACTCGTGGCACGATCATTCCATTAGCACAGCTTCGAGCTCGCCACGCATTTTCGCGGGTCGAGCTCGCTGATGGTTCGATTTCACGCCCACGGGAAACGTTTTGGATATCCAGCGCGAGCCGCCGAAGAAGGGAAGGCGCGTCGTCTACATCGGCGCCGCCATCGTCGCACTCATCGGCGTCACCGTCGCCCTCAGCCGCCTCGAGGCCGCGCCGCCGACCGTCGAGCGCGGCTCGCTCTGGATCGACACCGTGCGCCGCGGCGAGATGGTGCGCCAGGTGCGTGGTCCGGGAACGCTCCAGCCCGAGCAGATCCGCTTCGTCTCGACCGTCACCGCCGGCCGCGTCGAGCGCGTGCTCGTGCGTCCCGGCGCGAAAGTCGACGCGGGGACGGTGCTCGTCGAGCTCTCGAATCCGGATGTGCAGCTCGAGGCGCTCACGGCGGAGCAACAGCTCAATGGTGCGGAGGGCGCGCTCGTGACGCTCAAGACGAACCTCGAGACCGCGCGCCTCAACCAGGAAGGCGTCGTCGCGACGACGCGCACCGACTACAACGATGCGCAGCGCAACGCCGAGGTCGCGAGCGGACTGGATAGCCTCCTGTCGAAGAACGATGCCGGAAGAGCGCGAGACAAGAGCGTCGAGCTCGCGACGCGCATGCGCATCGAGCAGCAGCGCCTCACCGTGATGTCGGACAACATCAAGCAGCAGATCTCACTGCAGCAGGAGCAGGTCGCGAAGCTGCGCGACATCGTGCACTACCAGGAAGCGCGCGTGGAGTCGATGAAGGTGCTCGCCGGTGCCGACGGCGTCGTGCAGGACATGGAGCTCCAGCCGGGCCAGTGGCTGCAGCCCGGGACGCTGCTCGCGAAGGTCGCGCAGCCGGGGAAGCTCAAGGCCGTGCTGCGCATTCCGGAGACCCAGGCGAAGGACATCCAGATCAATCAGCCCACGCAGATCGATACGCGAAACGGGATCATCGCCGGCCACGTATTTCGTATCGATCCCTCGGCGCAAAACGGCACCGTCGGCGTCGAGGTCTCGCTCGACGGCACGCTCCCCGGCGCGCGCCCCGACCTCTCCGTTGACGGCACGATCGAGATCGAGCGGCTGAAGGACGTGCTCTACGTCGGACGTCCGTCGTACGGACAGGCCGAAAGCACGGTTGGGATGTTCAGGCTGTCGCCCGATGGCACCGAGGCGACGCGCGTGAACGTCAAACTGGGGCGCAGCTCCGTGAACACCATCGAGATCAAGCAGGGACTCAGCGTGCACGATCGCGTGATCATCTCCGACATGTCGGCGATGGATGCGCACGAGAAAGTGCGCGTGCAATGACGATCACTCAAAAACGATAGCGCTTTCCGCTCCCGCAGCCTCGCCTCCAACACCGCAGCCCTTACCCCCGCGAGCACAATGACGACACCACAGCCTTTCTCCGCCGGCACGACGACGCTCGATTCACCGCTGCTGCGCCTCGATGGGATCACGAAGGTTTACTACACGGACGAAGTCGAGACGCACGCGCTGTCCGGGATCCATCTCGAGGTCAAGCGGGGCGGCTATCTCGCCATCGCGGGGCCGTCGGGGTGTGGCAAGACGACGCTACTGTCGATCCTCGGCCTGCTCGACACGCCATCCGGCGGCACCTATCTGCTCGACGGCGAGCCCGTCGGAAAGTTGAGCGCTGCCGAGCGTGCGCGCGTTCGCAATCGGCAGATCGGCTTCATCTTCCAGGCGTTCAACCTGATCGGCGATCTCACCGTGTACGAGAACGTCGAGCTCCCGCTCACCTATCGTGGCATGGAAGGGAGCGAGCGGAAGAAGCGCGTGCACGATGCGCTGGAGAAGGTCGGGATGTCGCATCGCATGAAGCACTATCCGTCGCAGCTCTCGGGTGGTCAGCAGCAGCGTGTCGCCGTCGCGCGCGCGGTCGCGGGCGAGCCGCTCATTCTCCTCGCCGACGAACCGACCGGTAATCTCGACTCGACGAATGGCGAGGCGGTGATGGAGCTGCTCCGCGATCTCCACCGGCAGGGTGCGACGATCATTATGGTCACCCACGATCCGCGCTATGCACGTCATGCGGATCGCTCGATCCATCTCTTCGACGGACTGATCGTCGAGGATCTGAATCAGGAGCAGGCGCGCCACGATGAGCAGCAGCTGCGCGAGTCCGGATTCGAGGTCAGCTGACCATGGAATCCTTCGTTCGCGACCTGCGCTATGCGCAGCGGATGCTCATTTCGCGCCCCGGATTTACCGCGCTCGCGGTGATCTGCCTGGCGCTCGGCATCGGCGCCAGCGCCGCGATCTTCAGTGTCGTGAACGGGGTGCTGCTCAAGCCGTTGCCTTATACGGATGCCGATCGGCTCGAAGCGTGGGGCACCAACCGCGGGAAGCCGGACGTCGGCGCTCTCTCGGGGCCGGATTTCGTGGACATGCGGGCGGGCACCACGAACGCGGACCTCGCCGTCTATACCGACGACGCCTTCAGTCTTCGCAGTAACGATGCGGCGGTGCAGCTGCGCGGCGCCAGGGTCTCGTCGAATTTCTTTCGCGTGCTCGGCGTCCAACCCATCCTCGGACGCGCCCCTTCGCTGGAGGAGGAGCTGCCGCAACGGGGACGCGAGGTCGTCCTCAGCTACGACTCGTGGCGGCGGTTGTTCAACGGCGACCACAACGTGATTGGCCGCAAGGTGCGACTCGATGCGAACGATTATACGGTCATCGGAGTCATGCCGAAGGGCTTCAGCTATCCGATGCGCTCCGTCGACATGGATGCTTGGGTTCCGCTTACGCTCGCGGGAGACTCCACCTTCGCGCAGTCGCGCGGCATGCACTACCTGGAGGGCATTGGGCGATTGAAGCCCGGTGCCACGCTCCCTGCCTTCAAGTCGCAGCTGCAGATGATTACGTCGCACCTCACGAAGATGTATCCGGCTATGAACCACAATCTCAGCTCGGATGCGAAGGATTTGCAGGAATACGTCGTGAAAGGATCGCGAAGCTCCCTGGTCGTGCTCGCCGGGGCCGTCGGATGCCTTCTGCTCATCGCGTGTGCCAACGTGGCGAATCTCATGCTCGCTCGCGCGTCGCTTCGCTCGAAGGAAGTCGCAGTCCGTACGGCGGTCGGCGCGAGTCGTTCCGTGATTCTCCGGCAGGTGCTGACGGAGAGCATCCTGCTCGCGATCGTCGGCGGGATCGCGGGACTGCTGCTCGCCGTGTGGGGCACGGACCTGCTGCTCGCAATCGCGCCACGCGCCCTTCCGCGCGTGCACGAGATCACCCTCGATTGGCGCGTGGTCGCCTTTACGAGCATTGTGACGCTCGCGACCGGGCTGCTCTTCGGTCTCATGCCGGCGATCCAAATGAGCGCGGGCGATTTGAATCGAACACTCAAGGACGGTGGCCGCTCCGTGACGGGATCGGGCGGAGGAAACCGCACGCGCTCCGCGCTCGTGATCGCGGAAGTCGCGCTCTCGCTGGTGCTGCTCGCGGGCGCGGGACTTCTGAGCGCGACACTGCTCCGTCTGCAGCACGTCGATCCCGGTTTCGATCCTCACAATGTGGTTACGGCCGAGATGTCGCTTCCGAGCACGAAGTACAAGACGGATGCGCAGCAGGCGGCGTTCTATGATCTCGTGCTCGACAAGGCGCGCACGATCCCCGGCGTTCTGCAGGTGGCCGGCGTGAGCATCCTTCCACTCGGCGGCAGCAACATGATCATCGGTTTTGCGCTCGAGAATGAGCCGCGCGGCGCAGGAGTGCCCCCGGCCCACGGGGAGATGCTCGACGTCGTCACGACGGATTTCTTTTCGGCGATGCAAATTCCGCTCAAGGCCGGACGATATTTTACGGCGGCAGATGATTCCTCATCCGCCCCGGTGATCATTGTGAACGAGGCCTTCGCGAAGAAATACTATCCTGGCGAGAGCGCACTGGGGAAACGCATTTCGACCGGCTATTCGACCGATTCGCTTCAAACCGTCGTCGGGATCGTGGGCGATGTGCGCAGAACGGCGCTCGACCTGGATGCGGCGCCCGCCATGTACCTCGGCTACCATCAGGCGTCCTACCCGGGACTCACGCTCATCCTGCGCACGCGGGACAACGCCAATAACGTCCCGGCCGCACTAAAGCGCGATCTCTCCGCGCTCGACCCGGATCAGACGCTTGGCAAGATCATGCCGATGGAAACCGTGCTCTCCGCGTCGCTTTCGCGCCAGCGATTCAGCGCCTCGCTCCTCGGCATCTTCGCGATGATCGCGCTCGCGCTCTCCGCCGTCGGCATCTTCGGCGTCATGACGGCGATGGTCACGCAGCGCACCAGGGAGCTTGCCGTCCGCCTTGCACTTGGCGCGCATCCGCGGAAGGTGCTGCAGCTCGTGCTGTCGCACGGCGCCTGGCTGGCAGGGAGCGGGATCGCGATCGGATTGTTCGGCGCGTTCGCGCTGTCCCGCGTCGTCGCGGGGATGCTCTACAACGTGAAGGCGAGTGATCCGGCCACCCTACTGAGCGTCTCCCTGCTGCTTGCGGCGGTCGCGCTGGTCGCGTGCTACATTCCTGCTCGGCGCGCCACGCGGCTCGACCCGATCATCACGCTGCGGGAGGAGTAGCCGGGTGCCGCTCACGAACGCGGTGGGAGGAGGAGAAGCTCCGTGATCGCAACCAACGGGGATTCAGGAAAAGAGCGACCGTCGCGCATCCTCATTGCCGACGACCAGTCCGACGTGCTCGAGGCGCTGCGCCTGATGCTGAAGGGACGCGGCTTCGAGATCGAGACTGCGCGCTCGGTGGCCGAGATCATCACGGCGGTGGAGACGCGCGCGCTCGATGCGGTGCTGATGGATCTCAACTACTCGCGCGACACCACGTCCGGCACGGAGGGGCTCGATATTCTTCCGCGCCTGCAGGCCGCCGATCACACGATGGCCGTCATCGTCATGACGGCGTGGGGAAGCGTCGACAGTGCCGTGGAGGCGATGCGGCGCGGCGCCTGGGACTACATCGAGAAACCGTGGGACAACGCGCGGCTCCTCACGACGGTGAACTCGCAGCTCGAGCTCTCGCGCGCGCTCCGTCGTTCGCAGCGGCTCGAAGGTGAGAACGAGATTCTGCGTGGCGAGGGTGCGCCCGAGATCATCGCCGACTCGCCGCGCATGCGACCCGTGCTCGAGCTGATGTCCCGCGTCGGGCCGTCGGACGCGAACGTCCTGATCGGCGGCGAGCACGGAACGGGGAAGGAGCTCGCGGCGCGCTGGATGCACGCGATCTCGCCGCGCCGAAACTATCCCTTCGTCGCGGTGAACATGGGCGGACTCTCGGAGGGTGTGTTCGAGAGTGAGCTCTTCGGGCACGTGAAGGGGTCGTTCACGGACGCGAAGGCCGACCGCATGGGCCGCTTCGAGCTCGCCGATCGCGGCACGCTCTTCCTCGATGAGATCGGGAATCTCCCATTGCACCAGCAGTCGAAGCTGCTGCGCGTGCTGCAGGCGGGGGAGGTCGAGCGCGTCGGCGATGCGCGTCCACGCAAGGTAGACGTGCGCGTGCTCGCCGCGACGAACGTCGATCTGCACGCCGAGGTGGCGGCGGGACGCTTTCGCGAGGATCTGCTCTTCCGGCTCAACACCATCGAGATCCAGCTCCCGCCGCTGCGTGAGCGCCGTGACGACGTCGCGCCGCTCGCCAACTTCTTCTTGCGCAAACACGCCACGCGTTACGGGAAGCCGCTCACATCGTTCGACAACGCCGCCATGCAGGCGATGCTCGAGCATCCGTGGCCCGGCAACATCCGCGAGCTCGATCACGTCGTCGAGCGCGCGGTGCTGCTCGCGCAGGGAGAGCAGGTGCGCGCGATCGATCTCGCCCTGCGTCCGAGCGCCGCAACGGGCGCAAAGGCCGAGGAGGTGACACTCGAGGAGGCCGAGCGCGTCTTGATTCAGAAGGCGCTCTCGAGATATGATGGGAACGTGAGCCACGCAGCGAAGGCCCTCGGAATCAGCCGCAGCGCGCTCTACCGGCGCCTGGCGGTGCATGGCCTCTGACCACCGGCGCCGGCGCACGGGGCTGACGCACGAGTCGAGGGTATTCTGGCTGGCGCTCTTCGCCGGCGCAGCGGGAGGCGGCGCGACGATGCTGCTGCTCTGGTTCGGCGACTACGACAGCAAAGTGCGCTGGACGATCACGCTCTTCGTGCTGGTGTGGTGGGTCTCGTTTGCGATGGCCGCGCGCGAGCGAGTGGTCCGTCCGCTGCAGACGATCTCGAACATGCTCGCGGCGCTCCGCGAGGGCGACTTCTCCACTCGCGCACGGGGCGCGCGCGACAGCGACGCACTCGGCCTCGCGCTGCTCGAGGTCAACATGCTCGCCGCGACGCTACGATCGCAGCGGCTGAGCACCGTGGAGGCGACATCGCTTCTGCTCACCGTGATGGAAGAGATCGACGTTGCGATCTTCACCTTCGACGGCACGCACCGGCTCAAGCTTCTGAATCGCGCCGGCGAGCGTCTCCTCGCACAACGAAGCGAGCGACTGCTCGGCCGCACGGGCGCGGAGCTCGGCCTCGAAGAGTGCCTGAGCGGCGATGCGATCCGCACGCTCGACACGATGTTGCCGGGCGGTGGCGGACGTTGGCAGCTCCGTCGCACCACCTTCCGGCAGAATGGCCAGCCGCACCAACTGTTGGTGTTGTCGGATCTGAGCAAGGCCCTTCGCGACGAAGAGCGCCTGGCGTGGCAGCGCATTATTCGCGTGCTCGGCCACGAGATCAACAACTCGCTCGCGCCGATCAAGTCGATCGCCGAGAGCCTGCAGGCGCTCGTCGACGCACCGGTACGAGATGCGGAAGCCGAGGAGGATGTTCGGCAGGGGCTCTCTGTGATCTCGAATCGTGCGGGGTCGCTCAGCCGGTTCATGACGTCGTACGCGATCCTCGCGCGGCTTCCCGGCCCGCGACACGATGAGGTGGAAGTGCCGACGTGGGTGCGGCGGACTGCGAAGCTGGAGACGCGACTTCATGTCGCAGTGCAGGAGGCGGAGCCGGTACACATCGTCGGCGATGGGGACCAGCTCGATCAGCTCCTGATCAATCTCGTGCGCAATGCTGCGGATGCGTCGCTGGAGACGGGCGGCGGGGTGTCAGTAGGATGGCAGGAGAGCGGTGCGTGGCTGCAACTGTGGGTGCGGGACGAGGGCTATGGCATCGCGGACAGCTCGAACCTGTTCGTGCCCTTCTTCACGACGAAGCCGGATGGCTCGGGGATCGGGCTCGCATTGAGCAGGCAGATCGCCGAGGCGCATGGCGGCACGCTGACGCTCGAGAATCGCGCGAATGGGCCCGGATGCGAGGCGATGCTGCGACTGCCTCTCGCGTGATTGGCGGCGCAGCATTGGCTCGCGTGTGACTATCGGCAGCTAGTGAGCGCGGCTGCCGTCGCCGCCGTGATCGTCGCCGCCGGCGTGCCCCGATCCATCGTTGCCATGATCATCGAAGCCATCGTCGCCGTGGCCGTCGTCGCCGTGGTGATCGTTGTCCTCGAAGGCGTGGAAAGACCGACGCACGTTGTCGTTCACGAGTGACTCGTTCGCGCCGCCCACATTGGCCGTCGAAGGATTCACGAGGTTCCCGTTGCGATCCGCGAACCAGCGATCGATGCTGACGTGGACGGTGAGCGCAGTTGCCGAGCTGCCGACGGTGAGTGGAGGATCGAAGCTCATTTCGATCGATACGTTGGGCGTACCGCTGTAGACGAACGGTGATCCATCGAAGGTGCCCTCGACGCGCACGCTTGCGTTGGCGAACTGCGGATTTGCGGCGAGGAAGGCGGCGCCGCCGGCATCGGATGACTGTACCGCGCGAAGCTTCGCCTCGAGCGCACGATAGCTTCCGGCGGGAAGCTGAAGCGTGAGCACTGAGATCACAGAGTTGTCGACGGGGAGTGTGACGAGGAGCGGACCCGTTGTGAGCTCGTGGCAGCGGTCGTCGTTGGGCTCGGGATGATCATCCGCGGCGCAACCGGCGGAGTCGACGGTGGAGAGCTCGAGGCGCGAGAGCGTGAGCGCTGCGCTGGTGATCACGAGCGTATGCGTGCTGTCGGCACTCGTGACCTGGCGATCGAGCGATGGTGCGATCCCGTTGGACCCGGCGACGCGACCGGCGGCGGTGGAGGTGAGCGTCGCGACCGCGATCGAGAGATTGTTGCTGCCGCCGTTGGCGGGGCCGCTGGAATCGCTGCAGCCTGCGAGGAAGGCGACCGCGCAGAACGAGGACGCGACGAGAGTCGCTCGAGCGATCGTACGTGAGGCACGCATGGCAAACCGTCCGGATGAGAGTTGTGGTCGAGTTCAGTGAAGCGAACTCGCGCATACTCACGCTGCGCAGCCGACGCGACTACGAATTCGATATGAACGACAGCGTGCGTGCGGCGACGCACATCTACGGAAGGGTGGAGTGATGTGCGGGTTTGGTGCGAGATGTCACAGTGTGCCTGTGTCGCCGTTACGGAGTGACCAGAACCATCCGCTCGAGATCGTG
>JBBRYY010000056.1:0-17049 GCA_038237245.1 Gemmatimonadales bacterium | reverse complement strand
TCGGCCTCTCCAGCCGCACGAACCGGGAAGGCATCGACCAGCTCGGCGCGCTCGTGTCACCACTCGGTTACATCGTGCTCGCCGTCGAAGTCGCTGGCGCGCTGCATCTCAAGACCGCGTGCACCTACGCGGGGCGCGGCATCCTCCTCGCGAATCCCGAGTGGGCCGCGACGAACATCTTCCGCGATGTCGAGGTGCTTCCCGTCGATCCGTCGGAGCCGTGGGGCGCGAGCGTCCTCGCGATCGGCGACCACCTCGTGATGCCGGCGAGCTTTCCGCGCACGCGCGCGAGGCTCGAAGCGCGCGGCTTCACCGTCGTCCCCGTCGATCTCTCCGAGCTGCAGAAGGCCGAGGGCGGGCCGACGTGCCTGAGCATTGTCTTCGACGCATTGGATGCCTGAGGCGATCGACTTCGCGGCGGAGCTGAATCCGCAGCAGCACGCGGCCGCGACGTTCGGCAACGGGCCGCTGCTCGTCGTCGCGGGCGCTGGCACGGGGAAGACGCGCGCACTCGTGTATCGCGTCGCGCACTTGCTCGGACGCGGCGTGCCGCCGCATCGCATCCTCCTCCTCACCTTCACGCGCCGCGCCGCGCAGGAGATGCTCGGCCGCGTGGCGCGACTCGCGGGCGGATCGAGCGCGCGCGTGCATGGCGGCACATTTCACGCGACGGCGCATCGCCTGCTGCGCGCCTACGGCCCCGCCGCGGGGCTTTCGAAGGATTTCACGATTCTCGATCAGGGCGACGCCGAAGATCTGATGGGGATGTCGCGCGCCGCGCTCGGCTTCGGTCAGCGCAAGTCGCGCTTTCCGAAGAAGGAGACGCTGCATCACGTCTACTCGCGACATGTGAACACCGAGATCTCCGTCGAGGACATCCTCCGCGACGATCTTCCGCAGTTCAGCGAGCTCGCCGCCGACATCAAGAAGGTCTTCGCCGGCTACACCACGCGGAAGGAAGAGCGGAATCTCGTCGACTATGACGACCTGCTCCTCTTCTGGGTCGCGATGCTCGAGGGCTCGCCCGAGCTCGGCGCGCGTATCGCGGCGCTCTACGACCACGTGCTCGTCGACGAGTATCAGGACACCAACGCGCTGCAAGCGCGCATCCTCCGCGCAATGGCGGCGACGCACCGCAACATCACGGTGGTCGGCGATGACGCCCAGAGCATCTACGCCTTCCGCGGCGCCAACGTGCGCAACATGCTCGACTTCCCGAAGCAGTTCGAGGGGACGACGGTGGTCGCGCTCGAGCACAACTACCGCTCGACGCAGCCGATCCTCGACGTCACCAACACGGTGATCTCGCGCGCGCGACAGCGATTCACCAAGAATCTCTTCACGCAGCGCACCGGGGGCGAGGCGCCCGCGCTCGTTGCCGCAAAGGATGAGCACGAGCAGACGAGCTGGGTCGTCGACCGCATCCTCGAACTGCACGAGCAGGGGACGCCGCTTCGCGAGATGGCGGTGCTCTTCCGCGCCGGCTACATGTCGGCCGATCTCGAGATCGAGCTCACCAACCGCAAGATTCCATTCGAGAAGTGGGGCGGGCTCAAGTTCCTCGAGGCTGCGCACGTGAAGGATGTCCTCGCCTTCCTCCGCATCCTCGAAAATCCGCGCGACGAGGTGAGCTGGTTCCGCGTGCTCCTGCTCCTCCCCGGTATCGGCGATGCAACGGCGCGCACGGCGATCGACCTGCTGCAGGCGCGCCGCTGGGATCCGACGGCACTCACGGAGCTCACGCCGCCGCCTCGCGCGAGGGAAGCCTACACGGCGCTCGTCCAGCTCTTCGCCGCGCTGCGCGATGGAAACGTCGACCGCGCCGTGCCCACGGAGATCGCCGCGCTGCGACGCATGTACGACGCGATCCTGCGCGAGCGCTACGATCGCGTCGAGCCGCGCCTCGCCGATCTCGACCAGCTCGAGATCATCGCGGGCAAATTCCCGTCGCGCGCGGCCTTCCTCTCGGAGCTCGCCCTCGAGCCGCCCTCCGCCACGCAGGATCTCGCGAGCGGGAGCAGCACCGACGACGACGCGCTCATCCTCAGCACCGCGCACAGCGCGAAGGGGCGCGAATGGGACGCGGTCTTCGTCATCTGGGCCGTCGATGGCTGGTTTCCGTCATCGCGCGCACTGCGCAGCGATGAGGAGATGGAGGAGGAGCGCCGCCTCATGTACGTCGCGATGACGCGCGCGCGCCACCACCTCGCCGTGCTCTATCCGCTCAACAGCTACGGCGCGCGCTGGGGGAGCGACTACACCATCGATCAGCTCTCGCGCTTCATCGACGTCGGGGTGCGCGATCGCATGCGCCGCATGGCCGCCTACCCCGCTCCCGCACCGATACTCGCGCCCGAGGCGCCGCCAGGCGTGCCGCTCGACCTCCGCGCACTACTTCGCGGGCGCTTCGGCGCTCCTTGACGCCACGTACGCCCGGAGCGCCGCGAACGGATCCTTCGCATTCCCCTTCGCGAGCGCAATGATGCGCGCGATGGCAGCCGGCAGTCGCTTCCCCTCCCGCTCGTAGACCGCGTCGAAGTCGTCGAGCCCCGTGCGATACAGGCGACGCGACATCAGCGCCGCATTGTCGAGGTGCAGCGCGATCGGCTTCTGCGCATCGTAGCCGGGCAGCGTCGGCTCGATCTCGCTCGCGAATCGCGCGCGCGCGCCCGCGAACACGATCTCTCTCGCGGCGAGCCGCTCCGCCTTGCTCGCCGGATGCGCCGTGAACGCCGAGTCGACGCTGTTGTACACCGCGCTCCAGAAGCGGCCGAGCGTCTTCTGGCGCACCCAATCCTCCTGGGCGAGGTGCACCGAGGCGCTGTCGCCACGCACCGCGTAGTACCACTCCGAACCACGCGCACCCACGAAGTTCGCGAATGACTCGTTGAACACCGCCTGCCCCGACGCATAGAAGGTGTTGTGCGTGAGCTCGTGGATCACCGTGTTCACGAGCGAGACGCTGTCCTCCTGGAGCGTCGTCGAGAGCAGCGGATCGCTCAGATAGCCGAGCGTGCTGAACGCGCTCGCGGGGCGCAGATAGGCATCGAAGCCATCGCGCGAGAGCTCCGCCGCCGCACGCTTCGCGTCGCGTACGTCGAAGTAGCCCTTGTACGGCACACTCCCCACGATCGGGAACCACCATGTCCTGAAACGCAGGCGGTCGCGGTACGCGGCCGAGAGCACGACGACGAGCGTGTCGCGGTCGAGGTGGCTGAAGGTGGTGAAGCTCTCCTTCGCCGCGAGCTTCACGGAATCCGCGGCAAAGGCGCGCGCGGCGAGCACGAGTGCGAGCTTCTGACGCGTCGCCGACGGCGTAAGTGGATCCGCCACGAGCTTTGCGATCGGCCGCGCGCGCCGCAAAATTTCCGCCTCGGCCCACCCCGCGCGCGCGAGATAGCGCCCGATGGGCACGAGGGTAAAAAAGGCGAGGACGACGAGAGCCACTGCTCCCGCCGTCCTCCGCGCGATGCGCGCGATCGTCATTGCGGAAGCCGCCTAATGAACGGACAATGGGCAAGCCGCGGAGCTCGGGCAGCGGAAGACACTCACCTGTGCGCCAAGCGATGAGTTGAACGAGCTGCCGGTGGCGGGCGCGAAGGTGAGCACGACGTTGCTCCCGCTCGCCGGCGCGCTCAGGATGAAGTAGTCCATCGTTCCCGGATACATCGCCTCGGTGGCGGTCGACGACGGGGCGAGCGCGCTCGCCAGGATGGGGAACGCATCCGGGAACTGGTCGTTGTTACGCATCGATTGCTTCGCGTAGAGCGCGCGCAAGTTCCTCGACGTGAAGCGATACGCGGCGGGAATCGACGCACGCGGAATGCCCGGGAGGCTGTCGGTGTAGAGCGCGAGCGCGAACTCGCCGAACAGGGTGGGGAACGACGTGCCCGATGCCGCCTGGATGTTCGCGACGCCGGTGTTCGTCGTCTGATCGAGCCGACCGTACACGAGGCTGTCCTGCTGATCGCCGAGCCAGCGAAGGAAGAGCCACGCGCCCCCGCGCTGCACGAGCGTTCCGTCTCCAGTGCCCCAGTTGCTCACCGACGCCTTGTCCGTGCTGTCGGTGCTCGCAGGGTCGAGTAGGTAGTGATACGAGTTGTACAGATCACCGGTGATGAAGCCCTGCGACGAATCGGGGAAGGCCTGTCCGGGATCCGTGCGCCCTGACGGTGGCGGGAAGCGGTTCTCGTAATAGCGCGAGCCCAGCTCCTCGGCGACGTGGCTCAATCCCTCGTTGATCCATGGATCCTCATCGTTGCCGCCTCGGATGATCGAGTGCTGGCCAAAGGAGATCATGTGCTGGAACTCGTGGATGAACGTCGACGGCGTGAGCTGCTCGACGGCGGCGATGGAGTGCGCACAGCTGAACGTCGCTGCGGGATCGGGAACGAGCGCGTAGAAGAGCTCCTCGCCGTTCGAGGCAGCAGGAAAAACGGCGGGCAGCAGATCCGTCGCGTCGAAGAAGCCGGCGATATAGCCCTGCGTCGTGCAGACCGTGCGGTCGGTGAGCTTGTTGATGAGCGGCGAGAGCAGCACGATCACGTGTCCGTTCGCGTCGATGTCGGTGGGTGCACCGAAGGTCGCAACATCGATGGTGTAGAGATCGAGATCGAAGGTGTTGCCGAGGGCTGCGATCTGCGCGTCGCTGAAGCCGTTGACGCCATTCGCGGGCCCGGGCGCATTCTTGGAGACGTAGATCAAGAGGTGCGATCCGGAGTACTTGAGGTTCGCCGTGTCGAGGGTGGTCCCGCTCCCCGTCAACGAATTGCGCACCTTGAAGGTCGTGGTAGTCGGCGGCACCACACTCGCGCGCACGCGACTCGCCAGCGGTCCGGCACCGGCCGAGCCGCTCGTGCGCGCTGCGGCGGATAGCGTGCGCTCGCGCTGCCGCAGCATCCCGTCGAAGCTACGCTGCAGCTGGCCGAGATCCGCTTTGCGCGCGATCGGCGAGATGCGTTTGGAGGCTGCCACGACATTGCCGGTGGCTGGCGCTGGTGAGCCCGCCGCGAGCTTGAACGTCACGGTCGTAACCGGCGCATCCGCCGTCGCGAATTGCGGCACGATGAGATAGGTGCCGCCGTCAGGCGCGATCGTGAGGCAGGGGAGATCCGCCGCCGACACGGTGCGCCCCTCGAGCGGCGCGAGCGTGAACGTCGATACACTGCAGGTGCCGCCCGGCGTGATGGGGCCGGCGGAGGAATCCGAGCAGGCCGCGACGTAGACCAGTAAGGCGCTTCCGAGCACCAGTGAAGGCAGGATTTTGCGCATGGGCGTTGGCGAAGGGAGAGGCCCCGGAGCGTATGTCTCCCCGCGGGCAATTCGGAAACAGATGTTATCCTTCTTTGTCCGTATGGTTCCAGCCGAATTGTAGAAGCGAGGCCGCCGAACCGATAGGCAAGGGAGACCCGGCAGCATATTATTCGAGGCAAATGCGCGCTGGCTTCGAGCCAGTATTTTATCCGAGCTTCACCCTCCGCCGTCCGTCCGCGAGAGCCGTCGTCCAGCGCGATCCATGCCGCGCGGACGCATTGTAATGCCCCTTCCGGCGCCAGATGTCATTCGTTCATCTCCACTGTCATTCCGAGTACTCGCTCCTCGACGGGGCCAACCGCATTGGCGATCTGATCGCCCGCGCGCAGGAGCTCGAGCAGCCCGCACTCGCCATCACCGACCACGGGAATCTCCATGGCGCGTGGGACTTTCAGGAGAAGGCGAAGAAAGCCGGGATCAAGCCCATCATCGGCATGGAGGCCTACGTCTCCCCCGGTGACCGACGCGAGCGCTCCCGCCCGCGCAACGGCGGCAAGCCCTACTACCACCTGGTATTACTCGCGAAGGACGCGATCGGGTATCGAAACCTCGTAAAGCTTTCATCACTCGCGTACACCGAGGGTTTCTACACCAAGCCCCGCGTCGACCGCGAGCTCCTGGCGAAGTACTCCGAGGGACTGATCGTCTCCTCCGCCTGCATCGCCGGCGAGGTCGCGACGCACCTGCTCGAGGGTCGACTCGAGGAAGCCGCGGGCGTCGCCTCCTGGTACGCGAACGCTTTTCCCGACCGCTACTACCTCGAGGTCCAGGCTCACGATTCGGGCGGACTCCAGTCGAAGCTCAACGCGCTCGTCCTCGACCTCTCCGCCACGACGGGCATTCCGGTCATCGCGACGAACGACGCGCACTTCCTCCGCGATACCGATCACGACGCGCACGACGTTCTCCTCTGCATCGGGCTCGGAAAGGACAGGAGCGATCACGACCGGATGCGCTACGACAACGGGCTCTACTTCAAGAGCGCCCCGGAGATCGCCTCGCGCTTCCCGGGGCGCCCGGATGTCCTCGAGAATACGCTCAAGATCGCCGACGAGATCTCGGTCCCCTTCTCGAAGACCTACCACGTGCCGTCGTTCCCGTTGCCCAGTGGCGTCGGCACCGAGAACGAGCTCCTCGTGCGCCTCTCGGAAGAGGGCGCGAAGGTGCGCTACGGCGACCCGCTGCCCCCCGAAGTGCGCGAGCGGCTCGACTTCGAGCTCGGCGTCATCACCAAGACGGGATACGCGGGCTATTTCCTCATCACCTACGACTTCATCAAGGCCGCGCGCGACCGCGGCATCCCCGTCGGCCCGGGGCGTGGTTCGGCCGCCGGCTCACTCGTCGCCTACGCGCTGCGCATCACCGATGTCTGTCCGCTCAAGTTCGATCTCCTCTTCGAGCGCTTCCTGAATCCCGAGCGCGTCTCGATGCCCGACATCGACGTCGACTTCTGCTTCGAGCGGCGCGGCGAGGTAATCGAGTACGTCCGCCAGAAGTACGGGCGCGAGTCGGTCGGGCAGATCATCACCTTCGGCACGATGAAGTCGCGCGCCGTGATCAAGGATGTCGGCCGCGTACTCGGCTTCACCCCGGCCGAGACGGACGCGCTCGCAAAGCTCATCCCGAATCAGCCGAACTTCTCGCTGACGGTGAAGGAAGCGACGACGCAGATCGCCGAGGTGAAGCAGCTCTATCGCAACGACCAGCGCTATCGCCAGCTGCTCGACTACGCGATTGCGCTCGAGGGGCTCTCGCGCCACGCCGGCGTGCACGCCGCGGGCATCGTCATCGCGCCGGGCCCGCTCGACGAGTACGTCCCCATCTGCACGCAGAGCTCGAAGGGCGCGGGCGGCTCGCGCGACGATGAGGCGATCGTCGTCACACAGTACGACATGAACGCGCTCGAGAAGACGGGCATGCTCAAGATGGACTTCCTCGGGCTCACGACGCTCACCGTCATCCACGATGCGCTCGGGCTCATCGAGGCGACGTCCGGCACGCGTCCGAAGCTCGAGGAGCTTCCGCTCGACGATCCGGAGACCTACCGCCAGCTCCGCGCCGGTCGCACCGCCGGCGTCTTCCAGTTCGAATCCGCGCTCGCGACGGACATGCTCAAGAGCATGCGCTGCGATCGCTTCGACGATCTGGTTGCGTCCAACGCGCTGATGCGCCCGGGTCCGCTCGACGCCGGGATGCATCGCGTCTACATCGCGCGCAAGCGCGGCGAAGAGGCGGTCACCTATCCGCTCCCGGAGCTCGCCGAGGTGCTCGCGCCGACGTACGGCGTGATCACGTACCAGGAGCAGGTGATGCGCATCGCGCAGATCCTCGCCGGGATCTCGCTCGCCGAAGCAGACGTGCTCCGCAAGGCAGTCGGAAAGAAGGACGCGGCGCTCATCGAGGCCGAGCTCACGAAGTTCTCGAGCAAGGCCATCGCGCGAGGGCACAAGCCCGCGATCATCGAGGAGATCGCGGGGCAGATCAAGACGTTTGGCCGCTACGGCTTCAACAAGTCGCACTCGGTCGCGTACTCGATCCTCTCCTACCACACGGCGTGGCTCAAGACGCACTGGCCGGCCGAGTTCATGGCGGCGCTCCTGTCGTCGCAGATCGGCGACGCGGACTCGGTGGTGAAGTACATCAACGAGGCGCGCGAGCTCGGCATCGAGGTGCTGCCGCCGGACGTCAACGAGTCGGGATACAAGTTCACCGTCGTCGGCGACAAGCGCGTGCGCTTCGGGCTCGGCGCGATCCGCAACGTCGGCCACGCGGCGATCGACTCGATTCTCGCGGCTCGCGCGGACGCTCCGTTCACGTCGCTCTTCGATCTCTGCGAGCGCGTCGATCTGCGGCTCTGCAACAAGCGCGTGTTCGAGGCGATGATCGCATCGGGCGCGCTCGACTCGCTCGGCGGGCATCGCGCGCAATTCCTCTCGGCGCTCGACTCCGCGCTGCAGGAGGCGGGGCTCAAGCAGGACGAGGCCGCGAGTGGACAGGGCTCGCTCTTCGGCCTCGCGTCCGGCAACGAAGCGCCGCGCCCGCAACTCTCGCGCACCCTGCCCAACATCTCGGCGTGGAGCGACAGCGAGCGGCTCGCCAAGGAGAAGGAGATCCTCGGCTTCTACATCTCCGGCCATCCCCTCGAGCCGTTCCGCACCGAGGTAGAAATCTTTGCGACGCACTCGGTGTCGGCGCTCGGAAAGTGGGTCGAGACGCCGATGTTCCTGGGCGTGGTCGTGACGGCGATCAAGAAGCAGGTGAGCAAGCGGAGCGGCTCGGAATTCGCGCGGTTGACAGTCGAGGATTTCTCAGGATCTTCCGAGGTGCTCGTCTTCCCCGAGGCCTGGGCGCTTCTGGGAGATCGCATCAAGGCGGATATTCCCGTACTGTTCAAGGGAGGCTACTCCAAGCGCGACCAGGAGGTCGACAACCCGACGTTCATTGTCGAGTCGGTCACGCCGTTCACGGAGCTCCGAGCGACTGGAAACGTTGCGGTGTCGATCGAGCTTGCGGCCGGCGCGCCGGTGACGGCGGACGTCCTGCATGATGTTCGCGAGATGGTGGATGCACACGCCGGCTCGGCGCCGATCGAGCTCCGGTGGAACGATGGCAATGGAACCAGCGCGCGGCTGCGCTCGAAGTCGCTCAGAATCGCGGTCACCAACGCCGCACTTACGGATTTACGCGCCCTGCTCGGCACCGAGCGCGTCCGACTCGTCCGCGGGAGCTGAATGAGCACGTCGATTATGGAGTTCGAGAAACCGATCGTTGAGCTCGAGAAGCAGATCGACGATCTGCGTCGCACGGCCGAGAAGCGCCAGCTGAGCATGGAAGAGGAGATCGTGCCGCTCGAACGAAAGCTCGAAGAGCTGCGGCGCTCGGTGTACACGACGCTCACGCCGCTACAGCGCGTACAGGTCGCGCGCAACGCGCGCCGACCGTTCACCCTCGACTATCTGCAGCTCGCCTTCACCGACTTCATCGAGCTGCACGGCGACCGCCTTTACCGCGATGACGCGGCGATCGTCGGCGGCTGGGCTCGGCTCGACGGCGACACGGTGATGGTCATCGGGCACCAGCGCGGCCGGGACACGAAGGAGAATCTCAAGCGCAACTTCGGGATGCCGCACCCCGAAGGGTATCGCAAGGCGCTCCGACTGATGAAGCTGGCCGAGAAGTACAAGATTCCGATCATCACGCTCATCGACACCCCGGGCGCGTGGGCAGGGCTCGGCGCGGAGGAGCGCGGGCAGTCGGAGGCGATCGCGCGCAATCTCTTCGAGATGAGCCGGCTCGAGGTGCCCGTCGTCGCCACGGTGATCGGCGAGGGCGGATCGGGTGGGGCGCTGGCGCTCGGCGTCGCGGATCGCGTGCTGATGCTCGAGAACGCCGTGTATTCGGTGATCACCGTGGAAGGGTGCGCGGCGATCCTGTGGAAGGATGGGAAGAGCACCGAGATGAAGGAGCGCGCGGCGAAGGCGCTTCGCATCACCGCGCCGGAATTGATGAAGCTCGGCGTCATCGACGAGATCGTACCGGAGCCGGTGGGGGGCGCGCACGTCAATCACGAGGCGTCTGCGCGCTCACTCCAGGAGGCGCTCGTGCGCAATCTCGAGGAGCTGCGCCGCTTCCGCCCCGAGAAGCTCGTGCGCCGCAGGCGCGAGAAGTTCCTCGCGATGGGCGAGTTCACGGAGTGACCGTGGCGCCGCATCTCGTCGAGGTCGCGTTCAAGGGGAAGCGCAAGGAGTTCTTCCTCTGGGACGGCGAGGATCCTCCGCGCGTCGAGTCTTCCGTCATCGTCGAGGTGGATCGCGGTGAGGACTTCGGGCGCGTGCACGCGATCGGCGAGCGCGCGGCCACGCGCTGCGGCGGATGCGCGCACGGGTGCGGCACCGCTGCTCCCGAGCGCAAGGTGCTCCGCGCGGCGACGCCGGAGGATGAGCGCCGCGCGAACGAGCTCCCCGACGAAGATGAGTCCGCGCGCCGCAAGGCATCGGAGCGCGTGAAGGCGCACGCGCTCGTGATGAAGGTGTCGGACGCCGAGTGGCAGTGGGATCGCAAGAAGCTCACGCTGTACTTCACGGCGGAGCGGCGCGTCGACTTTCGCGCGCTCGTGCGCGATCTCGCGGCGGCGTTCCGCACGCGCATCGAGCTGAAGCAGATCGGCGTGCGGGATGAAGCGAAGCGACTGGGCGGGATCGGACGGTGCGGGCGCGAATACTGTTCGGCGTCGTGGCTTCCCGAGCTGCGACCGGTGAATCTCCAGGTGGCGAAGGACCAGCATCTCTCGCTGAATCCATCGCAGATCTCGGGTGCGTGCGGACGGCTCATGTGCTGTCTGCGCTACGAGCACGACTACTATGTGCAGAGCCGCAAGCGCTTCCCGAAGGAGGGGCGCATTCTCGTGACGTCGCTCGGCGAGGAGAAGGTGCTCGCGAACGACATCTTCGGCGACTGCGTGACGCTGCGCGGCCCCGAGGGCGACACGCGCGTCGTGCCGCTCGCGGAGCTGAAGGCGGAGCTCGAGCAGCGCGCGACCACGGTGGTGGAGGAGCACGAGGAGGAGTCGCCTGCGGTCGAACTGGCGGGAGAGATGATGCTCGAGGAGGACGCGCCAGTGCGCGTGCCCTCGCCGCGCGCGAGCGAGCCGCCTGCGCCGCTGGTGAACACGCCACTCCCCGCCGGTACACCCGACGACACGCCCGCCGGCGACGCGGGCGACCGGCGTCCGCATCGTCGTCGCGGACGCCGAGGCGGGCGGCGCGGACGCCCGGGCGGCGAGACTCCACCCGCGGCGCCGGAAGGCGAATAGCGTGGCGGAGTATTACCTCACCACCGCGATCGACTACGCCAACGGCGATCCGCACCTGGGCCACGCATTCGAAAAGATCGGCGCCGACGTCATCGCGCGATATCATCGCATGCTCGGCGACAGCGTCTGGTTTCTGATCGGGATGGATGAGCACGGGCAGAAGGTGGCGCAGACGGCGGCGGATCGCGGGCTCACGCCACAGGCGCTCGTCGATGAGGTGGCCGGGACGTTCCAGGCGATGTGGCGCCGGCTCGGGATCTCGAACGACCAGTTCATGCGCACGACCGGACCGGCGCACAAGAGCGG
Source organism: Gemmatimonadales bacterium (assembly GCA_038237245.1). Taxonomy (GTDB): domain Bacteria; phylum Gemmatimonadota; class Gemmatimonadetes; order Gemmatimonadales; family Gemmatimonadaceae; genus FEN-1250. The sequence continues at coordinate 5,618 of JBBRYY010000056.1, read as the reverse complement.
CGTGCAGGCGCTGATCGAGCGCATCTTCGAGCGGTCGCCGTCCGACTTCTACGAGAAGTCGTACGAGGGCTACTACTGCGTCGGCTGCGAAGCGTTCAAGCAGGAAAACGAGATCGTCGACGGCCGATGCATCCTGCATCCGACGCGCGTGCTCGAGTGGGTGGAGGAGCGCAACTGGTTCTTTCGCCTCAGCGCGTACCGCGACTTTCTGCTCGCGCACTTCGATGCGCATCCGGAGTTCCTGCAGCCGGAGTCGCGCCGCAACGAGATCCTGAGCCTGTTGCGCCAGGGGCTCGACGATGTGTCGGCGAGCCGCGCTCGACTCGCGTGGGGGGTTCCCTTCCCTCGCCCGACGAGCGACGGCGAGGTGCAGACGACGTACGTCTGGTTCGACGCGCTGCCGAACTATCTCACCGCGACGGGCTTCCCCGGTGCGGAGCCGAAACAGCACTGGCCCGCGCAGCTCCACGTGATCGGCAAGGACATCACGCGCTTCCACGCCGTGATCTGGCCGGCGATGCTGAAGGCCGCCGGCATTCCGCTGCCCGAACGCATCTGGGCGCACGGCTTCGTCACTCTCGGCGGCGAGCGGTTCAGCAAGAGTGCGGGGGTGAAGTTGGAGCTCGGCGAAGCGATCGACCGCTTCGGTCCCGATGCCTTCCGCTACTTCCTGATGCGCGAGGTTCCGTTCGATGCGGACGGCAACTTCTCGTGGGAGCGGTTCGAGGAACGCTACACATCGGATCTCGCGAATGGCTTCGGCAATCTCGCGAGCCGCACCATCGCGATGATCGACCGGTACCGGGCGCGAGTCGTACCCGCGTGGCGCAGCAACGACTCGGCTCGGCACGACGATGCGGATGTCGCCGAGTACCTCGACGCAATGAACGGCTTCCTGCTGCACGACGCGCTCAAAGCCGTGCTCCACAACGTGTCGGGCGCCAACGAATACGTGGATCGCCAGGCGCCGTGGAAGCTCGCGAAGGATCCGGCGCAGGCCCTCGCGCTCGACGAAACCCTCGCGACGCTCGCACGGAAGCTCGCAATTCAGACCGTCCTCCTTGCGCCCTTCATGCCCGAGAGGGCACAATCAGTGTGGGAACAGTTGGGTGGCCTGGGCGCCGTGAGCGACCAGCGGATTGCATCGCTCGGTTCTCTCGATCCGACTGGCTGGACGGTGACCAGAGGCGCCCCGCTCTTCCCCCGCGACACCATTCCCATAATCTAACTTTCGGCGCCGTAAGTCGTTGCGGATAAAATACTTGGAATTGTCGTTCCGAATCGGACATTTGGGCCTGTAACGCGGTCATACAGGCGTGACCGAACCTTCCCGCACGAGTCTTTTCCGGGTAGAGCCGTCTGCATCTTTTGGAGAGCCGCATGCCGCCACAGCGCCGCTGGACCTTTCTCGTCGTACCGCACGGCTCGGACTCTCCGCGTGGCTTTTCACTCTCCGAGACGCTCGTGAAACGGCTCGCGATTGGCGCAAGCGCGGTTGGTCTGGTGGCAGCGATGGGCGTCGGCGTCGCGCTGAGTCACGTCGCTCTCAAGTTCCGCCACACGGATGATCGCAGCCTGTTGGGCAGTGTGACGGCGATGCAGGCGCGCCTCGACAGCCTCGACGACACGCTTCGCGCGATCGGCCGCCGCGACCAGCAGATTCGACTCCTCGCCGGTCTTTCCGCCGACTCTGCCGCCCAGCACACCGACAGTACGGGTCCGACGCTCGCGATCGGCGGCCTGACCGAAATGGCAGTCGGCGGCACGAGCGACATCGATGGGATGATCAAGCGCGCGAACTCGCTGGCGGCGAGCTTCGCCGAGGTGTCGGGGACGCTGGCGCACAACAGCGAGCGGATGGCGCGCATTCCATCGATCATGCCGACGGCCGGCTGGCTCTCGAGCAACTTCTCGCTCTCGCGCTTCCATCCGATTCTGCACTACGCGCGTCCGCACGAGGGGATCGACGTGAGCGCGCCGATGGGCGCGCCGATCGTCGCGCCGGCGGGCGGGATCGTACGGCTCGTCACCGTCGAAACGGGCTACGGCAACGTGCTCGAGATCGATCATGGCGACGGAATCGTCACCAAGTACGCACACTGTTCGCGCATCGTCGTGCGCGCGGGACAGAAGGTGAAGCGCGGGCAGATCATCGCGAACGTCGGCAGCACAGGACTCTCGACGGGCCCGCACGTGCACTACGAGATCCACGTCAACGGGAAAGTCGTCGACCCGCTGACCTACGTGCTCCCGGAAGGCGCGATCCCGGATTGATCGGAAACGGTCTCGAACATGAGCACAACGAAAATGCGCCCGATCGGTATTCCGATCGGGCGCATTCTCATCGTGCGTGGAGAAAGGTCAGGGACCGGCGGTAATCGTCACCGGCACCGCCAACGTCGTCGTGGCAAAATTATGATCCACATCCGTATACGTGATGACGAGCGACGTCGTTCCGGCGCTGACACCCTGCACGTATCCGCTTTCGTTGATCTTCGCGACTTCGGTGTTGGCGATCGCGTAGGTCATGTTATCCGTCCCATTCGAGACAAGTAGCCCCTGCGGCTGGATCGTCGCCGTTGGTGCAAACGGGAGCGAATCGTCAACTGCAATGGTGAACGACGCGGGGTCATCGGCGAGTTGGATCGACGTGAACTGCGTCGTGCCCGTAATGCCATTGGTCTCGTTCTTCGCGCAGCCTGCGGCGACGGCGATTAGCACCGCTGCCCCAAGCATCAACTTCGATTTGATCATGGGTGATGCTCCTCAAACATGGATGGTCGATACGTAGCGATGGACGGTTGCTGCACGCGCGTTCGACCGACATCGGTCGGGCGCGCGGCAACACGCAACTGGATCAAGGACGTCCCACCTGTCCGGCGCACACCACGCCAGCCGGGCCAGTCGGATGCTTGGGCCACGCCGCATTCGCTACCGGATCGGCAGGCGTGTTCGGATTCGTCGTGCTCTCCGTGTAGCTGTAGGGAAGCCGCGGCGGGATGTACGGGAAGTTCGTCGATACGTTCGCCGGAAGCGGAATGTTCGGCACGCACGTCCGGAGATAGTCGAAATAGACTTCCGGGTTCAGGAAATTGCGCACGTACTTCTCCTCGAGAATTCCGACGAGCAGGCCGTTTGCCCCGGCGGGGATCGGCGCACCAGCATCGCCGTACGCCGACCGCTCGTTCGTATAATCGGTGAGCGCGGGCCCCAACTGTCCGAGCCGGTAGTGCGCCTCCGCCGAGAGCAGCAGGTTCTCCGAATACGTCACGATTCCCATCGAGTAATCCGGCGGGAAAATGTACCTGGAGATGTCGCTGCCGGCAGATGCGCCGGCTGGCGACCCGACGTACTGGCCCAAGCTGTTCGTCGAGTACAGCGACGCCAGCACGGCATTGTCGTTGAGCTGCTTCGCCAGACTGATGTGCGTAGCGCCCGGCTCCACATCGCCCGCTCGCGAGCCGACGAGAAACTCATAGAACAGGTTCGTCTCGAAGGTGTTGGTCGTGTGCTTCGAGCTGAACGACCCGCCGACCGATGAGATCCCGGCCGCGGTCTCGGTGAGCACCTGGCCGAGGATAGCATTGTTGTACGAGAGATCGGCATTCTCGGCAGTGTGCATGTAGAATCGCGCCTTGAGCGTGTGCGCGAGCGCGGTCCACTTCGAGAAGTCGCCACCGTAGTAGAAATCAACGCCCGCACCGTCGCCCGCTCCCCCGAGATCCGTGATCGCGGAGTCGAGAACCGCCTGTACGTGCGCGTAGACCTGCGCCTGCGGATCGAACATTGGAAACGGCGTCAGCGCGGAATCGTAGGGAACATCGCCGAAGATATCGGCGGTCGTGCCCATGAACAGCGCCTCGATCACGCGAAATTGACCGACCTGTTTGACGTTGCCGTTTGCCGCAGCAGCGATTTCACCGCGACGGATGTCGGCAAGGCCGCCGGACGCATAGAACGAGATCCAGAGCGGGTCCGACGTGAGGTTATCGGTGCCCGACTTGAACTGAGCATAGCTTTGCCACTGGCGGTTCACGCCGGAGATCTGATTGACCCACATCGGCAGCAGGTTCATGGGATACGATTCCCAATCGCCCATCACCGCGACCTGCACGGCCGTGAACAGTTGGTCTGCAGTCGCACTGGTCGGCTGATTCGGGTTGTTGGTCAACCCTTCGCCGGTCAGGAAGCTGTTGCAGCCCGTTGCCGTAATAGTCGATGCAGCAAGCGCGACGAGCGCGAGCTTATAGGACTTCTTCATGTGCTCTCCTCCTCGCGTGTTAGCGGTTGAGTCCAACGGTGACGACGAACGAACGAGTCTGCGGATTGTTGAACCAGTCGAAGCCACCGACCAGCGTCGCCCCACCGAGCTGCGTTTCCGGGTCAAGACCGGAGTAGTGCGTCCACGTAGCCAGGTTGCGGCCGGCGACACGAAGGTCGACGGAGTTGAGACGCAGCACTCGCGACACCCACGGCTGCGTGAAGGTGTAGCCGAGCGAGACCTCGCGGAGCTTGGTGTAGCCACCATCCTCGAGGAAGTCGATGGTGTTGCCGCCGAACGCGCCACCGTCGACCTCGAACCAGTTCTGGTCGATGATGACCGGAGCGCCGGCACCAGGACCCGCAACTGCCGGGTCGCCATGGAAGCCCTTCACGCCGTTCGCCGACGGACCGAAGACGAAGGTCTGTCCGCGGATGTCCGTGTCCTTGTGCGTGCCGTAGACGTACAGCGCGCCGCGCGTTCCGTTGAACGCCTTGCCGCCCTTCTTGATGTCGACGAGCGCGGACACGTTCCAGTTCTTCAGGAACGTGACGCTCGTGTGCACGCTGCCGGTCCAGTTGGGCTGCGAGGAACCGAGTGCCGCGAGGTCATCCAGATTGAGCACGGGGAATCCGTTCCCCGCCACGTAGAGCGTTCCCTTCTTCGGCGCCGAGCCATCCGCGGCAAGGCAGCCACCGGCCGAAGCCGCGGTGTGATCGAGATCGACGTCGTTCAACGTCAGCCCCATACCGCAGCGATAGAAATCATAGCCGGCGAATTCGCCCGTCGGATAACCGACGCGTGCCACCGTGCTCGTAATCGCCTGCGAGCCGACGAGAATGTCCGTCGAGCCGCTGAGATCCGTCACGAGGTTCCGGTTGCGCGACCACTGCAGCCCGAGATCCCAGCTGAAGCGCTGGCCACGAACCGGATGCAGATCGGTCGTGACTTCCCAGCCCTTGTTCGTGATGACTGCGGCGTTCTTGATGATCGACGTGCTGCCGCTCGACGGTGGCGTCGGTCCTTCGAAGATGACGTCGCTCGTCTTCGAGTCGTAGTACGAAATGCCCACCGTGGCCCAGCCCTTGAACAATCCAAAATCGAGCCCGCCTTCGAACTCTCGCGTGCGCTCGGGACGGAGGCTGTCGCTGCCGACCGCGTTCGGCCCGACGAGTCCAGCCTGTCCCATGTAGATCGTGCGGAGAATACCCGACGCGTCGCCGCCGTATTCCGTGAAGCGGCCTACGCTGAAGACGCTGTTCGTCGTGTAGACGAGCGGCTCACGGCCGGTCTCGCCGTACGCGAAGCGGACTTTCCCGAAATCGATGTTGTGATCCGCGAGCGACGGCATGGACTT
>JBBRYY010000055.1:0-17140 GCA_038237245.1 Gemmatimonadales bacterium | reverse complement strand
TACAAGGCGGGGAGCGAGTCGCCGATCCCGCTGTCGAAGTGGTTCATCAAGGATCCGATCATCCAGTTCATCAAGGCGCCGAAGGGGCAGCTGCCGCGGATCGTGAAGGTGACGATCCCGATGAAGGACATTCCGGATGACAAGGATGCGTACGGCTTCACGCTCACGATGGGATGGCTCGCGCCGGGTGCGGACACCGGAGTGAAGAAGGTGACGGTAAAGCTCGACTCGCTCACGATGTTGCAGGAGCGGAACAACCTGCGCATCAGCGTGAGTGTGAACGGCCGAATGATCTTCGTGCCGACGACGAAGCCCTCGAAGGTGCTGACGGGGCCGCGCGACGCGATGCAGCAGTTTCCGGAGGACGCCGGGCTCGTGCTCTTTCTCCCGCGCGAGAAGCGCATACGCGTCACCGCCGCTGGTTACACGCGCTTCGGGTTCGGCGAGTTCGTCGAGGAGAAGCCGAGCGTTGATTCGGATTCACGGAAGGATCGACGGCTCTCGATCGGCGGTGTCATCAACGTCGATCCGAAGACGGCGGAGGTGATCAAGGAAGCGCTCAAGAAGAAGCTAGGCGATCTCGTCCCCGAGAAATTCTGGGGGAAGCTCAAGAAGGTGCAGGAAGTGCTCGACGACGACAGCTTTCGCGATCTCCTCGGCAAGGCCGCGGAGGATCTGGTGGGGCAGCGTCGCGTCGCTGTCTGGGAGGCGGACATCGACTTTCAGGAGGCGGATGCGGCGAAGAAGGACAACATCGCGTGCGCGGCGGCGCGGGAGATGAAGATTTTCCCGTTGAGTATCTTCAACAAGGAGAATGCGCCGCTGGGCTTCCTCGAGTTCGGGGCGTTTGCCGCTGGCACGACGCCGCAGAATCCGCGAGAGTTCGACGTCGTGAACATGGTCGACAAGCTCGCAAAACAGGGAAGCGCGAGCACGACGGTCGAGTTTCACACGCTGCGTTCGTTCCAGACCGTCGAAGGCGGTTTCATCGCGTTCGAGCAAAACCGCGACAGTGACGATTACCTGCTGAAGGTGACCGCCACGATCGCGGATCCCGATCCACCGAAGTAGGACTCCTCGTGACCGCGATACGCGTGACCTTCAAGTCGCTCCTGCGCGCCGGCTCGACGTTGCTGCTCGTGCCCCTTGCGCTGCACGCGAGCGAGGGACCAGACAGCGCGCGCACGACCGCGCGCGCAACCATCGTCTCCGCCGTCGCCGTGCGCGTCGCCACGCCGCCCGTCATCAACGGCAAGGATGACGATGCGATCTGGCGCACGGCCCCCGAGATCACGGCGTTCCAGCAGTTGTCGCCGAACAGCGGCGCCGCAGCGTCGTTTCGTACATTAGTGAAGGTCGCCTACGACGATCGCTACCTCTATGTGCTCGTGCGCATGTACGATCCGCATCCCGACAGCATTCGCGCGTATCTGAGCCGGCGCGACGTCTCCACGCCGTCCGATCGCGTGAAGATCATGATCGACTCGTATCACGACCGGCGCAGCGGCTACGAGCTCGCAGTGAATCCGAAAGGCGTGAAAGCGGATTTCTACACCTTTAACGACAGCGAAGAGGACCCCTCGTGGGACGGGGTGTGGGATGTCGCCACCTCCATCGATGCGAAGGGATGGGTCGCCGAGTATCGCGTGCCGTTCAGCCAGATGCGCTTTCCGCGCGAGCCGAGCCACGTCTTCGGCTTCAGCGTCGTCCGCGACATCGCGCGCCTCAATGAGAAGGACAGCTGGCCACTCATCCGGCGGGACCACACGGGGATCGCCTCGCAGTTCGGTGAGCTCACCGGCATCGATGGGCTCGTCACGCCGCGCCACCTCGAGGTGATGCCGTACGCGGTGACGAAGAACATCACGACGACCACGCCGTCGCTCGCCTATGGCCATCAACAGCAGATCACCGGCGGCGCGGACCTCAAGTACGGCGTGACATCGAATTTCACGCTCGACGCCACCGTCAATCCGGATTTCGGACAGGTCGAGGCCGATCCCGCGGTGATCAATCTCTCCGCGTTCGAGACGTTCTATCAGGAGAAGCGCCCCTTCTTCATCGAGGGCAGCGGAATTTTTCGCTTCAACCTCCAGTGCCACAACGGAGCGTGTAGCGGACTGTTTTACTCGAGGCGCATCGGACGCGCTCCCGAGATCACCGATACGTCCACGACAGCACAGCTCCCGACGAGTACCTCGATCATCGGCGCGGCGAAGCTGACGGGGCGTACCCAACACGGGCTCTCCGTCGGCGTTCTGGATGCCGTCACGGATCGGGAAGCCGGATCGCTCGCCCAGACGATAGAGCCACGCACCAATTACTTCGTGGGCCGTGTGCAGCAGGAGCTCGGCGACAGCAAGGGCAACATCGGCGTGATGTTCACCGGTGTGAACCGTCAACTCGATAATTTTTCGGCGGACTCGCTCCGACGCACGGCATACGCCGGAGGTCTCGACTTCCGCCGCGATTTTCACGCACAGGATTATCGAATCTCCGGCTACGCGGTGAAGAGCACCGTCGCCGGCTCGGCGCAGAGCATCGCGCTCACCCAGGCGAACAGCACGCACTACTACCAGAAGCCGCGGGACGGCGAAGCGTACGACACGACGCGCACCTCCCTCGGCGGCGATGCGGAACGCCTGTCGTTCGACAAGGTGAACGGGCTCGTGCAATTCCAGGAGACGTACCTGCGCTATTCACCCGGCTTCGAGATCAACGATCTTGGTTTTCTCACCGAGGCAGGCAGGCAAAATCAAAGCACCTTCGTCGGCTTGAACCTCACACATCCCACCGGACTCTATCGTGAGCTCTTCGCCTACATCGATCAGCATGCCCAGTGGAATGCGGTGAGCATGAGCAGCAAGCATCTCACCGACGACGATGTACAGTTCGGCTTCGACGGCGCCATGACGAACAGCTGGTTGCTTCACGGGAACATCGGTGTGCATCGCTTCATTCCAGTCTATGATGATCGGGCAACGCGCGGCGGACCGGCCTTGCGTCGCGTGCCCTATCAGGATGTGTCGCTCGAGGTCGATGGCGACCCTCGGTTGCGGTTGCTGCCATCATTCGGCGTTTTCGCATTTCGAGGACAGGGCACACGCGGCGAGGGCTCGTGGGGCTACGGCCTCGATCCGTCGATCGCCTTTCGTCTGTCGCGCAGCCTCACCGGCTCGATCGCGCCGCACTTCGACCACAACTCCGACAACAACCAGTGGGTCGACAACATCATCTCGAGCGACAGAGCCGACACCGCGTTCACCTTTGGCCGCCTCGATCAGAACACCGTATCGCTGACTGCCCGCGTTGACTACACGCTGAGCCCAAAGCTTTCGCTGCAGGTGTACGCGCAGCCGTTCGCGAGCAGCGGTAGGTACACCAGCTGGCGCCAGCTCAGCGACGATCCTGGCAATGACAACTACGACCGCCGCTTCCTTCCGTATGGCACGCAGGGGGGCGTGGCGGAATACAACTTCGACGTAGCCGAGTTCAACTCGAACGTCGTGCTGCGATGGGAGTATCGGGCGGGGTCGGCGATCTATGCGGTCTGGACCCAGGGGCGCAACTACGAGAACGACGGCTCGCCGTTCGGGAACTTCAACGTGCACGGCAGCGTGCGCGACCTGTACGCGATCCACCCGGACAACACCTTTCTCATCAAGGCGTCGTACTGGTTCAGCCTGTGATCAGCGACCGTTCGTGATCATATTGTCGGTATGACACGCATCGCCTTTCTCGGGCTGGGCGCGATTGGTGCGCCGATGGCCAAGCATCTCGCACAGCCGCCCTTTGAGCTCGCCGTGTGGAACCGTACCGCGGCAAAGTCGCGCTCGTTCGCGTTCTCCGCGGGCACGGGAGTGCGCGTGGCGAAGTCAGCGGCGGATGCGGCGCGCGGCGCGGAGTTCGTGGTGGTATGCCTGCCGACATCGCAGGATGTCGACTCGCTGCTGGACGGTGCCGACGGGCTGCTCGCCGGGGTCGCGCGTGGCGCGATGGTGATCGACTGTACCTCTGGTGATCCGACGACATCGCGCAAGATCGCCGCGCGGCTCCTGGCGATCGGCGTTGCGTACATGGATGCGCCGGTGAGCGGCGGCACCGCCGGTGCGGAGAAGGGGACGCTCACCGTGATGTGCGGCGGCGATCCCGCGCTGTTCGAGCGCGCGAAGCCGGTGCTCGAAGCGTTCGGCGAGAAGCTCGTGCTCTGCGGTCCGACGGGGTCCGGGGACGCGGTCAAGGCAGTGAACAACGCCCTTCTCGCCGTGCACGTGTGGGCGGCGGGAGAGGGGCTGGCCGCGCTGACGAAAGCTGGTGTGTCGCCGGCGGTGGCGCTCGATGTCATCAACGCGTCGAGCGGGATGAGCCGCAGCACCGAGCGCCTCTTCCCCGAGCGCGTACTGTCGCGAGCCTTTCCGCGCACCTTCCGACTCGCGCTGCTCGACAAGGATGTCGGCATCGCGGCTGGCGTCGCGCGCGAGCAGAAGGTCCCCTCGCCGCTGCTGCAGCTCACCAGCGAGCTCTTTCGCGCCGCGCACATGATGCTGGGCGAGGAAGCCGATCATGTGGAGGCGGTGAAGCTGATCGAGCAGTGGGCCGGGGTGGAGATCAAGTGACGGCGTCCGCAACGAGCCCGCCGGCGGCGCGCGCGAAGAGCGTAGCGCAGATCCGCGCGCACTTCCCCGCGCTCGAGCGCGTGCATGGCGGGCATCCGGTGGCCTACTTCGATGGGCCGGGAGGAACGCAGGTACCAACCAACGTCGCCGAGGCGATGACGGACTACCTGCTGCACCACAACGCGAACTCGCACTGGGCGTACCCCACGAGCCTCGAGACCGACGTCATTATAAACGCGGCGCGCGCAGCCGCCGCGGATCTGCTGCACTGCGCGCCGGCCGAGGTCGCGTTCGGCGCGAACATGACGACGCTCACCTTCGCGCTTTCGCGCGCGCTCGCGCGAACGTTGAGCGAAGGCGATGAGCTCATCGTGACGGAGCTCGACCACCACGCGAACATCGCGCCGTGGACGCGGCTCGTTTCAGAGCGTGGCGTCGTCGTCAAGACCGCGCGCATGGATCCGAAGACGGGGACGCTCGACTGGGCGAGCCTCGAGCAGCAGTTCGGCGCGCGCGCGAAGCTCCTCGCCATCGGCGGCTCGTCGAACGCGCTCGGCACCATCAACGACATCGCGCGCGCGACGGCGCTCGCGCACGAAAAGGGCGCGCAGGTCTTCATCGACGCAGTGGCGTATGCGCCGCACGCGCTCGTCGACGTTCGCGCCATCGGCTGCGACTTCCTCGCCTGCTCGGCCTACAAGCTGCACGGCCCGCACCTCGGGATGCTCTACGGCCGGCACGACCTCATGTCCGAGCTCGATGTCGCGAAGCTCGCGCCCGCTCCGTCGCAGTCGCCGGACAGATGGGAGACGGGCACGCTCAACTTCGAAGCGCTCGCAGGTACGACGGCCGCGATCGATTTCCTCGCGTCGATCGGCATTGGCGACACGCGCCGAGCGCGGCTCGAAAGTGCGTACGACGCGATGCACGAACGCAGCACGGCGCTCTTCGCATCGCTGTGGAGCGGACTCGCATCGATTCCGGGAGTGACGCTCTACGGGCCGGCTCCCGCCGCTGCACCTCGCGCGCCGACCGTCGCCTTCACGGTGCGCGACGTCGACTCGCGTGCCGTCGCAACGCGGCTCGCGGCGGAGCAGGGGGTCTTTGCCTCGAATGGCAATTTTTACGCGGCAACCATCGCGGAGCGCTACGGAATTGGCGGCTCCGGATGGGTGCGCGCAGGATGCGCGTGCTACACGACCGCCGAAGAGGTCGAGCGTCTCGTACGCGGCGTCCGCGCTATTTCGTCGTAGCCGCGGTCGCCTTCGCGGTCGCCGCGTACGCCTTCTTCCGCGATACTTCCTTCTTCTCGAGCGCGGCGAGATACGGCTCGTACACCGAGCCCGGGTTCCACAGCACCCAGCCGTCGTAGCCAGCGTCGTACACCGCGCGCTTCTGCTCCTGGAGCTCCGCCGCGCCGTACTTCGGCGTCATTCCCTTGAGCGAGAACGCCTGTAGCCACGGGCGCACGTGGTTCCCCGCGGTGATGCCGATCTTCAGGTCGCGCTCGTGCGCGCGGTGGATCGCGGCGTAGACGATCTTGTACGGCTCCGCGTTCGGCTTCTCCACACCAAACGACCCATGCGGATAGTGCGACGGATAGACCATCGGGAGCAGCACGTCGCTGTGCGGCGCAAGCTCCTCCCACTGCTGTCCGATCTCCAGTGCGCCAGGAACGGTGGTCACCAATCCAAAGATGTCCGCGGTGCAGCGCGCGCCCGCCGCGTGCACGCGCGGACACGCGGTCTTGAAGAATTCGCCGAGCGCGTGCGGCTTCGTCACGCCGTTCGCATCCTTGAACAGCTGCTCGGGGAGACTCTTGTACGGCTCGGGAAAGCGGATGTAATCGAATTGCACCTCGCCGAAGCCGAGCTTCGCCATCTCGACGGCGACGCGAATGTTGTATTCCCAGATCGCGTGATCGTACGGGTCCACCCACGTCAGCCCCTTCTTGTCGTGCCAGGGCGTGCCGTCGGGCTTTCGGATCACATGCTGCGGATTGTTGCGCGCGGCAACCGAATCCTTGAACGTCACCAGCCGCGCGATCGCCAGAATGTGATGCGCGTGCAGCGTGTCGAGCAGCTCCCGCAGATGCGGCACCTTCCCCGAGTTCCCCGCGTTGCGCTTCACCATCGTGTCCGCGCTCTCGAAGTTAAGCCCGAACTCGTCCTTCATGTCGATCACGAACGCGTTGATCTCCGTCGAGTCCGCGATCGCGATGAGCTCGTGCATGCGCTTCGGGCTCTGCGACGCCCACCGGTTCACGTAGAGCGCGCGCACGATCTGCGAGTCGTCGGCGAACGACTTCGCAAGCGTGTCGACCCTCATGGGCGCGCGCTTCGCGGACGAATCCATTGAGGTGGTTGCAACGCCGACGGCCGGACGGCCCGGCTCCTGGGCGACGACCGTACTTTTCCCTTCACCCGAGCCGCAAGCTGCAAGCGTCAGGAGAAGGAGGGGAATGCTGCGCATGTCGGGGAGGGTGCTCTGCTGAGGGATGGAGCCGCGACGGTGCGACGCGGCGACGGTAAACTACGACGAACCGCCCGCTTCCATCACACGCTATATTCCGCTGCGAATGCCACGTCTCGTCGTCCACGCCGCCCTCGGGCTGCTCCTCGCTGCTGCCGCCTGCCGGGAGCCGCATCGAACGCCACCCGCCGGCGAGTTTCTCGTCCTCGCTGGCGACTCGACCTTCTGGGTGCATACCGGCGTCGAGGGCATCCGCGCGCGCGGCTCGCCGCTCCATCTCGCGCGCTACCGCGGACGCTACTACGAGGTCTACATCACCGACGACGACCGCTCCTACACGGACGCGCTCATCGTCGGCCAGCAGATGTACCGCCGCGACCTCCTCAGCGACGACTCGGCGCTCGTCTTCGAAGACACCACCATCAGCAACATCGCCCGCTGGTACGGCCGCGCGCATCCGAGCGATCACCCGCTCGAGGAAGACGTTGATCCCGACGCCGAGCCGCACGTTACGGCGCAGAGCGAGCTGAATACGATCGCCCAGCACGGTCCGTATCTCTCATACGAGTACAAGGCGGATCTGTCGGTCACAGGCAGCGAGGAGTGGCACACCGCCCGCCGTGGCGTCGTCGATCTGCGCGATGCCGCGGCGCCCACAGTCGGCGACATCTTCGGGACGAGCAACGGCCAGTACATCCTCCGCCGCGGCCGCACCCTCTTCGCCGAGGCGCGCGACTCGCTGCGCGCCTCGCACGACTCCACCTCGCACGAGGCCGCGCGCGCGATCGCCGACTTCCGCTTCGACGATGCCAGCTTCAACATCGCCGAGATCGACGGCGAGCCGGCGGTGAAGTTCTACGCACCGGGGCACGGCGCGCGCGCCGGCGGCTACGCGCTTCCGCTCCCCGCAATCCCCGTCTCGGCGCCCGGATGGTGGGACGATGCGCGCGATGGTCTCCCGCTCGCCGGCGCGCCATCCGGCATCGCCTGGAAGCACGCAGGCTATCGCGTCGTCGCCCATCCCACGCGAGACGATAGCGCGATGCTCTCGCTCGTCGACAGCGCTGGGCACGAATGGAAGATCGCCGCGCTCCCCGCGCTGCCGCGTCGCATCTTCTGGGTCGACAGCGCGAGCGTCGATAGCGCAACGCGCCATGCGCTCGCACGCGCTTTCGACGAGGCCGCGCTCTACTCCGACGACGTCCGCGCCGCTTCGGCGCATCTCCCCCGTGCCCGCGCGCCGCGGGCACGGCTCGCGGCCGCCACCCACGAGCGACTGCGCGCTCCCGCGCGCCACGCACGAATCCCTGTGAGAGGTCATTCATGACCGGTCCCGCCAAAACGCCACGCCAGTCCGAGGCCGTGATTGCCGATCTCATGATGCCGCAGCACGCAAACGGTCTGCGCATTCCATCGGTGTTCGGCGGCGTGATCATGAGCATGGTCGACCGGTGCGCGGCACTCAGCGCGATGCGGCACGCCGGCGGCCAGGCGACGACGCTTTCGATCGACAAGATCCTCTTCAAGGAGCCGATCTGGGTGGGCGAGCTCGTCGAGATCCGCTCGCGCGTGGTCTTCGTCGGCACGACGTCGATGGCGGTGTTGGCGAACGTCTACGCCGAAAACATCGCTGCCGGGAGCAGGCGCCACGCGAATGAGTGCTGGCTCACCTTCGTGCACCTGGGTGCGGACGGAAAGCCCGCGCAAGTGCCTCAGCTCATCCTCGAAACCGCCGAAGACCGCCTCCTCCACGAGGTCGCCGAGCGCCGGCGCGCGCAGTCGCTGGCGGAGCGGCGCTGAGGGGAGGATGGAGCCCATCGTGCGCCAGTTCGCGGTACGATACGAGGAGTGGAGTCTGACGTTACGATCTTCCAAGCTTGCCATGTGCCGGCTCAAGTCCGTACCCCTGCCTCCCGACACTCAGTAGGTGTCCGACTCCGCTTTACCCCACCCCCACCCCCACCTCCGCCGCGAGCACGCATCCGGGCGACAGTTCCGCAGGTTGTCAGGGCTCAGCGTCCCCGCACTCGCCCTGGCGATTCTCGCGAGCTACGCGCTCTTCCGGTGGGCGGCGAATTCGGGGGCGATCGGTAAGCACGCCTCCGCCATTACCGACTCGCTTTGCTTCGCGGTGGTCGATCTCGGAGTCATCGTCCTCGCGACCCTCGCCGCGCGCTCGGTCTGGAGCGATCCCGCCTCGCGGCGCGGCTGGCTGTTCGTCGTAGCCGCCTCGATGCTCAATGGTGTGGGGTCAACTGCCTCCACGATCAACGAAATCCTGTATCCCGGTACGTTGCTCACGATCTGGTCCAACGCGGTCTTCGGCCTCGCGTATCTGCTGACCATCGCCGGGTTGCTCTCGTTTCCGATCGCGCCACGCCGCCGCTCCGATCGCATCATGCTCTCGTTCGACATCGCGACGGTGGTGCTCGGCGCGACGATGATTCTCTGGTACTGGTGCATTCGCGTCGGTGCCTTCGAGTCGACCACGTCGCTCGCGGTGAAGGCGACCGTCGTCGGCTACCCGGCGGCGGATCTGGCCGTGCTGCTCACCGCCACGATTCTCCTCGTGCGCTCGACCGACGACCGAAGCCGCACGATCTTCGGCTACTTCGGACTCGCCTATCTGCTCTCCTCGATCGCCGACTTCTGGTACGGCTATCTCGACATCAAGGTGCTCGTCTACCGGCGAAACACGTTCATCGACGTCTGCTGGTTCGGCGGCGTGCTCCTCCTCAGCTTCGCCGCGAGCTCCCAGTTCAGACGGGCGCGCGGGGTGAACGATGTGCGTCGCGTCGCCGCCCGCTGGATGGCGGAGATCCCGCTCATCGCCGTCGGGCTCGCATTCGCGATGCTCTTTCTCGCCATGCGCGAAAATCGCGAGGGCGTCGAGGTCCAGCTCGGCGTCGGTGCGCTCGTGATGACCGTGTTCGCCATCGCGCGCCAGCGCATCTCGGCGCGCGAAGCCGCGCGGCTGATGAACGAGCGCGCCTCGCGTGACGCCAGATTCCGTGCGCTGGTGCAGAACTCGAGCGATGTGGTCGTCGTGCTCGATGCGTCGCTCGACGCGACCTACGTGAGCCCCGCCATCGAAGGGGTGCTCGGGCAGAGCGCTGAGCGCGGCATGGGCCGAAAATTCATCGAGTGGGTCGCCGTCGAGGACAGGGCCGCGGCTGCCGATCTGCTCGGCCGCGTTGCCGCGGTGCCCAACGGCACTGAGCTCCTGCGCTGCCGCATGGTGCACGCGGACGGCACGCTGCGCGCCATGGAGACGCTGGCGAGCAACCTGCTCGATGATCCCGCCGTCGAGGGAATCGTCCTCAACTCGCGCGACATCACGCAACGCGCGGCGCTCGAGGAACAGGTGCAGCACACCCAGAAGCTGGAAGTCGTCGGCCGACTCGCCGGCGGGATCGCGCACGACTTCAACAATCTCCTGATGGTCATCGGCGCCAACGCCGAGTTCGTGCTCAGCGAGGACAGCGATGTCGCCGCCCGGCGCGAGGCGGCGGAGGAGATCAAGGACACGACGAAGCGCGCCGCTGCACTGACGAAGCAGCTACTCGCCTTCAGCCGGAGGCAGGAATCGCGGCCGGCGATCATCAATCCGAACGACATCGTGCGTCACGTCGAGCGGATGCTCCTGCGATTGATGCAGCACGCCGCGCGCTTCCAGACCGATCTCACCGATACGCCAATCACGATCGAGATCGATGCTGGCCAGCTCGAGCAGGCGCTGCTCAATCTCGCGGTAAACGCGCGTGACGCGATGCCGTCCGGGGGGTTGCTGCGCATGCGAACGCGCAGCGTGCACGTCACCGAGCGCACGATGGCTGAGCGCGGTGTGCTCGCACCGGGTTACTACGCCGCCATCAACGTCGAGGACACCGGCTCTGGAATGAACGCCGAAGTGCGGAGCCGCATCTTCGAACCCTTCTTCACCACCAAGCCCATCGGTTCCGGCACGGGGCTCGGGCTCGCGATGGTGCTCGGCGTCGTGCAGCAGGCGGGCGGACAGATCCAGGTGCACAGCAAGGAGGGCGAAGGCACGAGCATCACGCTCTTCCTGCCGATCGTCGCCGGCTCCGCAAAGCAGGCGGACCAGCGTCCGCAGGCATCCTCCATGCGCGGCACTGGGCGCATACTCGTGGTCGATGATGAGGAAGGGGTGCGCGCAGTGCTGCAGCGTCTTCTGCGCCGCATCGGCTACGAGGTCGACGCGGTGGGCGATGCCGGGACCGCGCTGGCGATGCTCGCGGTGACGCCGCTGCGCTTCGATCTCGTGCTCTCGGACATCCTAATGCCGGAGAAGACCGGGCTCGAGCTCGCGGTGGAGCTGCTCAATGCGAAGGTCCCGGTGGCGATCGTGCTCATGACCGGCTTCGCCGACAACGCCACCGTGCGCGAGGCGACGGAGATTCGCCGTCTTCCCGTGCTTCGGAAGCCGTTCGAGGTGGACCAGCTCGCCGCCATCATCGAGGAAACGCTCTTGCGCAAAACCTCGTCGGAGAGCGCGATGTGATCATGCCCCTTGCCGTGCACGCCTCGCGACGCGCAACCTTCCGCCGATGAAGACTTCCTTCACACTCGCCGATGCGAATCGGACGCTGCCGCTGGTGAGCCGCATCGTGCAGGATCTCGTGACCCGCTATCCGGCCTGGCGCGAGCTCGTGGAAGAGTACGAGCTACTGACGTCGAGCCAGCGCGCCGACTCACCGGATCCGCGGCTCGCGCAGCTCGAGCGCCGGGTGACGGCCCTCGCCCGCGAGATCGACGGTTACATTCACGAGGTGACGGAGCTCGGCGCCGAGGTTCGAAGCCCGCTCGACTCGGGGCTCGTCGACTTTCCGGGAACGCACGACGGGCGCTCGATCTTCTATTGCTGGAAGCTGGGCGAGGAAGTCATCGACCACTGGCACGAGCGCGACGGCGGATTCGCCGGCCGTCAATCGATCGACGCACTGGAGTTCGCCGACAGATGAGTGTGAGCACTCGCAGCTTTACGTCGCCCGACGGCGTCGACTGGATCGTGCAGGTGATGCTGCCTGGCGCGACCAATGCCATGATCATCTTCGAGCACCCCGATGGCGGGAGCTCGCGGCGCGATCGCTACAACTGGGTGAACATCGCCGGCCCAGGCGCGCGGAACGTGACGTCGCGCGCGGATGCTGCCGCGGTGTTGCACGAGCTCACCGATACGCAGATCGCGCTGCTCTATCGCCGCTCGATGCCGATCAGCGCCGCGGCGCACTAGCGGGATCGTCCGCGGCGCGATCGGTGGCCACATCGATGTGCGCATCGGCGAAGGGAATCTCGATCTCCATCCCGTCGCGCGCGAGCACGACCTCGGCAAACTCCTCGCGCGCCTCGCGCAGCAGCTCGCCCGGATCGCGCGAGTAGCGCGCGGAGAAGTGTGTGAGCGCGAGACGCCGCACTCCCGCGGCGGCTGCGATGCGCGCGGCCTCGCGCGCGGTGGAGTGCCCAGTCTCCGTTGCCCGCACGGCCTCCTCGTCGGCGAACGTCGCCTCGTGGATGAGCAGGTCAGCCCCGCGCGCGGCCTCCACCGTCGCCTCGCTCGGCCGCGCGTCGCCCGAGATCGCGAGCGAGCGTCCCGAGCGCGCCGGTCCGACGAGCACGCTCGGCGCGATGACCCGCCCGTCGTCGAGCGTCACGCTCTCGCCCTTGTGGATCTTCCCCCACAGCGGGCCTTCGGGGATGCCGAGTGAGCGCGCGAGGTCGGGATCGAAGCGGCCCTTCCGGTCTTCCTCGACGAGCGTGTAGCCCATCGAGCCCTCGCTCGAGTGCTCCGTGGCGAACGGAATGATCGCGTAGCCATCGCGTTGGAGACGCTGCCCCGGCGCGACCTCGGTGATCTCGACCGGGAAGCCGACGCGGTCGACGCCGAAGTGCGCGGCGCCCTTGAGCACGCGCGCCGCTCCGCGTGGCCCGAACATCCGCATTGGCTCCGTGCGTCCCTGCAGCGCGAGCGTGCGAAAGAGTCCGATCACACCGATGATGTGATCACCGTGAAAGTGCGTGATGAAGACATCGTTCAGCGCGAACGAGATCCCATAGCGCATCATTTGCCGCTGCGTTCCCTCGCCACAATCGAAGAGCAGCGTCTCACCCTCGCGGATGACCGCGATGGAAGAGACGTTGCGCTCGACGGTGGGACGTGCGGCGCTGGTGCCGAGAAAGCGCACGGAGAGGGACATCAGTGAAATATATCTCTACTTTGGTGTAACGCTCGCTCTTTCGCTCGCTGTGCTACGCGGACGGCGTGTACGCGGCGACGATGCGAGCGTGGCGCGCCGCGTCGATGTTGCCGCCGCTGAGCACGACCACGACGGGACCGGCGGGCTTGTACACCTTCTTCTGCAGGAGCGCAGCAACTCCCACTGCGCCCGAGCCCTCGACGACCAGCCCCTCTTCGGTATAGAGCCAGGCGATCGCCATTTCGATCTCCTCCTCGGTCACGATCGCCAGGAGGTCGAGCGCGTGCTTGCCGATGTCGAGGGCGAACTCGTCGATGTCGCCGGCGAGGCCGTCCGCGACGGTGATCTCGTGGACGACGGGCACCACATGGCCAGCCTCGAGCGAACGCGCCATCGCGGCGCTGCGAGTGCCTTGCGCGCCGATAATGCGGACGTCCGGGGCGACCGCACGCAGAAAGCTCCCGATGCCGCCGAGCAGTCCACCGCCGCCAACGGGAACGACGACGGTGCGCAGCGAGCGTAGCTCCTCGAGAATCTCGAGGGCGGCGGTACCCTGTCCCGCGACGACGTCGAGATCCTGCGTCGCGCTCACGAAGGGAATCCCTTCCCGCTCGGCGTGCGCCATGGCGACGACGAGCGCGGCCTCGTAGTCAGGGGACGTCGCGTCGATGGTCGCGCCCAGCGCGGCGATGCCATCGCGCTTCACGGCGGGCGCCGTGGAGGGGATGTAGAGCGTCGCGGGAATTCCCAGCTCGTGCGCCGAGTAGGCAACGCCGAGTCCGTGGTTGCCGGCGGAGGCGGCGACCACGCCGCGGGCGCGTACGTCGGCGTGAAGAGAGGAGAGCGCGTTGTAGGCGCCTCGAAGCTTGAAAGAGCCAGTGACCTGCTCGCACTCGAGCTTGAGGTAGACGTCGGTGCCGGTGATATCCGTTAGCCCCTGACAGTGGCGTAGGGGGGTGCGGCTGGCGACACCGCGAATGCGATCGGCCGCGTTGTAGACGGCTTCGGAATGGAGGTCGGAGAATACGTTTCCAAGCATGGGCGCATCGTATCCCGTGGATGCGCGCATGGCAATGATGGCGAGCTGTTACCATTTGACCGAAGATGCGTCTTTAGGGCGTAACTGCAGTGTGCTTGCTTGCTCCTCCTTTGCGTATTAGTTTTGTCTGCGTGAGGGGAGCCCCGAGCGATCGGGGCTTTTGTGTAGGGGTGTACGAGGCCGGATGGCCTTGGAACATTCTTCACCGAGGGGCTGTAGCTCAGCTGGGAGAGCGCTGCATTCGCATTGCAGAGGTCAGGGGTTCGAGCCCCCTCAGCTCCATAGAGTGAGCCAGCTTCCGGCTCCAGATATTTCGCGAGTAGTTTGCGCCCAGGTTCGGTAGGACGGATAGTTCCAATGACCTGGTGTCGCAACTGCCGCGATCGGCACGTTGCCCGCCGCTGTTCGGTAGGACGCAGAGTTCCAATGACGGCGCGCGTGGCACAGCGCAGAAAATGACAAACGCCCGGCGAGTTTACTCGCTGGGCGTTCGTGTTTTCGGGATGCTCGGCCGCGACGAGAGTACCGACGCGGCGCTCGAGGCTACTGCGCGACGTGCGAGCGGAGCACGGTGCTCTCGACTCCGTCGGACATCGTGAGCTCGAGCTCCGTCGCGCTCGTCGCGACGTTCGCGCTCCCGCCTCGCGCGAGAGAGAGTACCTCACCCGTCTTCGCATCGCGCACGACGACGAGCGGATATCGCTGCGCGTCCCACGTGATCGATGCGCCACCGCTCACCCGGCGCGCGACGGTCGGCGCCGCGATGGCGGCCACCCGGTCTGCCGCGATTCCGCGGCTCGATGCCGCGGGCGAGGATGCGCGGCGCACGTCGGAGCCGCGCGGTCCGTCGAGCACCATCGACGCGATCGGGCGCGGGGCGCGCGACAGCGGGATCGCGTAGGCGAAGGAGCGACCAGCGCCCGGCGCGTCGACGATCGAGTCTCCCTCGAAGGAGAGCGCGAAGAGCGGCGCACCGTTCGCGTCGAGCGCGCGCACCGCGTACGCGCCGCTCCGCTCGGGGAGCGATGCATGCGTCAGCGACTGGAACGATGGCTCGAGCTCGACGCGCCCATCGATGATGCGTCCCCACACGATGATGCACGGCTCGAGCGCTGCGCTCACCACGCTCGCCGAGCTCGGGTGGGTTGCGCGCCAGTTGTAGACGCCGGTGTACGTATAGTCGCTGATCCACTGCGGATGGCAGTAGCTCATCACCTCGGCCGTCGCGGGCGGATAGAGCGTCTTCGTCGCGACGTCGAAGCCGTAGACGCCGATGTCGCCTTGCGGGTACGGGTAACTCGGATCGGTGTTGCCGTTGATGCCGCACGGCGCGTGTGAGCGCCCCCACGAATGTCCGAGCTCGTGCGAGACGATCTCGGCCGTGTTTCCGCCGTCGTAGCCGAGGCTCGCATTCGCGCCAATGTAGGAGATGCCAGCAATGCCCCCGGTATAGCCCACGTGCACGATGCCGAAGTAGTTGCGCGGACTCCCCTCGGCGACGCGCAGTGCCTGCATCTCGCCGAGCAGTGCGGTCCATGATCCGTTGCTGTTGCTCGGAGTCAGCGCGAGCGAGCTCGAGGTGTACGTCGCATGGACGTCGGCGCTGTAGGCGGAGACCGGATGGATCTTCACCGTCTTCACCATGAACGCATCCTTGTTCGAGCTCGAGACGGCGCCGGTGAGGCCAGTCGTGCTCTGCGTGATCGGGACGAAGCGGATGTAGAAGGTCGAGAGATTCTTGACCGTGAGGGCGAGTGGCGTTCCCGTCGTCGGGAAGCTGTTGTTGTTGCGGCTCACTTCCGGGACGACATGCGAGGGATCGACGTCGGCGAGGATCGAGAGTCCCGGTTTGATCATCGATCCGGGGACGGACATGTTCCACGAGCTCGCGAGCGTCGCTTCGCTGACCGACGTCGGCACCGCTTGCGATGGCGCCGCGATGAGGGTGGGCGATCCCTGCTGCGTGCCGTTCACGTAGAAGCGCACGCGCACCTGCGGCGCGACGGTGTTCGACTGGTTGGCGACGACGAAGACACGGAGGTAGCCGTCGCGGTTTTGCACGAGCGGAACCGCACCGGCCGTCGTCTGCGTACTCTGCGTGAGGTACATCGCGCGAATCGAGAGGTCGAGCGTGGGCGCGGACACGCTCTTCGTGTAGACGACGGTGGTAGCGGCGACGCCGGCATCGGCGGCGACGGCAACGCTCGCGGTCGAAGGCGACGGAACGTAATTCGTGTCGTGCGACGCGACGCTCGATGCGGTGAGCTGGTAGGTGCCGGGCGCGAGCGCCGAGAGGGTGGTGCTGTGTGCGATGGTCTGCGAGTAGCTCGCCGGCCCGGTGACCACGACGGATGCATTGGCGCCAGATGGCAAACCGCTGACGGTGACCGCGAGCGCGCCGGTTCCGGGTGCGGTAGGGGTGCCGTGATCACTCGAGCAGCCAGCTGCGGCGAGGAGGGCGGCGGCGACGAGGGTCGCGAGGACGCGTGAGCGCTCGAGCACGGAGATGGGCATGGCGATTGTGATTGGCGACGAAGCGACCGTTGAAGCGAAGGGCCTACGGAAGAGGACGGTTCGCTGGGCGCCGTGTCACGGCAGGGCTCGGTATATCAGCAGGCGGAGGAGCGGGTTAAGCGGCTTGGGGTTGCCGGGGGGTGCTATTGACCATAAAATTCCCGTCTCTGCCGAGCATCGAAGGTGGTTACGTGGCGGAGGGATCGTAATGCCCCTTGGTGTAACTGGCAACACGTCTGCCTCTGGAGCAGAAGAGTCCTGGTTCGATCCCAGGAGGGGCAACT